>JANNPJ010000542.1:0-3306 GCA_031400005.1 Kineosporiaceae bacterium | reverse complement strand
TCCTGCTCGATCGCAAGCGCGTCCTGCCGTGCGCCGTGCTGCTTCAGGGCGAGTTCAAGACCAGTGGCTTGTTCGTCGGAGTGCCGGTGGTGCTGGGCGCCAACGGTATGGAGCGCATCTTCGAGATCGAGCTGACGCCGGAGGAACAGATCGCCTTCGACGCGTCCGCCGCGTCCGTCCGGGAGCTGGTCGACAAGCTGGGACGGTAGAACGCCCGCCGTGGACGGGTCTTGTTGACCGGGCGCACCGGGAGATGGCCCCTCGAGCCGGGCACCAGTTGACCGATTGTGGCACGCATCGTACCGTCCCCTGCACTGATAGTCGGCCGCGGACGAACCCTTCCGCGGCGTCGTGACGCACGTGATCTTCGGCCCTGACGAGCCGAGGATCAGGTCGGACCCGATCCACGAAGTCGTTCCGTCGCGTCATGCGCGCGACGGCCAGATATGCACCCGTATCGCGCTTGTGTGCAGTGGAGGCATCAACGTTGAAGATCCGGAGAATCCTGACGGCCCTGACGGCCGCGTCGCTCGTGTTGTCCCTGGCCGGGACCGCCACGGCGGCCAGCCCCAAGGGAGATGGAGCCGAGGCTCCCAAGTCTGACAACCTCAAGAACCCGCGGTCGGAGAAGCAGAACGCGGAACGCCAGACGGCCATCCAGAAGGTCCTCAAGGGCCAGGCCAAGGGCGTAGGCGCGAACAAGGTCGTCAAGCTGGCCAAGGGTCAGTACGTAGAGCTCGCGCGCGAGGGTGAGGACTCGATCCTGACCATCCTGGGTGAGTTCGGTCCGGCCTTGGCCACGACCCACCATGGCGGTCATGGCGGGACCGCGGGTCCGCTCCACAACCAGATTCCGGAGCCGGATCGCAGCGTGGACAACAGCAGCATCTGGGAACCGGATTTCAGTGAGTCGCACTACGAGCGGCTGCTGTTCGACGAGACCCCCGGTGCGATCACGATGCGCAATTACTACAAAGAGCAGTCGTCCGGGCGCTACACGGTCAATGGCGATGTGTCGCCATGGGTCCAGGTGCCATACAACGCCCCGAGCTACGGCTCGAATTACTGCGGCGGTATCGTCTGCCAGGACACTTGGCGCTTCGTGAACGATTCGATCGACGCGTTCGCGACAAGCTTTGCCGATACGGCCGCGCTCAACGACTATCTGGCCGACTACGACATCTGGGACCGCTACGACTACGACGGCGACGGCAACTTCAACGAGCGCGACGGCTATATCGATCATTTCCAGTCCGTCCACGCCGGTTCCGGTGAGGAGGGCGGCGGCGGCGCACTGGGCGAGGACGCCATCTGGAGCCACCGCTGGTACGCATACTTCGGTTCCGACGGCCCCGATGGAACGGGTTCGACTATCGCCGACTTCGGCGGTGTGCAGATCGGCGACTCGGACTACTGGATCGGCGACTACACCATCGAGCCGGAGGACGGCGGCGTGGGCGTGTTCGCCCACGAATTCGCCCATGACCTAGATCTGCCGGACCTGTACGACACGTCGGGCAACACCGGCGGTGCGGAGAACTCGACCGGCTTCTGGACGCTCATGAGTTCGGGCTCCAACACCGGGACCGGTCGAGCCGAGGACGGTATCGGATCCAAGCCCACCCACATGGGTAACTGGGAGAAGCTCCAGCTGGGCTGGCTCAACTATGAGGTCGCGTTTGCCGGAGCGCCGTCGTCCCATCGCATGGGACCCAGCGTGTCCAACACCAAGCAGGCCCAGGGCGTCTTCGTCGTCCTGCCCGATCGGGTCGTGCCGCTGGACCTCGGCGCTCCGTGCGACGGCTGCGGGACCAGCTACTTCTACAGCGGCGCCGGCGACAACCTCGACAACACCATGACCAGGACGGTCAGTGCTGGTGGCGCGTTGACCGCCAAGGTCCGCTACGACACGGAAGAGGACTGGGATTATGCTTTCCTCGAGGCATCCTCGAACGGCGGATCCTCGTGGACCCAGATCGTCACGAACCTGTCGGACAGCAGCGGTGACCAGAGCGGCATCAACCCCGACGGCACCGGGCTGACCGGGACCACCGGCGGGGCCTGGATGGATCTGACCGCCACCCTGCCGGCCGACACCAATGCCATCCGTTTCGCCTACCGGACCGACGCCGCGGTCGTGCTGCCGGGCTTCCAGGTGGACAACATCGCGATCGGCGGCACGCTGGTCGGTACAGCCGAGAACACGACGGAAGGCTGGGTGTTCGCGGGTTTCCGGATCACCTCCGGCTCCGAGACGCAGAGCTTCTTCAATGCCTACGTGCTGGAGAACCGCCAGTACCTCGGCTTCGACACCGCGCTCAAGACGGGTCCGTACAACTTCGGCTTCCTCGACACGGCACCGGAGCGAGTCGAGCCGATGGTCTACCAGGACGGGCTGCTCATCAGCTACTGGAATGACCAGTACACGGACAACAACGTTGGTGATCATCCCGGAGAGGGCCTGATCCTGCCGGTGGATGCGCATCCGCAGTTCACCCACTGGGCTAATGGGACGCTCATGCGACCGAGGATCCTGGCCGCCGACTCGACCTTCGGGCTCGATCGCGTTCCGGCCATGACCGTCCATCTCAACGGCGTGCCCTCGACGGTTCCCGCCAGGGCGGCCGCACCGGTCTTCAGTGATGCCAGGAGCTACTGGTCGAATTGCGATACCCATGCCTGCACGGGCGACCACGCGGGTCGCTACGAGCCGGGTTGGTACAGCGTCGACATCCCGAACACGGGCACCAAGGTCCGCGTGAAGAGCGTCAGCAGCACGGGCTTCATGCAGATCGACATCAACAAGTAGTCCAGATCGGGTGGCTCCGCCGCCCGTCGACACATAGTGATGAACCCGCCGGTCCCCCCGGTGGGTTCATCCCGTTTCCACCATCCCGACGGAGCGCCATGATCAGGTTCGTCATCATCGCGCTCGGGCTGATCCTCGCGACAACATCGTGCCTGCAGCCCGCCGACCCGAGCGGGCCCACCCAGCCGACTCAGTCGCCTCGCCCTGGACGGCCATTGCCATCACTCGAGATCCCGCCCCCGTTGTGACCCCGGGTCGGGGGCCAGGCGAACCTTCTAAGTGCTCTGGGTCGGAAGTTCGAGCACGTATCTCCGGCCCTCACGCGGCAGCCCCGACCAGGGGTGCCCGCTCCAGCCTGATCATCAGCCGGCGCAGGTCGGCTCGGGTGAACTTCCATTCGAACGGGGTCGCGAGCTGCTCGTAGTGCTCCTGGAAGGCGACCAGACGGTGCTCAACGGCGTCGAGGTCGGCGAAGGCGTTCGGGCTGAGCACCTTGC
>JANNPJ010000397.1:0-10005 GCA_031400005.1 Kineosporiaceae bacterium | reverse complement strand
GCCCTAGAACAGCGTGGAACCGGCCGAGAGCCAAGCCGCGCTCCCATGGGGTTCTGCGGTAGCTCTTGAGCGACGGATTTAGGCGGGTTCCTGGCAGTGTCAAGGTGAGACTGCCAAAATTTTCAGAGCAGACCTTGACGCCGCGCAAACCCGTAACAGGGGCAAAAGGCCGGGCAGCTTGGCTGCCGGTCTGAGGGCCGCGGTTGGGTTGTCGGGCGGCGATCGGTTCAGTCGGACCCGATGAGGGCGGGCAGGTGGGCGATGGCCGGTGCGCCGGGCACGGCGAGGCGGGCGCCGAGGTAATCCCAGAACCGGATGGCCTGCTTGGAACAGGTTTTCATCAGGCCGAGGAAGGCGTCGCGGCAATCGCGGCCGGCGTCCGAGCGGGTGCCGCCCGAGACCTTGCGGCGGGTGACGTGGGTGCGGATGTCATTCTCCGAGCCGTTGGTGTGCAACGGCACGTCGGGCCGATCGAGAACGTGCCGAGTAGCTCGCGGTCCTCGTCCTCGGGCGAGACCACCTGGATGTTGTAACCCAGCTCCTCACCGAGGATGTCGAACGTCTCCTCGTTCAGCGACTGGGTCGCGGTAGCCATCTCACCGAGGTGGATGAGTACCGTCACCAGGCTGGCCGGGTTCGCGCCGATCTTGTCTGCGAAGTCGGTCAGCGACGACCCACGCCGCAACCGGACCACCGTGGAGCCATCGCCACGGGGGACGATCACGCCACCGGGAGCCGGCGCCTGCATGTTGTCGAATTCCTGACGGCGCTGCTTCTTCGACTTCCGGCCCCGGACCGGACGGCCACCGGCGCGCCCGAAGGCACCCTGGGTACCGCCACGACCGCCACGACCGCGGTTGCCGCCGAAGCCACCACCACCGGGGGGACCACCGGGACCGCCACCGGGACGACCGCCGAAGCCACCGCCACCGCCACCGCCGCCGGGACCACCGGGACCGCCACGACCGCCACCGGCGCCGCCACGACTAGGCGCTCCGGCGCGGCCCGGACCACCGGGACCGCTGGGGCCGCCACCGGGGCGACCAACACTGCTGCGACCCGGCATCATGCCGGGGTTGGGACGCGACGCCGGCATCGAGCCCGGGCTGGGCCGCGGACCACCGGGACGCGGGCCACCGGGACGCTCGGTGCTCGGCGCACCTGCTCCAGGGGCACCGCCGGCTACCGGTGCACCGCCGCCGCCCTGCGGGCCACGGTTAGCACCGCCGCCCTGCGGACGGGGCATTCCCTGGGACGTCGCGAACGGGTTGTTACCCGGCCGGGGGTTGCCCGGACGGGGCATCCCCTGGGACGTCGCGAACGGGTTGTTACCCGGACGCGGCGGACCGCCGGGGCCTGGCCGCGGACCCCGCGGACCCGGTGCCGGACGATCCCCGGAGGGACGCTCGGCCCGGTCCTGACCAGGGCGGCTGTCCGGACGCGGAGCTGGAGCCGACGGGGTCGGAGCCTGCGGACGGTTCGGCGTGCGAGCCGGTGCCGGAACAGGCGCGGCCGACGCGGCCGGTGCCAGCGGAGCCGGGCTGGGAGCTTGCGGGGCCGGGCTGGGAGCCTGCGGGGCCGGGCTGCGCACCTCGGGGGTGGGCCGAGCGGACGGACGCGGGCCCGGGGTGGGACCGGCCGGCCGTACGGGCGCAGCCGGACTCGGAGCGCCACCGGCCGGGGCCGGGGTGGGCCGAGGACCGGGGGTGAACGGTGTTGCGGCCGGGGCGGGACGCTCCGGCGCAGGGGTGGGTCGCGCGGGCGCCGGGGCCGCCGGAGCGGACGGCGTGACCGGGGTCGCGACCACGGGGGACGGTGCCGGGGCCGCGGGTGCGACCGGCGCCGGGGTTGCCGCAGGCGCCGCTGCTGCCGCGACCGGAGCGGTCGGACGGGCGATGCGCTTGGCGGGACCTGGTTCGGCTGTCGCTGAGGCAGGCATCGTCTCGCGGAGTTTGCGGACGACCGGGGGCTCGACGGTCGACGATGCCGACCGGACGAACTCACCCATTTCTTGGAGCTTGGCCAGAACTTCCTTGCTTTCGTATCCGAGCTCTTTCGCGAGCTCGTAGACCCGGACCTTTGCCACGTCTCTCCTGTCTCGGTCCGAGCCAGGGCAGGCAGCGGACCGTCGTTACGGTGGTGGGGTGCTCATCGGAGCGCGCTCATCGGGTGCTCATCAGCGTTGGACCCGCTTTCAACTGGACGGTTCTGGTGAACCGTTTTTCTTGGTGGACCGTTATTGGACTGAGACGTACTCACGTACCGACACCGAATCCAGCGGAACACCCCGGCGCAGGGCCCGGGTGAACGCTTTACGGCGTTCGGCGAGTTCGAAGCAACCGAGAGCAGGGTGCAGGGATGCACCCCGTCCAGGCAACCTGTGACGCGGATCGGGGACGACGCACCAGTTGCCGTCGACCTCCACCGCAACCACTCGCAGCAGGACGGACCGATCGGCACGCTCTCGACAACCCACACATGTTCGCACTGGCCCCTGTGGAGGCCCTGTGACAGGCGTGGACTGCTCGACCGCGTGACCGGCCACTGAAAGCATAGCCCTCACCGCGCCTCGATTGTTCCCGGGACCTGCTGCCCGCCCGTCCGCTGCTGGTTCTGTCGCTCGCCAGACGGCGTACTCGACTGACTGGTCGCCTTGTCACCGGCCTTGTCACCGGCCTGGTCGCTGGCCCTGTCGCTGGCCCTGTCGCTTGCCCTGGCACTTGCCGACGCGGCGGCGTCAGCCTGCGGATCCACGGCGGTGTCCGAGCGGATGTCGATCCGCCAACCGGTCAGCTTCGCGGCCAGCCGGGCGTTCTGCCCTTCCTTGCCGATCGCCAGCGAGAGCTGGTAATCGGGGACGACGACCCGGGCCGAACGGGCCTCCAGGTCGACGATCTCCACCGAGGACACCCGGGCCGGCGACAGCGCGCTTGCCACGAACGATGCCGGGCTGTCGTTGAAGTCGACGATGTCGATCTTCTCCCCGTGCAGCTCGGCCATCACCGCACGCACCCGCTGACCCATCGGCCCGATGCAGGCGCCCTTGGCGTTCACCCCGGCGACGGTCGCGTGCACCGCCACCTTCGAGCGGTGGCCTGCTTCTCGGGCCAGAGCCCGGATCTCCACCGTGCCATCGGCGACCTCGGGGACCTCCAGCGCGAACAGCTTGCGCACCAGGTTCGGGTGCGAGCGCGAAAGCGTGATCGAGGGGCCTTTCATCCCCTTGCGGACCCCGATCACGTAACACCGGATCCGGGCACCATGCACGTACGATTCACCCGGCACCTGCTCGGCCGGGGGCAGCACGGCCTCGACCGTGCCCAGGTCGACGTGCACCATCCGCGGGTCCGAACTCTGCTGGATGACGCCGGAGATGATGTCGCCCTCGCGGCCCCGGAACTCGCCGAGCACTTGCTCGTCCTCGGCATCCCGCAGCCGCTGCATGATTGTCTGCCGGGCGGTGGCGGCGGCGATCCGACCGAACCCCTCCGGGGTGTCATCCCACTCCCGGACGAAGTTGCCGTCCTCCCACTCCTGGGCCCAGACGATCACGTGTCCGGTGGCCCGGTCGAGCTCGACCCGGGCCGGAGTCTGGGTGCCCTGGTTGCGGTGATATGCCAGCAACAGGGCCTGCTCGATCGTTCGGATCAGCAGGTCGAGCGGTATTTCCTTCTCACGCTCAAGGGCTCTCAAGGCCGCAAGGTCGATGTCCATCGCTCAGCCCTCACCCTCTGGGTCGTCATCGTCATCATCGTCGGCATCGCTGTCGTCGTCCTCGTCTGCACCCACATCGTCGTCCGTCAGATCCTCAAGATCCTCGAGGTCCTCGAGGTCTTCGGACCCGGCTGGGCGGCCGAACTCGATCTCTACCCGACCGGAGGCGATCGCCGCCCAATCGATCACCCGGTCGCCGTCCAAAATCACGCCACCGTCGGTGACGTCAGTCAGTCGACCCTGGGGCTGCCCCGGCGCGCCCGCGGCGGGGAGCACATTGACCAGCCGGCCGCGGGCCCGCAGCCAGTGCCGGCGCTCGGTGAGCGGACGGTCGGCGCCCGGCGAGCTGACTTCCAGCACGTAGGGCATGCCGCCCATCACTGAACTCTCGTCCAGCGCCGCCGAGATTGACTGAGCAGCCGTGGCGACGGCATCCATCGGAACTCCCCCGGTGCTGTCCTCGGGGAGGTCGACGATCACCCGGAGGACCCTTCGCTTGCCCGCCGGGGTGATCGTGATGCTCTCCACCATGAGACCGGCGTCGCGGGCCAGTGGTTCGGCCAACGCGCGCACGCCATCGGCCTGGGAGGACGCGACCATCCGGACCTCCTCGATATTCAGGTTGGCCGGCAGCGCTCGGTCGAGTCGACTGCCGGAATGACTAGGTGTTCGGTGCGGAGTCTGGGCAGATCCGCGCACTACAGCCTACCGGCCCGAGTCGATCCCGCCGACGCCCACCGTCGGGTCCATCCCGGCTCACTCCAGCTCACTCCAGCTCACTCCATTTCACTCCGGCTCACTCCATTTCACTCCGGCTCACTCGTGCGATGATCCGACGATGCTGATGAGGTCGGGGAGCGCCGGGAATCCGCTGCCCGGCCGAGCCTCACAGGCTCCCTTCCGCTCCCGACTGCTTTCCCGGCGCCGACTGCTTGCCCTCGGCACCGCGCTGGGCCTGACGGTCGGCTTGAGCGGGTGCCGCCCGGAGACCGTCACGGCTCCCCCGTCGCTGGAACCGGACGAGCTAGCGGTGAACCGGGCGGTGGCCGCCGCCCGGACGCTGCGGACCGGTGCCCTGGCGCTCGCCGGTACCACCCCCGAACTCGCCGATCTGCTGCGCCGCACGGCCGCCGTGCACGAGCAGCACCTGGCCGCCCTCGGCGCTCCGATCACCGCCACCTCGCCCACCTCGGGCGCTGCGTCGGGCTCGGGTTCGGCCGCCGATCCGGCCCCGACAGCCTCGCCTGCCCCAACGCCGACACCGGCCCGGCTGATCAAGGCCGAGCTGGCGGCGTCCCAGACCGCGCTACGGGACGGCGAGGCCGCGGCGCCGGCTTTCGCCGTCCTGCTCTGCCGGATCGCCGCCGCCCGGATCATCCACGTTGATCTGCTCAGCGCCGCGATCGGCCGCCCCCGACCGGGCGTCCTGCAACCGGCACCAGCCACCTCCAGCCCGGCGAACTCCAGCGCTGCTACCCCGGCGGCCGCCGATCGGGCGACCACCGACCCCGCCGACGCCGCCGGTCTGGACGGCCCGATCGACCCTGCCGATCTGACCGGGCCGACCACGCCCGCGCAGGTAGCCCTGGACCGGCTGCTCGCCGGCGAGCACGCGACCGTCTTCGCTTACCCGCTGATCATCGCCCGGACGTCCGGAGGACGCCGCCGCCTGGCGGCCGAGCTCTGGCAGGCGCACCGGACCGAACGCGACAAGCTCTCGGCCCGGTTGCTGGTCGAGGGGATCAAACCGGCCGTCGCCGAGCCGGCCTACGACGTCGTCACCCTGCCGACCAGCTCTAGGCGGGCCGCCGCGCTGGCCGGCCGGCTGGAGCGCGGGCTCGCGGCCCTGGCGGCGAACCTGCTCGCGGCCGGATCGGCCGCGGACGACGACCGCATTCTCGGTGCCGACCAGCTGGTCCTTGCCGCCCGGCGGATGGCGGGCTGGACCGGCAAGCCCACGGCCTTTCCCGGCCTCGTCTCTCGCGCCACCCCCGTCGCGACGCCGTCTCCAAGCCCTTAACGGATCACCCCAACGAGCGGGTCACCCCAACGGGCGACCGGCGTTCGCCGGGCCGTTCCAGGAATCGATCATGGCGAGGACGTCGATCAGTCGGTGCGCGACGCCGTCCGGGGTGACGTCGACCGGCACCTGCTGATCGGCGGGGATGTCGCTGTGCGGTATCAGGACGGCACGCATCCCGACCCGCTGCGCTCCGTGGACGTCTTCGTACGGCCGATCACCGACGTACACGCAGCGTGCCGGGTCGCTCATCCCGACCGCCGCCATCGCCGCCCCGAACGCCTCCGGATGCGGCTTCACCCAGGGAATCTCGGAGGTGTAGACGTCGCCGTCGATCAGCGGCAGCACACCGTCCCGGGCGAACACCCGCTGGTGGTAGTCCCGCGACCAGATCGTGTTGCTCAGCACCCCGATCCGCACCCCGCGTTCGCGCAGGGCGGCGAACAGCACCGGCACGTCCGGATCGATATAGGTATGCGGCTCCCAGAACTCCTCGTACGCCACCTGCGCCGCTGGGTGCCCGGCGTAATCCGTGTTGATCCCGACCGCATCGAACACGTCGGCCAGCCGAGCACTCGCGCCGTCTTGCTTCAGTCGCTGCCAGGCCACCCGCTCGGCCTCCGCCATCCGGGCGGCCAGTTCGATGCCGCCGTCAGGATGCTCGTCGGCGTGATGGCGGGCGTAGTGCTCGGCGTAGACCCGCCACTGCTCGATCAGGTCGATGGTGTGCCAGGGCGTGAGGGTGCCACCCCAGTCGAAGATCACCGCCTCGACGTTTGTCATTTCTGCAACACCGCCAGCAGCGCCCGGGCGTACGCCGATTCGGCGTCCCCATCCACCTCGCGGTGCTCCCCGTCCAGGTCGATCACCACGGCGAAGCCCCCGGTCACCGTCTCCAGCCGGAGGAACCGGTGGTTGAGCAATTCACGCAGCTGCCCTTCCCTCGGCATCCACACCACCTGACCGTGATCCAGGCTGTCCAGCGCCCACTCGGTCGTGCCGTTGAAGCCGATGATCTGCCCGGTCGGCACATCCTGCACCTCAACCACCATGTTGCTGATCACGAATACCTCTTCATCCATTCCGCGATCCGGGACGACGAAACGGTCGCCCGGTAGCGGATTCCAGGCTAATCCGGCCGCCCGCAATCCCTGTGCCAGAGCCAAACCGATCATCGGCCAGCACCCGTTCCGGTCCGCAGCTGATTCGTCGTCACGACGCCAACGGTAGTGCCGCCTTGATTCGGTGCCTGTCGTCGGCCCGTCCATTGACGTCTCACCGCGGACAGGGCTCGACCACGTCGACCCACGCGGTCAGGCGTCGGTACCTCACCGGCGGAGCACCCGACCGCACCGAGCCTTACCTGCGATCGAGCCCGCGGGTACCTCACCGGCGGAGCACCCGACCGCACCGAGCCTTACCTGCGGTCGAGCTCTCCTTGGGTACCTCACTGGTGGACCAGACCCGACCGCGCCGACCGCCCTCTTGCCTGTCGCGCTTACTTCGTTACGACGGCGACGAGTCGCTTCACTGCCTCGCCGACCGGCACCTCTTCGGTGTCGCCGGAGCGCCGGTCGCGGATCTCCACGGTGCCGGCGAGCAGGCCCTTGCCGACGATCAGGATGGTCGGGACGCCGACCAGGTCGGCGTCCTTGAACTTGACCCCCGGCGCCAGCTTGGGCCGGTCGTCGTAGAGCACCCGCACCCCGGCCGACTCCAGTTCTTCCGCCAGCCGCCCGGCGGTCTCGAACACCTCCACGTCCTTAGCAGCCTTGCCCATCGCCACGATGTGCACGTCGGCCGGTGCCACCTCGCGCGGCCAGCACAGTCCCAGCTCGTCGTGGTTGCCCTCGGCGAGCACGGCCAGGGCGCGGGTGACTCCGATTCCGTAGGAGCCCATCGTGACCGTGACCAGCTTGCCGTTCTGGTCCAGCACCTTCAGGCCCAGGGCATCGGCGAACTTGCGGCCGAGCTGGAAGATGTGCGCGATCTCCACCCCGCGAGCGATCGTCAACGACCCGCCGTCGCAGCTGGGGCAGGGGTCACCCTCGAACACCTCGGCCGCCTCGACGGTGCCGTCGCCGGTGAAGTCCCGGCCCGCAACCAGGTCGAAGACGTGCCGGCCGGGCTCGTTGGCGCCGGTGATCCAGGCGGTGCCGTCGACCACCCGGGGGTCCAGCAGCAAGCGGATACCGGTGCGCGAGTCCGTGCCCAGCGCGGCCGGCCCGATGTACCCCTTGACCAGGCCGGGGTGCTTGGCGAAGTCGGCCTCGCTGAAGGCATCCACCTCGGCCGGGCTCATCGCCGCCTCCAGCCGCTTGGTGTCGACCTCTCGGTCGCCGGGAACCCCGATCGCCACCGGCTCGCGCCAGGGCTTGGGGTGGTCCTTGTCGGCCGGGTGGACCAGGGTGACGACGACGTTCTTCAGCGTGTCGGCGGCGGTCCAGGGCCGGTCCGGGCGGGGGAAGCGCTCGTTCGCGCACGCGACCAGGGTGTCGATGGTCGGGGTGTCCGGGGTGTCCTCGACGTGTGCCGCGTTCGCCCCTTCCCAGCTGATCGCGGCCGGTACCGGGGTGGTCACAGCCTCGGTGTTAGCCGCGTAGTCGCAGGTCGTACAGCGAACGAAGGTGTCCTCGCCGATCTCGGTGGGGTGCAGGAACTCCTCGCTGCGGCTGCCGCCCATCGAGCCGGACATCGCGCTGACGATGACGTAGTCCAGACCGAGCCGATCGAAGGTCTTCTTGTACGCCGCGCGGTGCCGCTCGTACGAGGAGTCCAGCCCGGCGTCGTCGACGTCGAACGAGTACGAGTCCTTCATCACGAACTCGCGCCCGCGCAGCAGCCCGCCCCGCGGCCGGGATTCGTCCCGGTACTTGGTCTGGATCTGGTAAATCGACAGCGGAAGGTCCTTGTACGACGAGTACAGGTCCTTGACCAGCAGAGTGAACATCTCTTCGTGCGTCGGCCCGAGCAGAAAGTCGTTGCCACGCCGGTCCTTCAACCGGAAGATGTTCTCGCCGTACTCGGTCCAGCGGTTCGTCGCCTCGTAGGGTTCACGCGGCAGCAGGGCGGGGAAGTGCACCTCTTGGAAACCGGCCGCGTCCATCTCCTCGCGGACGATGTTCTCCACGTTCCGGTAGGTGCGGTAACCGATCGGCAGCCAGGAGTAAATCCCGGGCGCCGCCCGGCGCACGTACCCGGCCCGGACCAGCAGGCGGTGCCCCGGCACCTCGGCGTCCGCCGGGTCCTCGCGAAGGGTCCGCAGGAACAACGACGACATCCGCAACAACACTGGGTCCTCCTGAGCTGGGGTTACCCGGCAACGGCCGGGCGATCGAGGGGTTAACCCCTCGATCGGTGAGAATATCCTCCCCGAGTGGGTCTCCCCACCGGGTTAACCCGCCACCTCACAGCTGCGCCCTCGACGAGGACATGCCAGCATTGCCCGGGTGACGACGCCTGATCCGACCCCCGGCCAGGTAACAACGCCGGATCAGACCCCTGATCGCGTGACGACGCCTGATCCAACCCCCGGCCAGGTAACAACGCCGGATCGGACCCCTGGTCGCGTGACGACTGCCGATCGGGGCACGCCCGGGCCGGCCCGACAGCATGACTTCCCGGTACTGCGCCGGATCACCACCCGCTGGGCGGACAACGACGTGTACGGGCACGTCAATAACGTCGTCTACTACTCGTTCTTCGACACCGCAGTGAACGGCTGGCTGATCGACGCAACCGGGGTCGACATCCGCGAACTGCCGGCGATCGGTGTGGTGGCCGAGAGCTCCTGCCAATTTCTTGCCTCGCTGAGCTTTCCCGACCAGGTGGTGGCCGGTCTGGCACTGGAGAAACTCGGCCGCAGCAGCGTGATCTACCGGATCGGCCTGTTCAGCGGCGACCAGATCGAACCGGTGGCGATCGGCCGGTTCGTCCACGTCTACGTCAACCGCCTGACCCGCACCCCCACCCCCGTGCCCGACCAAATCCGCGCCGCCCTCGCCCAGCTGAGCTGAGTTCGCGTACCGCCCGGGAGGATTCACCGCCGCAAACCCGGTCTTGAGCCGCCGATCGCACCCCGAATCCTCCCCTGCGGTACAGGTCCCCATCATCCACAGCTTGGTCGGCTGTGGATAACCAAAACGCCATGCCGAGCCGCTCACTGACCCAAGATCGTCACTATAGTACCGCACGCGGGCGATAGATGACGCCATGCTCGATATATTGAACGCTCCATGGGGCCGGCGGCAGTTGCGCGGCACGAAACGATC
>JANNPJ010000395.1:0-3734 GCA_031400005.1 Kineosporiaceae bacterium | reverse complement strand
GGGAGGGCACAACAGAACCCCCCATCCCTAGTTGCGCCTAAACGGCGAGACGTCCATGAGGCGCCAGCACTACGCAAGACCGAGTTTCAGGAGCCCCGGCGATCGCCGGGGCGCGCGGCGGACGGGACCGGGTGGCCCGGTCCGCCGTGCCGACGAGCGGACGGGATAGGGAACTAGATCCAGGTAGGAAGGTGCTCGGAGGTGTACCGGACGCCGACGGCACCTTCGGGGATGATCTCGTCGATGCGGGTCAGATCCGTCTCCGAGAGCGTGACGCGAGCGGCGCCGAGGTTCTCCACGAGCCGCGTCGCCGTGCGGGTTCCGGGGATCGGCACGATGTCCTGGCCCTGGGCGAGGAGCCAGGCGAGGGCGAGTTGCGCCGCGCTGATCCCCTTTTCGGAGACGAACTGGTCGAGTTGGTCCACCGCGCGCTTGTTCGTCTCGTAGTTCTTGCCCTGCCACCGGGCGTCGTGCCTGCGGAAGTCGTTCTCCTCGTAGGCTTCGGCGGGCTTGACCGCGGAGGTCAGGAAGCCTCGACCGAGCGGGGAATAGGGCACGAATCCGACTCCCAGCTCGCGCGCCGCGGGAAGCACATCGGTCTCGACCCCGCGCTCGAACAGGGAGTACTCGGTCTGCAGGACCGAGACCGGATGCACGACATGGGCGCGGCGCAGCGTCTCGGGACCGACCTCGCTCAAACCGAAGTAGCGGACCTTGCCCTCCTCGATCAGCTCTTTGACCGTGCCTGCGACCTCCTCGACCGGGACCTTCGGGTCCTGCCGGTGCTGGTAGAGAACGTCGATGACATCTGTGCCGAGGTAGCGGAGGCTGTTTTCAGCCACGCGGCGGATGTTCGCCGGGCTGGCGTCGTGGCCGTTGGAGTTGCCCTGCGCGTCGTAGGTGAACCCGAACTTCGTGGCGATCTGCACGTCATGGCGGAAGGGGGCGACGGCCTCGCCGAGCAGGATCTCGTTGGAGCCGTTTCCCTGGTTGTACAACTCGGCGGTGTCGAACAGGGTGACGCCAAGCTCATGGGCGCGGCGGATGACCGCGATGTGCTCCTCACGGCTGCCTCCGGTGCCGTAGAAGGCCGTCATGCCCATCGTTCCGAGGCCGATCTCGGTGACCGTCAGGCCCTGCCGGCCCAGTGCGCGTTCTTTCAGCATGTGATTTTCTCCTTCGTCGAACTGATGTGGTTGGGGGAGCGACGATGGGGAGCGGCCCGATCGCGGGTGAGGGCATCGACTCGTCGTCGGCGCACCCGTTCGGGGTTGGGTGACCCGCTCAGGCATTAGCGCTTGTTCGCCGAGCGGTGTCGCCGTCGTGGGTGCCGGAGAGCGCGACGCCGGTCTGCTCGGCCAGCGATGACAGAAGAGCGTTCTGGAAGCCGTTGTCGTGCACGGCGGGGTGGGGGTTCTCGGTTCTCTGGTGGTGCCAGTAGCGGCTACTCACAAGCGCCTCGGGATCGGCGGTGGTCGCGAGCCAGACCTGCGTGACGTGCGCCAGGGCGAGGTCATCGCTCGCGCCGGGTCCGCCCATCTTCGTGGGCACCCAGCCGGGGTCGACCGCGTGCGCGAGGACGTCGGGCCTGAGCCGGGAGACGGCGGCCATGAGCGTGGTGACGAATAGTTTCGCGTCCGAGTATGAGTGGGTCTGGCGTTTTCCTGTCCAGTCGACGTCGGCGAGGTCGGGGTGGCCGTCGCGGTGCATGCTGCTGCTGAGGTAGATCAGCCTGCCCGGGCGCTGGATCCTCGCGGTCATCAGGTATGGGGCGGTGACGTTGACCGGGAGCACCGCGCCCTGAATGACGCCGGCGTTGTGGATGACCGCGTCGAACGGGCCTAGCGAATTGGCCTGCTCGATTAGGTCGTGCACCTCGTCGAGGTTGCTGAGGTCGCCCACGATCGCCTCGGCCCCGCGGTCGATGAGGGGTTGCACGGCGGCCAGCCGCGCTGTGGAACGCGCGTGCACGACTACCTGGCGGCCGTCGTCGAGGAGAGCCTCGGCGGTCGCCCGGCCGACGCCGTCGGTGGATCCGGTGATCAGGATGCGGTTCATGTGGTCTCCATTTTTGTCCCAGTGGGGTTCGGCTGAGGGTGCTGGTATTGAAGTTGAATCGGCGGCTAGACATCGGGGATCCGGTTGATCATGAATGAGCTAGCGCTTCGAGCGCACGGCTAGCGGCGACGATGAGTGTCAGGACGAGGGATCGCAGAACCAGATGGCGTCCGATCGTGAACGGCGACAAGGTCGTCATCCCGATGGCGACGAGAGGAAAGATCGCCTGCCACGTGATGATCGCTCGCACGTGGACCGACGGCGCAAGGCTTGGCGGGGCGGTCGGTCGGCGGTTCTTGAACGCTTTTAGGAACGTGCCCAGCGTCGAGGAAGCACGAACGCCGTTGAACACCAGACTGTTTCCGGCATGCCGCAGACGCTCGATGTCCTCGATCGATTTCGCGTCCGGGTCTTGCCCCGGCTGCGTGTCCGCGTCCGCGTCCTTGATCTTCATCTGGTCGTCCACCAACTGCGCCAAGGCGATCTGCTCGGCTAGCGCGAACACCGGGACAAGGCTCGCATCAGCGAGCTGACAGGCACAGCTAGCGAGGACGGCGATCCGGTCTGCGGTGGGCGAGCCGTCCGGCGCCGTGCGCAGCGTCCTAGCGAAAGGTCTTCGCGTCGATGACGAAGCGGTAGCGGACGTCGGAGGCGAGCACCCGCTCGTAAGCCTGGTTGATGTACGAGGCGTCGATCAGTTCGGTTTCCGGCAGGATGGCGTGTTCTGCGCAGAAGTTGAGCATCTCCTGGGTCTCGGGGATACCGCCGTTGGCGCTGCCGGCGATGCTGCGCCGGAATGCGAGTAGGGCCATGGCGTCCACCGTGACCGGCTCGGAGGGCGCACCCAGGATCACCAGCGTGCCGTCCACCGCGAGCAGGTTGACGTACTGGTTGTAGTCCAGGCGCGCGGAGACGGTGTTGAGGATGAGGTCGAAGGAACCGGCCAGCTTCTCGAACGTCTCGGGGTCTTTGGTGGCGTAGTAGTGGTCGGCGCCGAACGTGAGGCCGTCCTCCTGCTTGGACAGGGTCTGCGACAGCACGGTCACCTCGGCGCCCAGCGCGTGGGCGATCTTGACCCCGACGTGGCCGAGGCCGCCCATACCGACGATCGCGACTTTGGTGCCGGGGCCGGCGTTCCAGTGCTTCAGCGGCGAGAAGAGAGTGATCCCGGCGCACAGCAGCGGCGCGACCTTCTCCAGCTCGAGCGCCTCGGGGACCGTGAGGACGAAGTCCTCGTTGACGACGGTGGCCTGGCAGTACCCGCCCTGAGTGATGCTGCCGTCCTCGTCGAGACCGTTGTAGGTCTGCACGTTGCCGTTCAGGCAGTAGACCTGCTGGCCCTTCAGGCACTGTTCGCAGTGCCCGCACGAGTTGGACTCGCACCCGACTCCGACCCGGTCACCGACCTGGTGCTTGGTGACCTCGGAGCCGACCTCGCGGACGAAACCGACGATTTCGTGTCCGACGACCTGCGGGTAGGTGATCGGCCCCCACTCGCCGCGGACGGTGTGGATGTCGGAGTGGCAGACACCGGCGTAGGCGATGTCAATCAGGACGTCGTGCGGTCCGAGGTCACGACGCTGGATCGTCGTCGGAACGAGCGGATCGGTAGCCGAGGGTGCCGCGTAGGCGTTGACGGTGATCATTTCTTCTCCTTGCTGATGCGCATGAGGGCC
>JANNPJ010000386.1:0-1587 GCA_031400005.1 Kineosporiaceae bacterium | reverse complement strand
TCGACGTCGTGGCTCCGCCGCGGGTGACGGGATTCATGACCGTCGACTCCCTGATCGCCGGCCGCCCGGGTACGTTCATCGCGGCGCTCGGGCAACTCGCGCTCCCCGTGCTCACCCTCGCGTTCGTATCGGGTGGGGCCTTCTTCAAGATGTCCTCGGCCAGCATGCGACGCACGTTGGCCGAGCCGTACGTGGAGCACGCGCATGCGCTCGGGGTCCGGCGGCGCCACATCCTTCGGGGCGCGATACGCGCCGCGTTCCCCTCCACGCTCACCCTGATCGGCGTCCAGACGACGTTCCTGCTGGGTGGCGCGGTGCTCGTTGAGAGCCTGTTCGGCTGGGATGGCCTCGGTCGCTATGCCGTCGACGCGATCCTGAACGCCGACTTCAATGCGATACAGGGCTTCGTCCTGGTGGCGGGCACCTTCACCGCCTTGGTCTACCTGGTGACCGACCTGCTGCAGGCGGCCATCGACCCGAGAGTGGAGGCGTCATGAGCGGTCTGATCTCCATGGTTCGCCCGGTGGTCGGACGCGTTCGGGGAAGACCCGCCCTACCCCTCGTCATCATCGGCCTCAGCGTCGCTCTCGCTGCCTTCGGCCCCCTGATCGCCCCGTACGACCCCGAGGCCACCAATCCCAACGACGCCCTGCAGCCCCCGGGGCTCAAGCACTGGTTCGGCACCGACCAGCTCGGGATGGACGTGTTCTCTCGCGTCATCGCGGCTCCCCGCGTCGACCTGGTCATCGCGCTGACCGCCGTGGCGATGTCGGCGATCCTCGGTCTGGCGCTCGGCTTGCTCGCAGCCACCGCGGGCCGTGTCACCTCGGGAGCGATCATGCGGGTCGCCGACATCACCCAGTCCCTGCCGGTCTTCATCACCAGCATGGCGCTGGTCTCGTTCTCGGGTCAGAACATTCGCAACGTGACCCTGGCGCTCGCGCTGGTGATCACACCCCAGTTCCTGCGCCTGGTGCGCGATCAGGCGGTGCTTGTGAAGGGGCAGGCCTACGTCGAGGCGGCACAGGTGGCCCGCACGCCTCGGCTGCGCATCCTCCTTCGGCACATCCTGCCCAACTCGATCGAGCCGATGATGGTGCACGCCTCGGTGATGATTGGCTTCGCAATGCTCCTGACCGCGGGCCTGTCGTTCATTGGCGCGGGAGTCCGCGTGCCGACCCCGGAATGGGGGTCGATGATCGCTGTCGGGGCGCCGAGCATGATCACCGGACAGTGGTGGGCGTCGATCTTCCCCGGTGTCGCGCTGGCGATCACGGTCCTGGGATGGGCCGTCGTCGGCGAGGCGGCGGGTCGCCGCCTCGAAGGGGGTCCAGTCGGTATACTGATCCGACCGGAGCCCGTCCGATGAGTTCACACACACTCCTCGAGGTCCGCAATCTCACGATTCTCGGGCGTGACGGCGCTCCCGTCATCGACGGCGTCTGTATGAGCGTCGGGCAGGGTGAGATCGTCGGCGTTCTGGGCGAGTCGGGGTCAGGTAAGACCATTCTCGCACGAGGCATCCTGGGCTTCTTGCCCGAGCCGGAGCGTCCCGTGGGTGGAGCGGTGCTTCTCGACGGCCTTCCG
>JANNPJ010000350.1:0-8846 GCA_031400005.1 Kineosporiaceae bacterium | reverse complement strand
ATTAAGTCTGCTAAAAACTGGCGACCATATTGTTGCTGGTGATGATTTGTATGGTGGGAGTTTCAATCCAAATCAGCTTGGTATTTGGTTGAATGGCAGTTTCAAAATCAGCGATATGATCAATATCTACGTATGTAGTTGTCACACCCCAATTTTTCACTACCTTTTCTAGCAAACGATAGGTTCCACCATACAAGTCATCTCCAGCAACAATATGGTCGCCATTTTTTAGCAGACTTAATACTGTGGTAGTTGCAGCCAAACCAGAGGCAAATGCTAAACCAAATTTCCCATTTTCAATAGAAGCTAAAGCCTCTTCTAAAGCAGTACGGGTGGGGTTTCCCGTGCGAGAATATTCATATCCTTTATGTTTACCTATGGCTTCTTGTTCATAAGTAGAAGTCAAATAGATGGGAACAATTACAGCACCAGTTTGCGTCCCGGCTCGGGCCGCCCTCGACCAGGTACGAGGCCAAGGTGAACGGGGCACCGGCGAAACCGATCAGCGGGGTGGCCCCCAGCTCGGCGATCAGCAACGAGACCGCTTCGGTGATGTCCGGGACGTGCTCGGGGGTCAATTCCGGTATCCGGTCGAGGTCCGCCCGGGTGCGGAACGGCTCGGCGATCACCGGGCCGACCCCGGCGATGATGTCGAGATCCACCCCGACGGCCTTCAGCGGGACGACGATGTCGGAGAAGAAGATCGCGGCGTCCACTCCGTACCGGCGCACCGGTTGCAGGGTGATCTCGGTGACCAGGTCGGGCCGCCGGCAACTGTCCAGCATCGCGATGCCCTTGCGTAGCGCCCGGTACTCCGGCAGCGATCGGCCCGCCTGCCGCATGAACCAGACCGGGACGACGTCCGGTCGCTCGCCGCGGCAGGCCCGCAGCAGAGATGCGCTCGCCAATCGGGGATCACGGACGACGGTCGGCTGATTGGCGGAGGGCACGGCCCGATCCTCTCACCCGGCGAGGAACCGGCACCAAGAGCGTCCGACAAAAGGGACTCTCGGCGTGGTCCGACGCTCTCCTGCCAGACGCTCTCAATGCGCCCGATCACGAAACTCGGCGCGAATCTGACCGGTCTCACCACGCTTGTAACGATGCGAGTAGCGCTTGCGGTCACGCAACGTGCTCGATGGGGGACCCGACTGGGCGCGTCGTCCCCGAAAGTACCGATCCGTCACCGTACGCTGCGAAGGTGGTGGTCCGCGGAATGTCTGATGATGCCCCTGATGGGTTCCTCGATGTGGTGTCCCGCTTGCGGGCGACGCCCCTGCGGCCGGAGGTCACCCTCGAGGAAGTGCCTGCTCCGCAGCGCATCGCCCCGTTCGCTCTCGCTCTCAGCGCCGACGTCGTCTCGGAAGGTGACGAACTGGCGACCGGGCGCTTCGTTCTCTTGCACGATCCGGCCGGCCCGGAGGCCTGGGAAGGCACCTACCGAATCGTCACCTTTGTCCGTGCCGGGTTGGAGAGTGACCTGGGCCAGGATCTGATGCTCGGCCAGGTCGGTTGGTCATGGCTTGAGGAGTCGCTGAGTCTCGGCGCCGCCGAGTACACCGCCGCCGGCGGCACCGTCACCCGCGTCGTCTCCGAGACCTTTGGTGCCCTGGCCGGTCCGCCGCCCACGGTGGAAATCGAGGTCCGGGCGTCCTGGACGCCGCTGGGCGACGTCGTCACTCATCTCGTGGCCTGGTCCAACCTGCTCTGCACGGTGGCCGGGTTACCACCCACGGCCGACGGCGTCACCGCACTTCCCCGCCGCCGCTAGGTCCGACTCCGAAGCCTGCCAATCCCCACCACCCGGCCCCCACCACCCGGTCGGCGGGCACTCGGGTAGCGGCTGGCGGCGCCACCGGTGTCTCAGTCGGCGCCTCCAGTGGGCGTCTCAAGTCGACGGCGAACGGTGCCGATCCCTCCGGAAGAACAGACATCGACCGCCGGTCGATCATTTCTTTGGAGGCCGAGGTGACCGCTCTGACCGAGCGAGCTGGAGTAGCCGTGCCACGCCCAGGCCGATTCGCCGCCATGGTCGTCGTCAACAGCCCCGCGGTCAGGGAGACGGTTGCTCATACGTTGCGTGCCATGGGTGCGAGGCACGTCCTGGAGATCGGCACGGTCGCGGAGGCCCGCTCTCGGGCGTCCGCCGGAATCGCTGACCTGGTGGTCGCCGAGGCCGGGCTGCCGGACGGATCCGGGATCGCTCTGGTTCGGGAACTGCGGGCGGCCGGCTGGCTGCGCGGCATGGTCGTGGCCACCAGCGACGACCCCTACAGCGTCCGGGCAGCGGTCGCGGCGGGCATCCGCTGCTACGTCGTCTCCGCTGCCGGCACCGGGGTGGCTCGGACGATCACCGAACGCGGGGAGGGCGTCGATTCGCTGTCGGCCAGGGAGATCCAGGTGCTGCAACTGGTGGCCGAGGGCAAATCGAACAAGGACATTGGCGTGGCTTTAGGGCTCTCGGCGCTGACCGTGAAGAGCCATCTCGCCCGGATCGCCCGCAAACTCGGAACCGGTGATCGGGCGGAAATGGTGGCTACCTCATTGCGGTCTGGTGTCATCGCCTGACCGCGTCGGCGACCGAGAGCGGCGAACGGCAAGCTACGGTGGGGTTTGTGCCGGTTGACGAAGGGAGGGCAAACCCCCTGATACCAGAGTTCCGCGCTGCTTCGACACCGGCAGCCGCGGCCGTGAGGCCTGCCCGGATCCCGACGACGGCCAACGAGCCGAGCGAAGCAGCGGTCGAGTTTGACGTCTCGCTCGAGGACGGCACAGCTCCTCAGGAGGCAGCGCCACTGCAGCGCCTGGACTTCCCACGAGACGGCGTGCCACCGGTGATCGTCGATCGGCAGGGCCTGGCCAAGGTGATTGACGCGCTCGTCGCCGGCACCGGCCCGATCGCGGTGGACGCCGAGCGCGCCTCCGGTCACCGCTACGGCCAGCGGGCCTTCCTGGTCCAGATCCGCCGCGAGGGTGCCGGGACCGCGCTGATTGACCCGGTCGAGCTGCCGGACCTGTCCGACCTGAACCACGCCATCGCCGGGATCGAGTGGGTTCTGCACGCGGCGTCCCAGGATCTGCCCTGTCTCGCCGAGGTGGGCCTGCACCCGACCATCCTGTTTGACACCGAACTCGGCGGCCGACTGGCCGGTTACCCCAAGGTGGGGCTGGCCGCGATGGTGGAGGAACTGCTCGGCCTGAGCCTGGCCAAGGAACATTCGGCGGTCGACTGGTCCATCCGCCCACTGCCCGAGCCCTGGCTGCGCTACGCCGCCTTGGACGTCGAGGTGCTCACCGACCTGCGCGACGCCGTCCACGCCGAGCTGGACAGACAAGGCAAGCTGGCCTGGGCTCAGGAAGAGTTCGCCGCGCTGGCGGCTGCGCCACCGCCGCCGCCACGGGTCGACCCGGGGCGGCGGACGTCCGGGATGCACCGGGTCCGTGACCGTCGCCGGCTCGCCGGCGTCCGGGAATTGTGGACGACGCGCGACGCCATCGCCCGGCAGCGCGACCTGTCCCCGGGCCGGATCCTGCCGGACAGCGCGATCGTCGAGGCCGCGCTCGCGATGCCTACCTCGATGACCGCCCTGACCGCCCTGCAGGCGTTCTCCGGGCGTGGTGCACGCCGACACACCCGGCAATGGCTGGATGCCCTGAATGCCGCCCGCGCCCTGCCCGAGACCGAGTTGCCGCCGCCACATCTGCCCATGGACGGCCCGCCGCCGCCGCGGGTCTGGGCCGAACGCGATCCCGCGGCGGCCGCTCGACTGGTTGCCGCCCGGGCGGCGATCTCCGACGTGGCTGAGTCCTTCGCGCTGCCGGTGGAGAACCTGCTGGCTCCGGACACCGTCCGGCGGCTGTGCTGGAATCCGCCGGATTCACGGTCTCCGGACGCCATTGAGCAGGTGCTGCGTGGGCTCGGGGCCCGGCAGTGGCAGATCGAGCTGACGGCCACGGTGCTGGCCGACGCTCTGACTGTGCCGACCGAAACTGTGCCGACCGAGACTGCGTTGACTGGGGCTGAGCTGACCGGGACTGCGACAGCTGAGTCTGTGCCGACGACCGGACTCGACGATGCGGGCAACGGCAACTAAGGTGAGCCTTACCTGACATCCTGACCAGTTTCCGGAGCGGCTTGTGCTCGCGAACTTCCTCATCGGCCTGCGTGAGGGCCTCGAGGCCACCCTGGTCGTGAGCATCCTGATCGCTTACCTGGTGAAAACGGACCGGCGAGATCGGCTCCGCCCGGTCTGGGCCGGAATCGGCGCCGCGATCGCGCTGAGCCTCGGGATCGGCGCCGTCCTCACGTTCAGTGCGCAGAGCCTTTCCTATGAGGCCCAGGAGGGCTTCGGCGGCGCGATGTCCTTCATCGCGGTGGTCTTCGTCACCTTCATGATCTTCTGGATGCGCAAGGCCGCGCGGTCGATGAAGAGCGACCTCCAGGGACGATTGGACCGGGCCCTATCGATGGGCACCGGCGCCCTGGTCGCCACGGCGTTCGTCTCGGTGGCCCGAGAGGGCATCGAGACCGCCCTGTTCGTCTGGCCCGCCGTGCAGGCGGCCGGCAGTGGCTGGGAGCCGCTGGCCGGGGTCTTCCTCGGCCTGGCCGTCGCAGTCACGATCGGCTACCTGATGTACCGGCGGGCGATCGCCTTCAACCTCGGCCGATTCTTCACCTGGACCGGTGCCGCTCTGGTGATCGTGGCCGGTGGGGTGCTGGCCTACGGGATAGCCGAGTTCCAGGAGATCGGGCTGCTGCCGGGCCAGAACTCGATCGCCTTCGACGTATCCGGCGTGATCGCGCCAGACGGTTTCGCTGCGGCGCTGCTGCGCGGCATCCTCAACATCCACCCCACCACGACGTGGCTGCAGGCGATCGCCTGGGTGCTGTACGTCGGCACGGTGATGTTCTTCTTCCTGCGCCCACAGCGCCCGGCAAAGCCTGCTCAGGACCTCGACCGGACGCACGCGCCCGCCCCGGCCAGCTAGCCGGTCATGGTCAGCTGATACTCCCGGTGGCCACCGACCCGGTTTTACCCCACCCCCATCGGCTCAGGTGGGGCCTGGAGTTGATCACCCGGATTGTCGGTGAACCGCGCTACGGTCGAAGGACCGGGACCGCACGTGCCCGCCGTCACACGGCGACCGGCACGAGTGCCGTCCCGGGCTGGTTACGCTGTTACGACAACAGTTACTAGCGAGTAATATGGATCCGTACCAGTCACCCCCAGCTTTCGGGAGGACCCCAGTGCCCGGCACCCTCCGCGACGTCGTCTTTGTTGACGGCGTGCGAACCCCGTTCGGCAAGGCCGGCAAGAAGGGCATCTACGCCCAGACCCGAGCCGATGATCTCGTGGTCAAATGCATCCGGGAACTGCTGCGGCGGCATCCCGAACTTCCCCCGGAACGGGTTGAGGAGGTCGCCATCGCGGCGACCACCCAGACCGGTGACCAAGGGCTGACGATCGGCCGGACGGCCGCGCTGCTGGCCGGATTGCCCAACACCGTCCCCGGTTTCGCGATCGACCGGATGTGCGCCGGCGCGATGACCGCGGTCACCACCACGGCCTCCGGGATCGCCTTCGGCGCCTACGACGTGGTGATCGCCGGTGGTGTGGAGCACATGGGCCGGCATCCGATGGGCGAGGGCGTCGACCCGAACCCGCGGTTCGTCTCCGAGCAGATCGTCGACCCGTCCGCGCTGGTGATGGGCCAGACCGCAGAGAACCTGCACGACAAGTTCCCGGAGCTGACGAAGGAACGCACCGACGCCTTCGCCGTCGCCAGCCAGGCCAAACTGCAGGCCGCCTACGCGGCCGGGCGGATCCAGCGCGACCTGGTACCGGTGGCGATCCGCAGCGAGGAGCAGGGCTGGGGGCTGGCCGTCGCCGACGAGCCGCCGCGCCCGGGCACCACGCTGGAAGATCTGGCCAACCTGAAGACACCGTTCCGTCCGCACGGCCGAATCACTGCGGGTAACGCCGCCGGACTCAATGACGGCGCGACGGCCTGCGTGCTTGCCGCCGCAGACGTGGCCGAGGAATTGGGCCTGCCGGTCAGGATGCGGCTGGTCGGGTACGCCTTCAAGGGCGTCGACCCCGCGGTGATGGGGTACGGCCCGGTGCCGGCCACCGAGCAGGTGTTGCAGCGCACCGGCCTCCGGATCGAGGACATCGGGCTTTTCGAGATCAATGAGGCCTTCGCCATCCAGGTGCTGTCGTTCCTCGACCACTACGGGATCAAGGACGACGACCCGCGAGTCAACCCGGACGGCGGCGCGATCGCGGTCGGTCACCCACTGGCTTCCTCCGGTGTGCGGTTGATGACGCAGCTGGCCAGGCACTTCGAGGACCGGCCCGAGGTTCGGTACGGGCTCACCACGATGTGCATCGGCATCGGCATGGGTGGTTCGGTCATCTGGGAAAACCCCCACCACAAGGACTACGGCACCGGCGAAGGAGCCTCAGCATGACCGTCACCGGACGCGAGGAACGAGCGACCTCCAGCAGCACCGACTTGCGTGCCCTGTCTCAGGCGGCCGCCGAGGCGCTGCCCGACGAGGTGGTCACCCAGGCTCTGGTCCGCGACGTCAGCCTGCCGAACAACGCCGGCACGCTGGCGCTGATCACCCTGGACAACGGGCTCGACCACACCAAGCCATCCACGTTCGGCCCGCGCGGGCTGCTCAGCCTGCAGGCCGCTCTGGACCAGGTCGAGGCGCGGGCGAACGCCGGCGAGATCGTCGCCGTCGCCGTCACCGGCAAGCCGTTCATCTTCGTCGTCGGCGCGGACCTGGGCATGATCAAGACTGGCGCCAACCGCGAGCAGGCGCTCGCCATCGGCAAACTCGGCCACGACCAGTTCCGCCGCCTCGGTGAGCTCCCGGTGCCGTCCTTCGCCTACGTGAACGGCGCGGCGATGGGTGGCGGGCTGGAGATCGCCCTGCACACCACGTACCGCACGATCTCCTCGGGGATCCCGGCGGTGGCGCTGCCGGAGTGCTTCCTCGGGCTGGTCCCCGGCTGGGGCGGCACCTACCTGCTGCCGAATCTGATCGGGCCGCAGAAGGCCCTCGAAATGATCATTACCAACCCGCTGAACCAGAACAAGATGCTCAACGGCCCGAAGGCTTTCGCCCTCGGCCTCGGCGACGCGATGTTCGAGCCGGCCGACTTCCTCGAGCAGTCCCTGGCCTGGACCTCGGCCGTGCTGCGGGGCGAAATCGTCATCCAGCGACCGGAAATCGACCGGTCCGAGGAATCCTGGAACGCGGCGACCGCCGCCGCCAAGGCCTTCGCCGACCTCAAGGTGAGCGGTGCGGCTCCCGCGCCGTACCGGGCGATCGAACTGGTTTCACTGGCCCGGACCGCAGACCGGGACACCGCGTTCGCCGCCGAGGACGAGGCACTGGCCGATCTGGCGCTGGGCCAGGAGGTCCGGGCCGGCCTGTACGCCTTCGACCTGGTGACCAAGCGAGCCAAGCGGCCCGCCGGAGCCCCGGACAAGTCGCTCGCCCGGCCGGTGACCACGGTCGGGATCGTCGGCGCCGGCCTGATGGCCAGCCAGTTCGCCCTGCTGTTCGTCCGGCAGCTGAAGGTGCCGGTGATCATCACCGACCTGGACCAGGCCCGGGTGGACAAGGGCGTGGGTTACGTCCACGGCGAGATCGACAAGTTGCTGGGCCGGGGACGACTCAGCAAGGACGCCGCGAACCGGCTCAAGGCGCTGGTCCGTGGCTCCACGGACAAGGCCGACTTCGCCGCGGCCGACGTCGTGATCGAGGCCGTGTTCGAGGAGATGTCGGTCAAGAAGACCGTTTTCGCCGAGGTCGAAGCCGTCGTCTCGGACACTTGCCTGCTGCTGACCAACACCTCCTCGCTGTCGGTCACCGAAATGGCGAGCGAGCTCAAGCATCCGGAGCGGGTCGTCGGGTTCCACTTCTTCAACCCGGTCGCCGTGCTGCCGCTGCTGGAGATCGTCCGCGGCGAGCAGACCGACGACGTCTCGCTGGCCACCGCGTTCAAGATCAGCCGTGAGCTGAAGAAGACCTCGGTGCTGGTCAAGGACGCGCCCGCGTTCGTCGTCAACCGGCTACTCACCCGCTTCCTCGGCGAGGTGACCGCCTCCCTGGACGAGGGCACCGACCCGAACGTCGCGGATCGGGCGCTGGCCCCGCTGGGGCTGCCGATGTCGCCGTTCGTCCTGCTGCAGCTGGTCGGGCCGGCGGTCGCCCTGCACGTCGCGGAGACGCTGCACGGGTACTTCCCGGACCGGTTCGGCGTGTCGGAGAACCTTCGCCGCCTGGTTGAGGCCGGTAAGCCCGGGATCTGGTCCTGGAGCGCGGAAGGCAAGCCGTACCTGGCGGACGACACCAAGGCACTGTTCGTCGTCGGCGACAAGCCGCAGACCGAGGAAGAACTGCGCAAGCGTGCCCTGACCGCGATCGCCGAGGAGATCGGGTTCATGCTCGATGAGGGCGTCGTCGCACAACCGCAGGACATCGACCTGTGCATGATCATGGGCGCTGGATGGCCGTTCCACCTCGGTGGGATCACGCCGTACCTCGACCGCGAGGGGATCTCGGAGGCCGTGGTGGGTCACCGCTTCCTGCCCGAGGGTGTCGCTACCCGGCCCGAGGCCGCAGCCCAGACCGTCTGACGCGATCCCTCTGACGCCGATCCACTCTTGACGCCCGGGTCGGCGACCGCCCGCGACTCGGTCACCCAGCGCAACTTTCGAGGCGCCCTGGGTGGCCGAGTTCGGTCAGACAGGTACTCCACGTGACACTTTTGCGGCTCCCGACCCGTTTCCCGGCACAACCGCACCATCGAGTGACTAACGTGATC
>JANNPJ010000344.1:0-5162 GCA_031400005.1 Kineosporiaceae bacterium | reverse complement strand
GGAAACATCCAAAATGCCCTTCAGCAGCGTCGCATTGAAATTGATCCAGGCGTTTTCGTAGGACTCTAGTCAGACACCCATCACCTCCAAAAGTATCGAACGGTAGAGTTTTCCCAGTCTAAGGGTGAGTCATTCGCGCGGATCAGTCCGCCAAAGCGGCGAGCAATCGTGTCAGCAACCTGGGGGCGTCGATGACGGCGTCGCCGGTCGTTCTCATCGGGCGTCGCGGCAGTGGTCAGCGCCTTCGGGCATAGCCGAGATAGGTGACCACCGGACGGTTCTGCGGGGCGAGGACGAACCTGACGGTCGCCGGGATCTCCTCGTCGGTGATCTGGCCTCGACGGCGCGCCAGGGTGGCCTTGACCAGGCTCTTCGGGGTCTTGGGTTTGAATCCGCAGATGTCCTCGTTGGCCAGGCTGTGCCGGTCAAGCGCCGCGGTCAACTCCGCCGGAACCTGCAGTCGAGCCGCCGAATAGCGTCCGGCGGGCATGATCCGGGTCATCGGCAGCGACTGAAAGGCGCCGAGGTAAATCAGCCGCGACAGCAGGGTCCGGTTGACGGTGTCGTAGATCAGCAGGCCGTTGGGCTTGAGTACCCGCGCCGCCTCCTGGATCACCTGGTCAAGGTGCGGGGTGATCTCGAAGGTGTCGGCGTAGTAGGCGATGTCGAACGCGCTGTCGTCCAGGCCCAAGGATTCCGCGTCGGCGGTCCGGTGGGTAATGCTGAGGCGCTCGCGCTGGTTGGCCTCCCGAGCGATCTCGGTCGCGGTTGCTGACGGATCGACCGCGACCACATCGAACCCCAGTCGGGCCAGGCCGCCGGCCAGTAGGCCCCGGCCGCTGCCCACCACCAGCGCCCGGCTTCCGGCTGGGGTCAGGCCGAGCCGATCCAGGAGGCCCCGGACGTATTCCAGGCGTACCGCTTGGAAGGTGACGGCTCTGATCTGCCGGCCGTCGATGGTGTCTGGCGAGCGGGTATCCAGTTTGATGTGCGGGGTGTCGGCCATCGTCTGCTCCCTCGTCCATCGGGTTGCTCTGACTTGGGTTTCCTAAAGGAACGTAGCATGGTCGAGTCTCCTCAGGGAACTCAGCTAGGGTGGTGCCGTGACCAGGACCCCGCTCGCCGACGTGGCGTGCTCGATCGCCCGCGCCACCGATCTGTTCGCGGATGCCTGGACCGCGCTGATCATGCGGGACGTGCTGGCCGGGGTGACCCGGTTCGACGACCTCGTCAACGACCTCGGAATCTCCCGCAAGATCCTCACCGCCCGGCTGTCCCGGCTGGTGCAGGAGGGTGTCCTGGTCCGCGAGCAGTATCAGGAGCGACCGCCGCGCGAGCACTACCGGGCCACCGACAAGGGCCAGGAGCTCTACCCGGTGCTGCTCGCCCTGATGAACTGGGGCGACCGGTGGTACTCCGGCCTGGCCGGCCCGCCGGCCCGGATCCACCACGTCACCTGCGGTCGGGACACCACGATGGTGGCCGCCTGCGCGCACTGCGGGGATCCGCTCACCGTGGACAACACCACGCAGCTGCCCGGCCCGGGTGGCCGGGTCGGACCGGGTACCCGCGTGCTCGGTCCACTCATCGCCGCCCGCGCCGGTTGATCCGGCGAGACGGGCTGATCACCCCGGCGGAGCTGCTGATCACCCGGCGCTGGCTCACCAACGACCAGGCATGATCCGCAAAAGGCAAGCAGTCCCCGTCCCCGGTGAGGTCTTGCCCCAGCCGAAGCTCTCTCTGGGAGGCGATCGCGACCGAGTTCCTTCCTTCGCCATCGGGGGTGAGGATCGGACCGCTTGGCTTCGCCTCGAACGGCGCACCTGGCTGTCGACGGAGGCGGAGTGGGGCCGTTCTACAGATCGCGCTGGTGCAGAAGGGCGCGAACATCGAGGTCTCGTCGTTTTCGACTGTCACTGAGGCCGTCGACAACCACCGCGGCGCCGCACCACGATGCTCCGGATTGTTCAACGATCGCGTGAGCGGCGGTTGCCTGGGCGCCGGTGTCGATCCAGTCATCGATGAGCAGGACCCGGCTGCCGGCACTGAGGTGATCCTTGCGGACCCCGAGCCGCAACGTCCGGTCAAGATAGTCCGGGGGCGTGTGAGTGATATGCCAGCGGTCGCTGTCAGCGGCTCGGCTGGGGTCCTTACGCAGCTCGACCAGACCCACACCGAGGTGGGTCGCGACGAGGGCACCAAGCAGGGCTCCTCGCGATTGCGGGCCCAGAACGACCGTCGGTTGCGCATCGGGAAAGAGACTGGCCAGGGCCGGTCCAAGGCGGCGCAGGATGGTGGCTTCGGCCCACCATCCGCTCAGGTCGGCCAGGTTCCACCGGTCCGTGCGATCGCCGCGCCAGCGGAAACTGCCTTTCAGATCGGCTTCCAGCACGGCCCTCGGGTCGGGTTTCGGTTGTGGTCCTCGTCCCTGAGTGCTCATCCGCACAGTCTGTCGTGCGTCACAGCGGCACGGTCCTCGGCTCGATCTGTCACGCGAAGATGTCAGCCCGCGCCCGGCCATGCACCCGCCGCATCGCTGGCGCTGAGGACGTCCGCGGCGGAACACTGCAGGCGCTGCTGGAACGCGATCCGGACGCCGGCCGGCGAACGCTCGCGCAGCTCTCGGACGTGCTTCGGCGGATGCACGCCTACCGCGCGCCGGCGTTCGGGCGGGTGGCGTGGATCGACGGTGGCGGCGCGCCACCCGACACGACCTGAGTCGTAACGCGGTGCCGGGAGCACCGTTCTGCTTACCCGGTTTACGGCCCGAGGACGTGCGTGAGGACCCACCCCTCGGGCGGCGCTTCGGCCCGTCCGAGGACGGCGGTTTTGAGGACGTGGAGGAATCCTTGCCCAGCCGCAGCACCAGGGCCTGGACTTGCGCGGTCAGTTGCCCGACCGTGACCAGCAACGCATCGATCCGCTCATCGCGGGCATTCAGCGACGCCAGCAGCGAATCGACCCGGGCCTCCTGCGCCGCCAGCGACGTCTGCAGCACACCGATCAGCGCGAGGAGATCCTCACGCGACGAGTCCGGCAGCGGCTGCATCCAAAGATCCAAACACACCAGACCCCGATCGCATTTTTCGGCGGAGAGGACAACCATGATCTCGTCGCCTGGGATGAAGAGGCTTCGTTCGCACTCGTCCGGCTGGGCCTGCTCCGTGGCGGTGGTCAGACCTCGCCGAGGTCGGTGCAGTGAGCGATCGTCGCGTCGTCTGCAGCCACCGCGTGGCGCGCTTCCGCCACTCGAACGCGGCGAATGATTTCGGCCGGGCCGCTCGTGGTCAGGACGGTCATGACGCCTGCCCAGTCGGTGAGGCCGAATCGGTCCACGATGCGGCTTGCTCCATTGCTGAGCAGGACGGCACCGGAGAGCTCTGAGATCGGGCAGCTTCCGGTGATCGCCTCGTCTGCCGCCCGCGGGTCGTCCTTGGCCAGCCAGAAGCCGCCCGGCTGGTTCCGGTTGGCGCGCAGCTCTCGCAGGATCCGGTGGTATTCGTCGCTACCGTGGGTGACACCCTCCAGCCTGGACTCATACCACCGGCTGATGATCACCTCTCGGGGATCGGTGACGACGAGCGGCATGTCGTCGGCTCGGTCGAGTACGAGAACCGAGTCACCGAGCACCAGGTGCTCGAGGCGGCTGTCGCAGAGGCGCAGGATGGCTACGGTGGCTGACGGACTGATGGGGTTGGCGACGTCGCAGGTGTCCCGGTGGTCGTCCGTGACCTGTTTGATGGCCTCAGCGAGCAGGGCGGAAAGGCTGCGGCCGTGCACCAGTGACAAGAGGCTGAGGAGCCTGCCTCCCAGGTGGTGGGCGTACCAGGCCACGCCGTGGTGGCAGATCGCTTCGGTGCCGGGAATGCCGGCACCGTCGATCAGCACGGCTGCGGTCGGTATGGAGCCGGTGAAGTCCTCGTTTGCGCGGGCGATCTGTTTCGCAGCGCTCTCCATCGTCACCCGCATGTCGTCCGCTGCCTCCCACGAGTAAGACGTCGACCATAACCACCGGCGACGTGCTCTCGGGGGATGGGCTCGAGGACGGCCCGGCTGCTTCGTCGGACGGCGCGACAGCCGCAGACCGAGCCGGAGGTAGCGGTTCGGGGTTCCTGCGCTAACCCCTCCGGCATTCCAGCGTTGATGACGATGTGGCCCAGGTGACGCCAAACCGAAGGGCGCGAAACGCAATACGCATCGCGTAGCGCCAATAGTCGCCGTCATAGCGGTAGCTCGATGTCACGGAGGTGACGAGCTTGGGTGGGAAAGCTGCGCCCTGGACCCTATTGATGGGCTTCCACCAACTCTGCGACCGCGCTCAGGGCCGTACGTCCGGACCTGCCGCTGAGGCGGGTACCGGCTCCGATGAACAACATCCCCTCTCCGGCACGAGGAGCGCACCCGGCTCGAACCCAGCGACCCACCGCTTCTGCGGCGACGAATATTGGTTGAGCGGCGATGGGTGCGCGTGTCAAGGTACGGCGGTGATCGAAAGGCCGGATATCCCTGACTCGATGCTGGCCGACGGCGTGCGCGACGGCTGGGGCTTGTCCGTCGAGGAGATCGTCTTCATGCCGGTGGGCCTGGATGGCTCGGCGTGGGCCTACGAGGTACGCATCGTGGGCGGCGGCCGCCGTTTCCTGAAGGTGCGGACGGGCACGTTCACCCGGCCGGCCCTACCCCTGCCGTCGTACCTCTTCGATCATGGATTGCCGCAGGTCGTCGCGCCGATCGGCGGAGTGCGCACAGTGCACGGCCTGCGCCTGGCGCTGTATCCGTTCGTCGACGGACCGAACCTGTGGAGCCAGGGTCTGACCGATGCGCAGTGGACGGCCTACGGTCGGTTCCTGGGCATGCTGCACGCGATGGAACTGCCGGGCGACATTGCGGGGTTGCTCCCGACGGAGGCGTACGCGAGCACAGCACCGCACCGTGTTCGGGCGCTGGCCGGCCCTGCGGCCGCCGATCCGGCGCTGGGACCGCTGTGGCGGCGGCATCGGGAGAAGCTGTCGGCCTGGGCGGACGAGGTTGAGCGGCTGGAGCGCGAGGCGTCGGCGGATCCCGCGCCGACCGTGGTGTGCCACGCCGACATTCATCCGGGCAATCTGCTGGCCGACGGCGACGATCTGCGTGTCGTCGACTGGGATGCGCCGATTCGCGCC
>JANNPJ010000321.1:0-19070 GCA_031400005.1 Kineosporiaceae bacterium | reverse complement strand
GCCGGGTCGGCGAAAGCGTATCCGGCGCCGGCCGGATCACTGGGCCATCGGCTGAAGCGGGTGGTATCGCTCAAGCGGGCGGTGGTCATGGCGAAGGACGGGGGGAAATGGGCCGGAGGGTGCGCCGATTCCAGGCGCCGGATGATCCCGGTCCGTGGGTTCAACAGGTTCGGGTAGGGCACTGGTATGCCGGGGGCTGCGGCCACGGTGAAGATTCCTTGCTCGCGAATGAGTGATGGGGCTGCTCAGGCCAGCGGGATGGGCTGATCGCACAACTGGTCCTCGGTGAGCCGATTTTCGACCCATCCCAGGTCGTGGGGTACGTCGTAGAGCCGGGTGCCGCCACGCAACGGGAAGGCGGGTGGGCCGTTCCCGAGCAACCCGGTCGCGATGACCCGGACCACATGCAGTCCGGCCTGGGCGACGTCCGGGGTCGTCAGGTCGACGCTGATCACCTGGCTGCCAGCTGCTCTCAGCCGGTGAAGGTAGACGTCGACGGGGTCACCCGGCCCGAGCCCGGCCAATCGCGTGAGCGGTAGGTGCGGCGCTGGGCGGAGTCGATCGAGCCGGTCGCGGTTCATTCGGGGGTCGAGGTACAGCTGGGCGACGGGTGGCAGGTCGCTGAGGCGGCGATAGCGCTCCCCGGCGTACTCCAGGTAGCGCCGGTCCGCCCGGTGCGGCAGGTAGACGTGCGACTCGACCTGCCCGTGTTCTACGGCGGCCCAGACCGGGCTGGTGGGTTCGTCGAGATCGCGGGCCAGGCGCAGCAGCCCGAGGGCTTCGACCAGCGCCTTGGTCGCGGCGTGTTCGGGACGGGCCCGGCAGGCGGTGCCGAATCCGATCAGACCGCTGCCACGGTCTTCTACCAGCGCCGCTATCACCGGTAGATCGAACTGGTTGGGGATGAGGCTGAGGTGCACCTCGAGCGGCTTGCCGGACGGGCGGCCGAGCAGGCCGGTGATGGTTCCCTCGTCGGCGACGCCGGTTGCGGGGGTGTGATTGGCCCACCAGATGGTGGTGGCGTCGCGTTCGATGAGTTCTTCCAGTGCTGCCTGCTTGGCGCGCCGGCGGGTAGGCCCGGTGGCGATGCCGGAGTACATCAGCGAGTGGGTGGCAGGGTGGGCGGCTCGCGTGCCGTGGAAGTAGTCGAGGTAGGCCAGCGAGGACGGAACCCAGGTAGGGCGGCCGGTCGTCAGGTCGTGGCCCTGCGTCCAGGCGACAGGCAGGTCACGGGTGAAGGGCACGAACGGGAATCCCGGCAGCTGATACTGCCTTTGGGAGTACAGGGCCAGGGTGTCCGGGTTGATGGCCCCATCGCCCTGACTGGTGAGGTGCTCGTGGCTGATCAGGTCGTCTGGTTCGGGAACAGCGTTGCCGCAGTACCGTTCGACAGCTTCACCGATCGCGGCCCAGCGGGCCTGTGTCTCGTTGCCGAGTGAGGCGCCGAAGCCGTAGCTGTCGGCTCTCCAGGGGGCGAACCGGTCGCTGCGCCCGACCATCGCCCCGTAGCTGACCCAGCCGGCCGGCAGACCCGCTGGGACTGGCAGCCGGTCGACGTCGACCAGCAGTCCGGCCCGCCGGTCGATGAGGGTTTCGGCGTTCATCTGCGTATCGGCCCCAGAGCGGGCGCCAGGTCAGGTACTGGGTCAGGTGGCACTTGGGAGGGCACGGGCAGTGTGATGGCGGTGCCGTCCGGCCCGCCGATGTGCACCGTCTGGTGAGCGAGGGTGGTGTGCTGGGTCCGGTACCGGTCTGGTCCGCTGTTGAGATGCCGGGCCAGATGGGGGAAGTCGCTGCTGGTGATCTCCAGGATCAGCCGCGTTCCGGGGGCGATTCGGGCCAGGATGGGGGTCAGGGCCACGCTGCGGCGGATCGGGCCGGGGCCTTCGCTGACGGTACTGCCGACCGCGAGTTCAAGAACACGTCCGTCGGGCATCGCTTCGAGCAGCCGGATCACCCAGTCGGTGCCGTCTCCCGTGGTCTCGGCGGCCAGTTCGACAACAGGTATGCCATCGATCCACAGCGTGTCGGGCAGCGGGTCGGTGCTGAAACGGGCGGCGTCCACGCGGTTGTTGAGGTGCTGCCGGTCGGCACCGGGCAGGCAGGATGGGAAGGGGTTCATCGGGTTGTAGTCGAACCGCAGCGCCTCGCGCTGGGGTGCCCGCGTGCTGGTGAGCTGATGTCCCGGGCCGGTGTGCAGGATCGCGCACCCCGCCACGGCCGGCCAGTCGGTTCGGGTCAGCCAGCGGTTGGCGCCGAGAGCGAAAACATCCGCGCGGCAAAGCGTTTTCCGAGCTTGCGAGGGGGTCGTCACGGTGTCAGCGGGGGATCTACCGGGACGCTCCAGCACCTGCTCGAGCCAGTCGACGACTCGCTGACCGAAGGGCAGCACCGATTCGGGGCCGTGCTCACGGGCGCCGGTCCGGGTCGTGCCGGCCAAGCCGAGGTCATGACCCCAGGGTCCGATGATGAGCTGCCGGGCGGGTCTCGGGGCGTGGTGGCGCCCGACCTGTTGCCACAGGTCGAGGGTCTGTTCCAGCAGGAGATCGAACCAACCCGCCACATGCATCGCTGCGACCGGCAGATGTTCCAGTTCACTGAGGGTTAACGCTTCGGGAGGCACCTGGGCGGGGTGCAGGTCGAGGGTGTCGCCCCAGCCGGGCAGCCGGGCGCCCAGAAGATCGGCGATCTCGGCGACCGGCAGGTGCGCGAGCAGATCCGGCTCTTGGGAGAACACGATCTGACGCAACCCTTCGCGACTCGTGCGCGCATCCGCACGCTCCAGCCACCAGCCTGCGTGCTCGGCCAGGCGCAGGATGCCCGAGGGGGTGAACTTGGTGCGGTGCAGACCCATCGAGGGCCCGAGACTGACCACCGCCGCGACGTCGTCCGGTCGCTGAACGGCCATCGTCCACGCTGTGTATCCGGAGTAGGAACCGCCGTAGCCGATGATCTGGCCGTTGCACCAGGGCTGGGCGGTGATCCAGTCGATCAGGGCGCCACCATCGCCTCGTTCGTTGCGGTAAGGAAGCCAGCTCCCATCCGAGTCGTAGCGCCCGCGGACATCCTGGACGACATAGCCGAAACCTCGCCGGCGCCAGGCCCGGCCCTCGCTCAGGTGCGAGGAGCGGGAGTAGGGCGTGCGGGTGACGACGACGGGTACCGGCCACTGATCGGCCGGTGGGACGTGGGCGTCGGTCGCCAGGAGGGTGCCGTCGCCGCCGGGAACCGTGAGATTGGCCCATTCCCGCAACCCGGTCGCACTCACGAGACGTCCGCGCGGTCGGCGGGCGTGGTCATCGGGAGCATCAGAACCGGATGGGCCCGGACCCTGATCGGGCTCAGACCGACCTCGTGCTGGTAGCTGACCGGATCCGGTTCCCCCGTGCTCCACCAGCGTTCCAGCTCATCGACCACGATCCCGGCCGCCACCGCGATCGCCCCCAACCCCGGCCGGGGCACCGGGGGCAATCGGTCCTGGTCGCGTTCCAGGTACTCCCACTGCAGCAGTAGTTCGTCGGCCATCGGGCTGGCCGCGAGCCGGCGCCCGCGAAGGTCTCGGTAACCGGGAGTCCGGCCGGGCACCGTGAACGGGCCGAGGAACAGGGCGTGGTCCTCGAAGTGGGCCCGATGCCAGGGGGTGTCATGCAGGTGGCACCACCGGTCGTACTGGTCCCAGCGGGTGTCTGGCAGCCAGCCCTCGCAGCTGATCAGGAGGTCGGTGGCAGCGATCGTGCCCTCGTCGACGGGGTCGGAGAGGACGTCGGCCCAGGGAGCGAGCAACTCTCGCACGGCACCCGCCAGCAGGTTCTGACCGGCGATCAGGGTACGAGGCCTGCGTCGCACCGGCTGCCTGTGGACGCGTGCTGTGGCTGTCTGCAGGAGGTTTCGCTCGGCGAACAGCGCACACAGCTGCTCGTACTGTTCCTGGGTCTCGGCGTCGGACCAGCTCTCATCGGGGCCGTGGACACCGTGGACCAGGGACTGGAACCGGGTGAGTACCTCATCAGGACCGCTCAACCGAATGAACCGGTCGCCGGGGGCGCTGCATCGCCAGGTGCCAGCGGCGCGATAGAGGTGATGGCCGGGCAGGAGCCTGGTCACGGGTAGTCCTCCGAGTCTGATGGGTGGTCCGCCGACGAGGGCGCGATCTCAGCTATCGATCCGCGTCAGATTGCGCTGACGCGCTTGCTCAGCCGGTGAAGCTGAACGGGTTGTGGACCAGGGCGTTGGTGGTCGGTCCCTGCAGCGCGCTGAGGGCGGGCAGTTCGCGGACGTCCTCGAACGCGAACGGGTTGTGCACCAGAGCGTTGGTGGTCGGTCCCTGCAAGGCGCTGAGGGCGGGCAGTTCGGCGACGTCCTCGAAGGTGAAACCGTTCATGATGTCGGTCCTCTCGATGATGGGTCATGGTTATTGTTATCGGGAATCATTATCGATAACAAGATCGACCTTAGGTCAGTTTCGCCCGCGAGGCAAGGGGTTTGCTCAGATCGTCGGGTGCGCGAGCGAGCGACGTCGCAGCGGCGAAGCCCAGGCCAGCACGGCGACCACCGCCGCAATCACGGCGATCACCAAAAGGGTTTCCCGCATGGATGTTTGGTTGGCGACCAGGCCCCCTAGCAGAGCACCGAAGGGGGCACCCCCCCAGGCGATCATGCGAGCGGTGGTGTTCACCCGGCCCTGCAGGTCGTCGGGCGTGACCTGCTGGCGGGCGCTGATCCCGTTGAGGCTGACCAGCACCCAGGTGGTGGCCCAGCCTGCATAGAGAAGGAGGGCCACGGTCAGTCCGGGGGCAAGGGCCAGACCGAGGACGAGCAGGGGACTGAGGCTGAGTGCCGCGATCGTAATCCAGCCGACCGGTGCGCGCCGCACCAGCCGGGGCAGCAGCACGCTCGCGAGCAGGCCACCGGCAGCAGTGGCGCTGAACAGCAGGCCTACCTGCCACCCGGAACCGTCCAGGCCCAGCTGGCGCACGCCGTAGACGACGGTCAGGGCCGACACCGCTCCCCCGGTCAGCGAATTGCCGAAACCCAGCAGCGACAACGATCTCACCAAGTCGTGACGCCACAGGAACCGCAAACCCGCCTGGATATCCCGGTGGATCGTGCGCATCAGCGCCGACCCTGCGAGCGAGGTAGGCGCAGAGTGCGCGAGGACGACCCGGGGGATGCGCCGCAGTAAGAGGGCCGCGAGCAGATAGCTCCCCCCGTCCACCCCGATCGCCACGCCCGGCCCGACGGTGGCGATCAGGACACCGGCGATCGCCGGGAAGGAGATGTCGATCAGCGTGGCCGAGGTGACCAGCAGACTGTTCGCCGCCACGATCCGCCCACGACCGGCGATCGCCGGCAACGCACCGAACGCAGCGGCGTCGAACCACACGAAACACGTCGCCGTGAGGACGGCGACCACCAGCAACTGACCAGGACCCAACACCCCCAGCAATTGGGCCAGCGGCACGCTGAGCATCGCCAGCGCCGACACGCCGTAACACACCACCATGATCCGGCGACGGTCATACCGGTCCGCCAGAGCACCAGCCACCAGCCCAAAGACCAAGTACGGCAACACCTCCAGGGCGGCAATCATGGCCGTCAGCAGAGCCGAGCCGCTCAGCCGCAGCATGAGCACCGGCTTCGCCACGCCGGTGATCGCGTACCCGGCCATCGAGATGCTCCGGGCCGAGAAGAAGACGACGAACGACCGGTCCCTCAACAGAGAGGGCTCGTGGACGGTAGGGGCGTCACTCACGATGCGCCGGCGATCTGCCGGCGCTGGTGTGCCTCGTCGCGGACCTGGCACTGCGGGCACGTTCCCCGCAGCTGGGCTGTCACCTCGACGTCAGCGAAGTCAAACTCGCACCTCACCCGCACAGCCCACTTCTGCACCTCGGCGAGGTGGCGCAGCACCCGGTACACCGTCGAACGGCTCACCGAACGCCCTTCCCGTCGCAGGAGCACGTACAGGTCGTGGGCACTGAGCGCAGCAAGGGACGCCCGCAGAGCATCCGCGACCGCCTTCCGCTGCCGGGTCTGCGCCCGCGAAACAGCCGTCCCCCGTGGCGCCGTCACCTCATCTCCCTGCGTGGCAGCCCGATCCGCAGACCGACACCCACCCGATGTCCACGCGCCATCGGTCACGAGACCGGGTGCAGGGCCGCCGCCAAACTCTGGACGCCGCGCACGCCGCGCAGGTTGGTGGCGTCGACCTGCGGCAGGACGACGACCTTGCCGTCACGGACCGCCGAGAGGGTCGCGAACTTCTTCGCCAGGAACGCCTTTGCCTGCGCCTCGGTCTCGGTGCCGCTGGTGAGGTAGACGATCGTGCTGGGGTTGCGTCGCAGTAGGTCCTCGGCGGAGATCTCGGCGTAGTACTGGCTTTTCGGCAGTACCCCGGCGTACACGTTGTTCGCACCGGCCAGCCGGGCCAGGTCGCTGTAGACTCCCTCGTACGCGTAGATCGTGCCCTCGTAGTTGCTGATCATCGCCACCGGCACCGGTGGGCTGCCGGCCACCCGTTCGCTGGTCTGGTTGAGGGTGGCGTCGGCCTGGGCGAGCAGCTCATCGGCTTTCGCCGGGACGTCGAGGATGTTCCCCAGAGCGTTCAGATCGGTGTCGACGTCGCGGATGGTGGCTTTGGTTGCGTCGCTCGTGCAGAACCCGCTGAGGATCATCACCTGGATGCCGTCAGCGTTCAGTTCCTCGATCGTCGGCAGTTGCTTGCCGTCGAACAGGTAGTCGCCGTCCGCCCAGATCAGATCCGGTCGGGCGGCCAGTAGGGATTCACGCGACGGCGCGTTCTCGCCGAGGGTAGGGATCGCGCCGTAGGCGGTCGCATGGGCGTCGTCAGCGGCGCCGCTCGCGGTGTTGTACTTGCCCACCACCCGCTCGCCCACGCCCAGGTCGATCAGCAGTTCGGTGCTGGAGGGCCAGCCGGAGACGATCCGCTGCGGTGCACGGTCGAAGTGCAAGGTCCGGCCGCAGTTGCGCACCTCCAGCGGATAGGACACGCCCGTCGGCGTCGCCGCCTTTACTGCTGCGGTCCTCATGGAGGCGGTGGACGACGAACCGCATCCGGTCAGGCCGACAGCGCCGAGGGCGATGAGCGCCGCAGTGGGGACGAGCCGGGCGAGGGTGAGACGAGGCGCGGTCATGGTGGTTTCCTTTCAGAGCGGATCAGGTTCTTCGGTGATCGCGACGTGGGTTTCAGGTCAACGGTGAGAAGGCCAGATGCACCCGGCCGGTGACCGGGTGGCGTCCGACGTCGGCCTGAACGCAGAAGACCTCGGCGACCAGGGCCGGGGTGAGCACCTCGCTCGGGGTGCCGGAGACGACGAGTTCGCCGTCCTTCAGCACGTGGATCAGGTCGCAGTAGCCTGCAGCGAGGTTGAGATCATGCAGGGCAGCCAGCACGGTCACCCCGAGCGAGGCGACCAGATCGAGGAGGCCGAGCTGAGTGGCGATGTCCAGGTGGTTGGTGGGCTCGTCCAGGACCAGCACCCGTGGCTCCTGGGTCAGCGCCCGCGCGAGCAGGACTCGCTGTTTCTCCCCGCCGGACAGCGACCCGAACTCGCGGTTCGTGTGCCACTGCAACCCCACCAGATCGAGAGCACGACGGACGACGTCCCGGTCGCTCGCCGTGGTCCGGCCCAGCGTTGATTGATGCGGCAACCGCCCGATCGCCACGACTTCACCGACGCTCAGGTCGAATCCGGCCGACGTCTCCTGGGCCAGCACCGACACGCGGCGCGCGGCCTCACGCGAGGTCAGGTCCTGGATCACGTCGTCCCCACCGACCCGAACCACCCCGTTAGAGGGGGTGAGTGCCCGGTAGACGGTTCTCAGCGCGGTCGACTTGCCGCTGCCGTTCGGTCCGATCAGGCCGACGAAACTGCCTGCCGGGCAGTGCATCGTCAGATTGCTGATGATGCGGGCGGCGTCCACAGTGACGCTGACGTCGTCCATCCTCAGGTCCGTCACACCGTTCCCCTGTCCTGGCCGGTGCGACCCGATCGGCGCAGGAGGAGAAGGAAGAACGGAACCCCGGCCACCGCAGTGACGATGCTGATCGGCAGTTCCAGCGGCTGGGTCACGGTGCGGGCCAGCAGATCGGCAATGATCAGGAAGAGACCACCGGTCAGCGCGGCCAGCGGCAGCAACCGGCGATGATCGGACCCGACCAGCAGGCGCACGCAGTGCGGGGCGATCAGGCCCACGAACCCGACCCCACCGGCTACCGCGATCACCACCGCGGTCAGAGCTGCGGACGCGACCAATAGCCTCAGGCGCAGCCGAGTGACATCGACGCCGAGCGAGGTGGCCGCATCATCGCCGAGCAGCAGCGCGTTCATCGCCCGCCCCTGCGTCAGCAGCCATACCGTGAGGCCGGCCACGACCGCTGCCGGCAGGCGTAGATCAGCCCAGTCCGCACCGGACAGGGTCCCGAGCAGCCAGAACAGCACCGAAGACAGCTGGTTGGCCGGGACCCTCAACTGCAGAAAGCTGGTCAGTGCCTGGAACAGGTACGCCAGGGCGACCCCGGCCAGGAGCACCCGGACTGGATCGAGCCGCCCCTGCCGGCGACCGAGCGCGATCACCAGGGCGAGAGTCACCAGCGCCCCGAAGAACGCAGCGCCTGAAACTCCCAGGGCGGCCACCAGGCCGACACCGCCCAGGCTCCCCAGGGTGAGCACCCCAACCGCAGCCAGGGATGCGCCGGCCGAGACACCGAGGATGTATGGGTCGGCCAGCGGGTTGCCCACCACCACCTGCAGCACAGCCCCCGCGACGGCCAACGCGGCACCCACCACGAACGCCATCAACACCCGCGGCACCCGCAGCGACCAGACGATCTGGTCATCGATCGCTGAACCGGTCGGATCGGCGGAGGTCAGATGTGTGACGACGACTGTCCAGACCACCCGGGGCGGCACGGCGACCGCGCCGAGACTGACGGCGAGCACCAGCACCACCGGCAACAGGGCCAGTAGCGCGATCGTGACGACCAGGAATCGACCATCCGACGGCGGACTGGATGCCGGCTCGCCGTTGACCTCCCCGTCCGCAGCGACCAGCCGGACCGAGCCGAGGGAACGCAAAGCTGTCCCACCGAGCGCTTCGACACCGCTACCCAGAACCACAGGCCATCCCTCGACTCCGACTATTCGTATAGATAATCATTATCATATACAACTCACTACAGTCACGCGGAGAAACCCTGGACGACCCCACGCGGTGCAGATCGTGGAGTCCTTGAACTACGACTTCAGCCAGATGGACTCGTTCCGCAACGGCGCCCGTGGGGCGGTTCTGCGTACCAGCATCTTCGACGACTGGACTCGGCGGTTTCTCACCGAGCACCCCGACGGCACAGTGGTCGCGCCTGGGTCGAGACCGTACGGGCCAACCCTTGGCCGCACCTGTTCCTGGCCGAAACGGTACTGCTGTATTTCGAGTCGGCTGAAGCGATGCAGGCACTGACGCTCATTGCCAGCAACTTCCCCGGAGCGTGGCTGGCGTTGGACACGGGCGGCCGAGCGATGGCCGGCGCCCTGGAACGTAACCGCCGCCGGCACGCGGATGGGATCCCATCCTCGAACACGGGCGAAGAACAGAACCTGGCGCCGAACCAACATTAACGTTTCGGCAGATTGACTCTTGCTTTTATGTGTCAAATGGAAGGGTCAACACTTACGTTACAGGAGATTCAGGGGGTCACGGTGGCTCGTCAGTCAGCTGTCCGAAGGTGCCCATTGACGCTTTCCAGAGTTAGGCCGGTGTTGTTGGCTCGGTTCTGCGGCGTGGTGTCGGGCGCCGTCTGGATCGAACATTCGTGGGGAGAATCCAGTGAACCGCTCCGCGTAACCGATTGTGGCTGTGCGTATTTCATGTTGCGCGTAACGATCCTGCGCCACGCAGTCGGTGTTCGAGTTCCTCTGCGAGAGCCGTTGACCGCATGACTGCGGGGGGTGCTGCTGGGGTTGGGAAAAGGCTTGGTTAATGTCGGCCTCGCATGGGACTACCATCCGAGTCCAAAACACTTTCTGGTAGAGACGCGAGTTGAAATGACCGAAAGCCCGGCCGTGACGGTGTGTATCCCGACGTACAACCGTCGGAAACTGTTGGCCGCGAGTCTGCAGAGTGTGCGTGAGCAGTCGTTCGGTGACGTCGAAATCATCGTCTCTGATAACGCCTCTACCGACGACACTGGCGATTACGTGCGGTCGCTGAACGACCCGCGGATCCGTTATGACCGACTCGCGGAGAATGTCGGCCTGTTCGGTAACCTGTCCCGCTGTCTGCGGCTCGGGTCGGGCCGGTACCGGGTGGTGCTCCCAGACGATGACCTGATGCTGCCGGGGAATCTCGAGGCGAAGGTCCGCTTTCTGGACGAGAACCCCAGCGCCGGAATGGTGCACTCGGGGTTCCGCTACCTCGACGAACACGCCCGCCCGATCGGTGCGGCCCAGCACTGGTCCCGTCTGGACCGAGACACCCTGGAGCCGGGCGAATCGTTCGTGCGCCGGTCGCTGGCCCTGGGTGGAATCGTCTGCGTACCCTCGGTGATGCTGCGCAGCGCGCTGGTCGCGGACGAGAAGTTCGACGCCGATGACGGCCCGTACGCCGACATCGCGCTCTGGTTGCGTATCGGTAATCGCTCGGACGTCGGCTTCCTGATCGCCCCGCTGTCGGGGTACCTAGTGCACGCGTCCTCGGCCAGTTCCGGTTTTTCGGTGGTCGAGGTCCGCGGTGGCCGGCACCGCATGACCCAGCACCACGCCGACGCGGTGCTGCGCGCGCACAGCCGGTTCGTCCAGCACGCCGATCTCGACCCCCGGCTGCGAGCTGAGCTGGGCGCGGTGGTCGCCGACGCGGACCGTCGCCTGCGCTGGACGCTGCGGGCGAACCAGGTGTTCTCCCCAGCACAGTTGACGATGCTGAAGAAGCTGGCCGGATGGGCCCCGGGAAGCGCAGCGCACAAGCGGCTCTCCTTGGACGGAACCCAGCCTGTGCCCGGAGCCCAGCCTGCGGTTGGGGTCCACCCACGAGCCGAAGAGCGCCCGGCGAGCGGCGGCGAGGACTTGGCGGGCGACGTCTGCGTGATCGGGGCGGGTCCGGCCGGGTTGACGGTGGCATTGACTCTGGCGGAGGCCGGGGTCCGGGTGATCCTGCTCGAGGGCGGCGGCAGCCAGGCCCGGTTGCTGACCGACATCCGACAGGAAGGCGAGCCTGCCTACCCGCAGAGCGACGTGACGCAGACTCGAGCCAGCGGGCTCGGCGGCACGTCCGGACTGTGGAGCTACCGGATGGCGAACGAGGACGCCGACCCGCAGGCCGGCGGGCGCGGCTGCCGGTACGCACCGCTCGACCCGAGCGACTTCGAGGCACGCCCCGAGGTGCCGCATTCCGGCTGGCCGCTCACGCGCGCCGATCTCGACCCCTGGTACGCGAAGGCGCAGTCGGTCTGCGGGCTCGGCCGGTTCGACTACACCCCGGCCGGCTGGAGTACGCCGTCGGCGGCGCCACTGCCGCTGGACCCGGGCCTGGTCGAGACCCAGATGTTCCAGTTCGGCCCGGCCACCGCCTGGACCACCGACGCGGTCTCGAGGCTGCGAGCGGCGAGCGGGGTCGAGGTGCTGACCGGGACGAACGTGGTTGAACTGGAGAGCGACCCGGCCGGAACCCGGGTGACGGCGGTGCACTGGCGCCGCGACGACGGCACGACCGGCACGGTCCGGGCCCGGTGCACGGTGCTGGCCGCCGGCGGGATCGAAAACTCCCGGCTACTGCTGCTGTCCGACCGACAGGTCCGCGGCGGGCTGGGTAACGGCACCAGCCAGGTCGGGCGCTATTGGATGGAACACCCGCTGGTGCGCGGCGGCCTGCTGGTGGCCCCCTCGACAGCTCGGCTCGCCGGTCGGCTGCGGTTGTACGACGCGTTCCACCACGAGGGCACCAAGGTGATGGCCAAGCTCTCGGTCAGCCCCCGGCGGGTCCGAAGCGAAGGCCTGCTCTCCACCAGCGCGATGCTGATCCCCCGCGACGAGGTGCTGGCCGGGATGGCCTTCCAGGCCTACACCGCAGCCCGCAGCCCGACCGGGCGGGCCGCCTCGCTGGCCACGAGGGCGGCGTTGGCGGCTCGGATCGCGGCCGGCAGCGCCGACTTGGTCAAGGCCCACCGGACGATGGCCACCGACGTCAACCTCGACCTCAACGGCTGGTCGGCCCGCCCGGACGCCGGACGGTTCCGGGTGTTCGAGATCGTGCACCAGACCGAGCAGTCACCCGACCCGGACAACCGGGTGGTGCTCGGCACCGAAACCGACCGGTTCAACCGGCGGATCCCGGTGCTGCAGTGGGCCTGGAGCACACGCGACCGCGACCGGGTCACCTGGTCCCGGAATGTCTACGACAGAGCCTTCACCGCAGCCGGACTCGGCGGAATGATTCAGAAGGACTGGGACGCCGGTCGGCCCCGGCTGCTCGGTGGCAACCACCACCACATGGGCGGGACGCGAATGTCGCTCGACCCGGCGACCGGGGTGGTCGACGTCGATGCCAAGGTCCATGGCCTGGCCAACCTGTTCGTGGCCGGCAGTTCGGTGTTTCCGACCGGCGGCTCGGTGAACCCGACTCTGACCGTGGTGGCCCTCAGCCTGCGGCTGGCCGCCCACCTCCAAGCCACGCTGCCCCACTTACCCGCGACCGCCGCTGCGGTGCTGGACCGCTGCTGAGCACCCTGCTTCGATACCACGGGAACGACGTACACGGTGATCGCGACGCCCAGGATGTCACCGCCCTCACGCTTCCCGCGACCCTTCCGGCGGCGGCCGACATCGCGCGCAGATAAGTGATATCGACGGCCCAAAGCTGGTCGGGGCATCGGCGGGTGAAGACGCGTTTGACGAGGTCGGGCCGGTGGTCAGAGCCCTTGCCTGGTGCGGCTCGTGGACTCTTGGATCGTTAGATTCCTTTAGTATCAGGAACTTTCATGAAACGCTGGGTTTGTGTAGCGAGCGATGTATCCAGACTGAGCAGGGCAACGGGACCTCTCTGGACGAGGGCACCAGATTTTGTCCGTGCCACGAGCGCACCGCCGCTGTCCCCTTGCGTGGGATAGCCGGAAATGTTTTGCGCTTTGGCCAAGCCGCGGGTAGAGGTCGTTCGACACGGCGGTATCGACGATCTTCATCGACGCCGATCGCAACGCCTTGGATTGAATAGCCTTGCGCCCGCCGACGAGGCAGGTGCTGTTGATGTAGCCCCAGCCGAGCGTGGTCAAGGTCGCGTCCCGCTGCTGCGCAGCTCCCGTCCCTTGCTGGCTTGCGCGACCAGGTGTACCGCCCAAAAGCAGTCACAATCCTTTCTTACAGTGAGTATTCTTGGCCTTGCAATGAGTAGCCGTCTTGGTGGATGCCGCGACTAATGTGGATGCGGACCAATAGCGGTCAGGAGCCAGCCGGGGACGATCGGTGGGAGGGATCTGCACATGCACAGCACCGCTTCGCAAGGCTTGGTATCCGCCGTCGCAGGTATCGTACTCAGCCTCTGTCTCGCCGGATGCACGGAATCGGGGTCCGAACCGATATCTTCTTACTCGGTTGCCCCAGAACCCGATTCCTCCTCGATGCCCTATGTCCCCGCTACATCTGTCCCCCCTGCGTCCGACCCGGAACGGCTTCCCGTCACTGCGGTCCCGCCAGAGTTGGTCGGCGAATGGGACGGCGATAGAGCGGATTATTCTTTCGCGTCGAACGGCCAGGTAGGCATCACTGGTATAGGTCAGGGCACGGTTGAGATAGCAGGCAACCGGATCGCCTTCCATGTGCCGGGCATCGCTCCTTGGTCAGTCACGTGGCGGGTCGGCCACTGCGCTGATCCGGCCGGTTACGGCTACTCGTATCGGATGCTGTGGCTGGACGACGTCACTTATGTCGCAGATTGCTGAACCCACCGACTCATGATTCGCGTGCGGCCGGCGGCTCGGCTCCTCATCGGCGGAGGCGCACTCCTGGCCGCCGTCGGGACCGGCATGACCGCGTGGGCCGCGTCTCAGGCCAACGGCAAATGGCAGGATTCCACCAGGGCCCAGGTCCGCTACACGATGAGCACCGTTGAGAATGCCCGCGCGGTGTATTTCGATGATGCCGCTCTGGCGCTCCAACTCCAGGCGGTACTCATTCAGGCGGAAGAACTTGAACGGCGCATTGCACCGAAGGACCAGCAATCCATCCTTCGCATCCAAGCAGCGGCCGACCGAGCCACGATCAGCGCTTATCTGAAGGCCTACGGTACCGCCGGCGCAGAGGCCAATCCCCTCCTGTCCGACCCGCGCTACGCCCCCGTCGGCGGCGACCCTGCACCGCAGGTCGGCAAACGCCTGGCCGATGCGCAGGCCCAGAATCCCGCTACGGCCGCGAAGATCACCGCCCTGGTGAGGGAGGGAGACCGCGCGGCTAATCTGAGCCAGCGGGCCGGCTGGGTGATGATCGGTGGAGCGATCGCCGTCGTCCTCGGAACTATGCTCTGGGCACGGTCCGATTCGACCTCCGCCAGGAACGAGACCGGCTCGGCATCGACCGAGGAAGAACCGATTCCGGCAACACAAAACCAACTGAGGGCGCAGAACCGAGGGACGCCGGTCCCGAGCAGTCCACTGGCGACCGGTGCTCTCCTGACACTGGCCTTCGTCTCGGCGACCTTTCTTGCCGCCCGCCGGTGGTTTCCGCTTTCCACGGCCGCAGGCATCACCCGAGGCTGCATGCTTGTCATGGCCGGACTGGTCATCGGCACCCGCTACGAGAACACCCGACTGGCATCGATGTCCGCACCAGCTACCGGGGGGACAGAGCCCCTTGCGCCGCCCGCACGGGCGCCGGAGGAACCACCGACTGCACCGCTGGCCCCGCCGGGACTTCCCGCCAGCCCGGCTGGCCTGCCCACTGGCCGGGGGCCCCGCAGCCGGTTTCCACCCCTGCCGGTCATTCTTGGCCTGATCGCGACCGTCGTGACTGTTCTTCAGATTCAGGCAAGTACGGAGGAGAATCGTTGGCTTGCGACAGCGGCGCGGGGCGCATCATTGATTTCCGGTGCCGCTGTGGGAGGTGTCATTCTCGATGCCTTTGAAACAAATGGTCGTCAGGCCGGCCTGCTGATGGGCCAAGGAGCCGAGGATCTACGGCGAGCGGCCCGAGTCGGAAAACCAGATGCCCGAACCCCGGCCGAGACGATTGCGGCCGCCGATGGAGCCGCCGCCGACCGAATCGTCCAGCTCGCCATCTCCATGGGCCGAACGCCCACCGTCGCGGACGGCGTCGATGCCTCGACCCGGACGATAGTGGCCGGTTCGCCATTCGAACAGCAGGCGCTACAGAGCGAGCAGACCGCGGCCGTAAATCAGGCTGAAGCAGCAGGTCGACGCTCGAATTGGCTAGTCCTCGGACTCTTCCTGATCACGGTTCTCGGAATTTCCGTCGAAATCAGGGCTCACATTGTTCGCTCCCGAGCGGCCACAGCTTCGACCGGCAGCAGGGCTGCGTAGATGACCGCATCAATGGAACGGGGATATCCGTTGACGTATAGCAGAGCAGCACTCCTTCTCACGGCACTATGTATCGGGCTCACGGGCTGCAGCGAGCCCGCTCCGACGCCGCCGACACCTCCGGCTGGAACAGCTGTACCGGCTGTACCGGAGGAATTGATCGGATCCTGGAATATGATCACCGAACGCGGTAACGCTTTCAGCTATCAGATAAACCGCGACGGAAAGTACGTCTACGTCGGGATCATGATCGATGGCAGCCTGAAATACACCATTGAAGAGGGCGGCCGCGCCGCGTTCTCGGGCAGTCAGATCACATTCAATCCGCAGATCGTCACCCTGACCCGGACCGATCCGCAAGACCCGGGCACGCCGAGCACGAGGAGCCGGCCACAACGACCCCCGCGCGCCTTCACCTGGCGCATCTCCGGGACGACCTTGACGCTGGTCGGAGCCGAGGGCGCCTCGACGTTCGTACGTGACTAGGCCACTGGCCCCGGTCAGAAACCTTTCGGACGAACTCCCGACACCAACCCACCCAGAACCGATCCCCGCACCCGCAACCGTCCGCCGACGCCGCAATCCCGCGAACTCACCGGCAAGATCCTGTGTCTGCATCTTCAGGCCAACAGAGAAACCCGCGCGCTGCATCCGGCCAGAGAACACCATGACGCCGCCGAAACCCCCGGCCGCTGCCCTCGGGAGTAACTGACCGGTGATCCAAGCCGCGCGGTCACTGGTGTTCGTTGTTTCATCGCGTGAGTCGCTGGACGCGACGGTGGCCCCGCGAAAAGATCATAGTGCGCGGACAAACCAGGCCGCAGCACCGCGGATACGCAGCCTCATGCCGGGTAGGACGTCGTCGTGAGCATTCACCAGAGACAGGAAGGGACCGGCGAACCGGGCCCTGCCGTGTTGCGCCAACATGAACCGACGCCCGGTTAGATCACCACAACCGAAGGCAGACAGATGGACGTACTCAACGCCGGAGCGGCAATCCGGGCCGGGCTGGCCCTCAGTGGCCTCCGCCTGCCCGACCTGTGGCTGAGATACGTCGAGATCAGCGGAACCCACACCCTCGACGAACTCCGCGCCTACGTCTGCGGCGACGCGGTCTGGACCGCCATCCAGCACAACATCGCCGCGCAGGCGCTGAACGACTACTTCACCGACCACGGCCTGAACCACCTGGTCGCCTACGCCGACGAGCTCTAACCTCTACACCACCCAAGCACCAGCCCAGCGTCCAAGACCCGGGGCAGGTGCCCCATCACCCTTCGGTCTGCACCTTACGACGCACCCGTGAACCAGCGGACCCGGCGGCCCTGGTCAGTCGTGGTCGCCCTGGCATCACCGGTCCCTCGCCCTGGTTCCTGAGGTGCGCTCTGGGCGGTCTGCGCTGGCGGGTGCGCGGGTGAGGTCAAGACGTGCACCGAGGGTGCTGGGTGGTGTCATTCGCGTCCCTGGCGGGTGACCGGTGGAGGGTTGCGCAGGCACGGCCTCCGCTGCTGAGCCACCTTAGAAGTTGCTCGTTCGCAACTGCGGGTCCGCGGACCCTCGTCACCAGGCAGCAGCCACCCCGGCACGGCCACGGCAGCGTCGCTGATGTTGAGTTTGGCGGCGCGGCGGCGGAACGTAGAGTACCGTTTACGCCACGTATCGCCCAGGTGACCGATAGTCATCTTGGTGGGTGCAAGTGGGGCGCGGCTCAGACCAGGCTTCGATCACCACGTGGTGGGGACACGGCGCGCATTCGCGTCGCCTCCCCGGCCAGGAGTTGCCATGTCCCTCGAGGCCCCCTTACACCTGCCAAAGCGGCCCGCGCGGCGGTGGATATTGCCGCGCCCGTGAATCTTCAGGGCGACACCCGCTGGCCGAGCGGACACAGGACGACGCCTCCTGGCGGTCGCGCGGAGACGCTTCTGCTGAATGCCGCTATCCACCAATAATGGACAATTGGTCGTGCGGCAAGGTCATCGTGGTGACCCCTGGCGCGAGGCCGGCGAAGCACCTTTCCTCGCATACGAGATAGCCGGCCCACAGTCACCGCAGGGACCCCGGCCCAGACCCCCCTTAGGACGGACTACCTATGACCAGAACCGAGGAAGAAATGATCGAGATGACCTTGTCCGAAGGAGAGCTCGCGACGATCAACGAGCGCCTGGTCGGCGACTTCAACGCGCAGATCCCTCTGACTACCGTGATCGCGGTGCTGCGCGAGTGCGCGATCCAGAGCCCCGGACTGTCACCGGAACTGGTGGAGCAGGCCACCCGAATCCGGCTACAAATCCGCCGTCAAGGACAGATCTGACCTGACCGCAGACAGAACCATCACGCTCGTCGATCACCATCGGCGCTGGTCTTCGTGTTCACGTGCCGCGAAGGCGCGGGCCTTCTCAGCCTGTTCTTTGGCCCGTTCGGCGATCCGGGAAATACCGCTGCCGGCAATCTCCTCCTGCACACGTGCGACTTCGGCCTCAGCCTGAGCGATTCAGCCGGCCACAGCGGCGAGCTTGTCCATCAAATCCCCGGCCCGCGCCCGCGCCGAGATCATGCCTGCCTCGTCCGGTGGGCCATCCTGCACCAACCCACCTGAAACCAATCATCTGGTTAGCCCAGGAACCACCGCAAACGAAACCGGCCCCAACCTGCGTTTCCGCTGGTCAGGGCCGGTTCCGGCTGTCTCAATGCGTGCGCCCGAAGGGATTCGAACCCCTAACCTCTTGATCCGTAGTCATCTAGGTCCGGTTCTTCATTCGAATCCACGAAATAGAAGACAAAGCTACCGCCAGACGATGCTGATCGTAGCCCTTGATCCAGCTTACGGAGACCTTTTCCGTTCGCCCTGGGTTCGGATTTGGGGTTCGGATACGCTTAACCTTTGATTACGGGCTGGTAGCCCTTGGCGGATCCGCACCGTCAGGCCCCCCTGCCCTCACCTCGCCCCCGCGTGGCCTGGCACAGCGAAGTCCTGGCCTACCTGCCGCGCACCCACGCGGCGTCTCCCCCGAGAAGTTTGGCACCGACCTATGGCCCGACGACCTGCCCGAGAGGCGCTGCCGGATGTAGTTGATCGGGTGGCGGGTCGCGAGCGTCACGTGGGCGCGGGCGGCGAGTTCGACCGCGATCTGGACGGCTGAGTTTCCGGCACCGACCACGATGATCCGCTGGGCGGTGAACGGCTCCGGGCGCCGGTAAACCAGTGAGCGGTCGTATCCGTTGGTGTCGAATAGACCCAGATCCAGGGCATGGAAACTGGGCGTGGAGTTGCCCGCCGGCCGAGCAGGGCTGCCGACGGGAATTAGAACGGTTCCGAAAAGACACAGGTACCGATCCCGAGAGCGGCCAACATGAATTCTCGGCCAGCGTCATGTGGTGCCGGCTAGCTGTTCGGGCCCGGACTCCGCCGTTGAAAGGCCTTTCCGGGATCCGATCGTGTGCCTGTGTAGGCGCTAGAGGCCGAAGGCGTTGCCCTCGATGATGATGAACAGGCCGATGCCGATCAGCACGACAGGCATCAGGATGTGAC
>JANNPJ010000309.1:0-1504 GCA_031400005.1 Kineosporiaceae bacterium | reverse complement strand
GGAGCCGCCGAGAATTGATCGTGCGCGCCCGGTCGACGGGGTCAAGCGCGAGGACCCATCGAGGTGTCGCGACCCGCGCTTGACGCCGGCAGCGCGAAGCGAGGGCGCGGTAGAGTTGGAAACGGTCGCGGACACGATTGGGGGCGAGAGACGCGAGACGTATCAACGCCGACGATTATTCGATTGTCGCGACTGTTGGCTGCGACTGTTGGCCTGCCGTGCCGGTCGACGTGTGATCGACTCGGCGTCGACGACGAAGGCGGCATTGATCGTCGTCGTGGTCGGCCTCGGCCTGTAAGGCCTCGATGAACAGCTTACGCAGTCGTTCGAGTGTTTCTTGGTCCATATATGAGCATGATTTTCTCGCGGATTTCGGACGTGTCAATGCCGGCCAGGCGGTCGACCCGATCGAGGATGGAATGGATGAGGGCACGTTGGCGGTGGGCATTGGCGCGCGCCGGATAGGTGATGCGGTCCGGAGTGAGATCGGCCAACAATCGATTGAAAAGCTTCTTGCGTCGTAGGTGGTCGGGCACCCAGTCCGGAAATGTCGAGGGCACGGCGTAGACGCCAAGACCGCCGTGCTGGTGGGCATCGTCGGTGATGACGCGATATCCGGGCTCGGACAGCTCGAACTCGGCGCGGACCTGAGCGAAGGCTGCCTCGACCTTCGATTGTGCTGCGAGTTCGTCGGCACGCGTCTGCCAGGTTGCGAGCCGTTCGGTGTATGTCATGTGCACTTCACCGAAGTCGAGGACGTCGTCGGGCGATGGCTTGGGTAGTTGTAGATCGGCTTTGAGTGGACCATGGGGAGAGTCGGCATAGCGGTTGCGCAGCTCGAGCTCGAGGAGGGCGATGTGCTTGACCGGATCAGATATGGCATGCGGTCGATGTCCTTCGAGCAATCGACTTTCAGTGACTGTCGCATCGGCGCCGGTCGCACCGTACAACACGTACTTGCCATGTTCGGAGAGAACCTTGGCAATCGTCATGAGCTCGCCGTCGTGTCTATCGATGAACTGATCTCCTGTCTTGAATTGAAGGGGTCGTGGTCGCGGTGCCCGTCGGATGACCTCGAAGGACCACTTGTCGTAGGCATATTTGAACGGGATGCCGCTTGTCGGCTCGACAAGTGCCAGTGCATCGTCTTTGACGGATCGGACCTCGCGCTCGACGATACGACCTGTGAGCGTTTCGATGGCTCTTACGACATCGCCTTTGCGGGCGGTTGAGTGCGCGGGACCGAGATACTGGCATTGGGTGCGTGGATGAGATCGGCCTGGCTCACGCCAGCTCCACTGGCGGTAACGGTAGCGGTGCCCGTTAATGGTCTTGACGACGATGTAACCGGGGCCGGACGGTCCGGGCATTGGCTGTTCCCATGCGGGTCGAGTGCGCCTAGATCAGCGTTTGCGGCCGGCCATTGCCGTCAATCCACAGGTGCGTGAGGATGTCGCCGCCGGCGAGCGCGTCGGCGTGCGTGAAGTAGAACATTTGTCGCGCG
>JANNPJ010000308.1:0-27152 GCA_031400005.1 Kineosporiaceae bacterium | reverse complement strand
GCCGGGTCGGCGGGTGCTGCCGGGTCGGCGGGTGCTGCCGGGTCAGCGGGTGCTGCCGGGTCAGCGGGGGCCGGTTCGGCGGGTGCTGCCGGGTCGGCAGCTGCCACGGCGGTCGCTGCGGGTGCAGCTGCCGGGGAACAGTTCCTGCGCCGAAGTGGTTCCTGGCCATCACCGTGGTGCTGGGTTGCGCCTCGAGCGTCGACGTACGTCCCCACCTTCGACTTCGCGTTGACCTTCTTGGTCGACGGTGTAGGACAGATGGCCGGTCGTCGGGTCTGGGCGGCCGATAGTTCCACGGTGTTGCTCGGAACGCTGCTGGAGATCCTGGTGACGGCGAACAAAGCGCCAGCAACCGCAATCACGACAGCTAGCCATACCGACAGTGAGACGGGGCTACGAGAGCGGAACGAGCTGTGCATGGCAAGGAACCTCTCTGGGTCTGTCGTAGTCGGTCAGGAGAACGATCGAGGACCGCTGCCGAGGCGCAGTCCCTGTGCTGGGTAATAGTTATCGGCTGGCTGGACTGGAATCGAGCCGGTGCCCATCGAACCTTCCGGGCCACGAACCCGTCCCTTGTGCCGGCCGCCGAAAGCCCGCGGTCGGATCATCCGGGTGGTGAAGACCGCTCCAGCGATGAGGGCGGTGGCGAGGATCATCCAAATCACCGGGACGGCGAGACCGCCGTCCGAACTGCGGTTCGCAGCGGCTGCAATCGGCCCGGTGACCGGGGCAGCTGCCTTGGGTAGCTCCTCGTAGCGGACCAGTCCGGTGCTCTCCAACAAAGTGAGGTGGGTGAGAACGAAGGCGTTGGTGTCCTGGGCCAGTTTGCGAACGACGTCGTTCTCGGTGCTGGACCGGACCGTCCCGATCACCGGGAAGATCTTGCCGTGGGCGGCTCGGAGCCGGTGGACGAAGACGTCGTCGAACTCGGTGCCCTTGGCATCCTTCATCTCGTCGAGCCAGCGCCGCTGTTCCGCCGTCGGCACGTTGGGTAGCCCGATGCCGACCTCTTTCGCTGCGGTCCTGGCCAGAAGGTCTAGCCGGACATGCTGAGCAGCGATCATCTGGCCGATCTGCCGGACGCGGGGTGCGACCCCCTTCTCCATCGCCATCTTGCCGCCCGGGATCTCCCACAGGCCGGCGAGCCGCACCTTGGTGATGAAGTCGGCGTCCACGGCTGTGAGCTTCGCCTCCTCCGTCTGCAGAGTGACGCCACCCGCCACTTGTGGCGCGGCGGCGGCCCGCACAGAGGTACTAGCCGCAAGGCTCACGCTCGAAGAGCTCGAGCGGACCTCGGTGGCGCTGGCCGGTCCGGCGACGGCAAAGACTGTTAGCACTGCCATGACGGGCGTGAAGAGCATTCGGCGTACGCGCCGGTGATCAGTGAGCACCTCTGCTCCCTCCTAGTCCCCTGCGGGGGCTGTTGCTGGGCTGACCGTGAATCTCCATTAAAGCGATCCAGGCACTTTCTTGATGTTCAATTAATGGGAGTCTTTAATTCCCGCTACGCCGATTTAATGATGGCTTATTAAAGGCCATCTTCCTGTTCCTTGCTTGGCGAGCTCATGAACCGTACGCGCTGACAGGGGGGAAGGTTTCAATCCGTTCGTGACAACATTCATTGACACGGTTTTCGGCCTCTTCCAGGCGTGTTCCAGCTCGAAAGCTTGGTTGACAGCGGCTAGCTGCGGGGCCTAGTTTTCCTGAGTAATAGATCCGTGATGTCGCCCGAGATAAACATGCCGGCCAGGTCCGAGCCGCTCGTGGCACTCCAATTATTTCAAAGGAGGCTCGTCGTTGCGGAGCGGAACCGAACTAGCGGTCCTAGCCGTACGGAGCGGAAACGAGGCTGTGCACCTCGTAGCTGCGGCGGTCGGATTCACGTCGTTCTTTCTGATCTGGCTTTCCGTGATATGGGGCCTGATCCTTCGTAACGGTTGGTTGTCCACCCGTCTACGGCACGCGACAATTCATGGCGCGCACATGATCATCGCATTGATGGGCCTGACCCTGGCCGGCGTTCATGCCCTGACGCAGCTCGCCCCTCCGTACGCAACTACGCACCTGGTGGACGTGTTCATCCCGTTCACCAACCCGAGCGATCCGATCGGGATCGGAGTCGGGGTGATCTCGCTGGAGATCATGACGGCGGCGGCCATCTCAGTCATGGTTCAGCGCAAGATGGGGTTCAACCGGTGGCGTGCCCTGCACGCCCTGAACCACGTCGCCTTCATCCTGCTCGTTGGGCACGTGCTGGTCTCCGGGTCGGACGTCGCACCGGCGTACGTCTGGTTTCCCGTGGTGGCCGCTTGGGTGATCGCCGTTGTGCTCTGGGTGAGTACCGCGAAGAAGGCGTACGAGGTCAAGCGTGCCGTCGGAGGCAAACTTGGAATGACATCTCGCCGCGAAGAGATCAACATTGCCGTTGACTCCAACAAGTGCGCTCGGTTCGGATTCTGCGAGAACGAGGCACCCGACGTCTTTACTTTGCTCGCCGACGGCCGGTTGTCGTACCAGGTCTCGGTGCCGCAAGAGCAGTTGAACGAGGTCGTCCGGGCGATTGACGTGTGCCCGAGGCGAGCGATCAGTCTGAACCGGACGCCGACCGCTGTTATTTCGGCCCCCCGACTCGCCCCTGCCGAACCGCAGGCGGGGCGTTCACATGTAGGTCCGCACGCGACCTCCCCCCGAGGCCTGCGCACGGTGAGGCCTGATGAGATGCAAGACCGAGGAGTTCCGAAGTGAAGTACAAGCGTAATGATCGAATCCTTGTCGTCGGGGCCGGCCGTGCTGGCGTCAGCGCTATGGAAGAGATCAGGCGACAGGGCTTCACTGGTCAACTGGCTATCGTGCACAACGAGACACACCCGCCATACGACCGGCCCGGATGCGCAAAGGGCCTGCTCACCGGCCATTCGCGGCCTCAGGATCTGCGGCTGCCGATCGCCGACGGTCTGGACGCGGACTGGCACCTCGGTCGGCGTGCGGTGCACCTCGACGCCGATGCACACACAGTGATCACGGACACGGATGAGGTCTTCGAGTACGACGGGCTCGTGATCGCGAGCGGCGCGCATCCGGTGGCTCCTCGCGGATTTCCGCTCGGTGAGCCCGGAATCCACCTGATTTATGGGCTGGACGACGCTTGGGGGCTACGGGCTGACCTGCAGCGTGCGTCCAAGGTTGCCGTCATCGGTGCCGGTCTGACCGGCAGCGAGGTCTCTTACGCAGTCCGGTCGATGGCTCGGGACTGTGTACTGATCGACTCGAAGGACCCGATGACTAAGCCGGTGGGCGAGCACGCCGCCCGGCTGATTGTCCCTGAGATCCGGCGGGCCGGTGTCCAGTTGCGCAAGGGCCGACGCGTCTCTGAGGTGTTCCCGGCCCGCAAGGGGTGGGGTCTCCTGCTGGACGATGGCGAGGAAATCTTCGTCGACGTCATCGTCGCCAGCACCGGCGAACGCCCGGAGACCAAGTGGCTCTCCGAGACCCCGGAGATCGACAGTTCGGACGGCGTTCTGTGCGACCAGAACCTGCGCGTTGTCGGATCGGACGACATCGTCGCCGCCGGGACGATTGCCCGCTGGCCGAACCTGCAGTATTCGGCCGAACCGGTTCGAGTCGGGCAGTGGATCGCAGCTCTGGAAATGGGCCGGGCAGCAGCCAGGACCTTGCTCGCCGATCAAGGCGCACACCTGGAGCCGGTGACCCACCTGCCGCGGTTCTGGTCCGACCAGTTCGGTCTGCGAATCCAGGTCTGCGGTCAGTTGCCCGCCGAAGCCGACGTGGCGCTGAGCGAGATGCGGCCCGGACGTAAGGACATTGCGCGGGCCGGGGTTCTACTCGGCTACCAGCATGAGGACCGGATGGTCGGCCTGGTGGGTGTGAACGCACCCCATGCCTTCACTTCGATGGCCCGATCGATGATCGCCACCCGTGGCGCCATCAAGTCGATGCCCGTGGAGCGGGTCACCAGCGGTCGCACGTACCTTGCGGCCGTCGGCTGATGCCTGGACTCACCGCCCCCTAAGGTCAACACTCTCTTAACTCTGGACTCACTGGCCTGTTGCCTCACTTATCCCCGTATTCCGGCAAGTTGCGCGCCTGACTTCGCTGGAATGCGGGGATTTGAGGTTCGCGTCCAATTGGGACGACCCAGAAAATACTTGGCCCTCTAAGTCGGCCGCCCGAGCGTAACCGAGAGAACACCCTCTGCTGCCTGCTCAGGCTCTCGAACACCCGCTTGACGCCGTCCCGAGCGCTTGTTCAACGCCGTCCCCGAGCACCTGTTTTGATGTCGTCCCCGAGCGCCTGTTTGGTGTCGCCTCCGAGCTCCCGTTTGACGTTGTCCCCCGGACACCTGTATAGGCGCCATCCCTGAGCACCTGTTTGGTGTCGTCCTTGAGCGCTTGTTTGGTGTCGTCCTTGAGCGCCTGCTTGACGCTGCTCCCGAGCGACTGCGGAGGCCTCTGATCCCCGCGAATCAAGCGCCATCGCATTCGGCCCAGGCGCCGTCGGGCCCGCGCCTGGGCCACATGATCACTCCGAGGAGCCGCAGTCAATTTCGGTGATCATGCATGAAGTGACAATAAGCCGTCCAGAAGTTTGTGCATGATCACTGGCAGAGGTCACGGCTGCTGGGTCGAAAATGGCCCAGCCAGACGCGATCAGGGGGCTGTTGACCAGTTCACGCAGCCGCAGCCGCTCGCACGAAACCCGCGATCAGAGGCTGTTGGTCCATTCGTAGACCACTCACCGGCGCCGGCAACTGTGCCACGGTTAGGCACGGGTTCTGGCCCAAAATGAGCCTGTAGAACGTGTTTAACCGTGGCACAGTTGTGTGTGATCATGGCGGATCAAGTAAAGCGGGGTGCCTTTGGGCGTGGGCGGCTCCTGTGCAGCTGGAGATGGGAATCCCGCAATCCCCGCCGCGACCGGGTGGCCGGGAGCAGCACTTCGCACTGTTGGGCCAGCGGGGTGACGGCGTCTTGATCAGAGTGAATCTGCTACTGCGGGAACAGTGCTCACGCCGTTCTGATCAAGACGCCGTCGACGCGGCGGCTGGCCGAGGGCTGCTCCCGTGCGATGGCTGCCAAGCGATCGTGAGCAGAGCAGTTCCGGTGGAGGTGTCCCAGTAGCCGCCCCGCCGATCCTGTTGAGGGATCGCCACTGTGACTCGTAAACCGCTTATCTGAGCACGATTTCGGCTAGATCTCGGGCTCGACTACCGGTTGCTCGAAGGCGCAGTGGCCGGTTGTCATGGACCTGACAAAAGACGTTCGGGCGAGCCAACATTGGCTCGCCCGAACGAATTGCGATGTGGGAGGTCAGTACCCGTTGCTGTCGGATTCAGCGTCCACGGCAGACAACTCGTCGCCCTTGGCGGAAGTCTTCTGCTTCGCTTCGGCGGGATCGACCGGAAGTGCCACCGGCTTGCTGATTTTCGGCAGGCAGGTCAGGTTCTTCGAACCGTCCTTCTCGACCACGAACCAGGTACCGCCGATGTTCTGGCCGCTCCACGCACCGGGCTTCTTGTCACCGATGTAGCGGTAGACGGGCCAGCCGCCGATGGTCACCTGAAGTCCACCATCCGCCCGCTCCACGGTGTCGACCTTGGCGGCGGAGAGACCGGACAGTTCCAGCGTGTCATCGGCCAGCAGTGGCGGCCAGAGCCTCGCGCAGTCCCCGACGCAGTTGGACTTCGACGGTGAGTCCTTGTCCTTGTCGAAGCGGTAGAGAACCCAGCCCTTGGCGTCCGTGACAACATTGCCCATTTTCGGGACAGCTTTGGCGATCAGCTTGTTCGAGACCGTACCGGCTGGCTTGGCGGTCTGGGGGCCCGCCGGTTTGGCGGCCTTTCCCTTGTCTGCCTTCTCGGCAGCCGCATCGCCTGCGGCAGCCTCGTCCGCTTCAGCAGCCGCAGCCCCGGCGGGCGGCACATCAGCAACGGCGTCTTCGTTGACGATGTCAGACTCTTGAGCGGGCTCAGTGGGTTCCGGTTCAACGCCCGCGGCGACGGGCTCTGCTCCGATGGCGGCCGACCCTGCACCGCTGTCGCTGTAGCCGTCTTCGCTACCGCATCCTGCCAGCGCGAGTGTTGCTATCAGCGCGCCGGCCGCCGCGATGACGATTCGCTTCTGGGGTACCACGGTTCCTCCTGACTTGGAAAATCTCTATCCCGTTCAAGAGGTAGTACGGCTGGATACGGCAGCGGGATCAATATCTTTCGACCGAAACGAAGAAGTTTCAGTCGAGATCAGGCGGGCACGGCGGGAACAGTCACGAGAGTAATGGGCTTGTTCGGGTCCGTGACGTCTTGCACCTCAAATGAACCGATTTCGCCGATTTCGAGCGCCGTGTCGGCCATCAACGTCAGGGTCGGCGGCTGAGTGTCCTTGCCGTATCCCCGTTTCGGGACGGTCCAGGTTGACAACACCTCGGCCGTTTTGTCCTTCTTGACGGCAACGAGTCGGCACTTTCGCGGCCCGTCGATTTCCGTGACGGTGAAGGAGACGCGGCTGCCCCATTCCTTCTCGGCAACCGTGACATCCGCATGCACACCGCTCGTGCCATCCGTGGCTTTCATCTGCGGGCCGGAGATCGCCTCGATCTGCGTACCTTGATCGGCCCACGGACCGGAAACCATCGCCCCGGCACCGACCGCAGCACCGACGGCGAGGATGCCCGCGGCGGCTGCCAGCATGAGTCCGTTGCGTCGTTGACCCGGAGCTGCCATCTCCTCAGGCCGGTGCGGCACCGGTCGGGATTGATTGCGACGGCGGGAATCTCCGCCGCGAACCAGCGGCACGATCCGGTTTTCCCCGGCTGCGGGCTCGACTCTCGGCATGTCGCTGGTGCGGGGATCCGGCCGGGGCGTTCTGGTCCGGGAATCGATTCGCGGAACGCTGCCGGTACGCGGATCGACGGCCGGCATGCTGCCGGTCCGGGGGTCGACGGTCGGCATGCTGCCGGTGCGAGGGTCGATGGTCGGCATGCTGCCGGTCCGCGGATCGACGCCAGCGGCGATCTCGTTCGGGTAGTTCGGAGTCGAAAGATCCTTAAGCGGAGCATAAGGAGGAGGAGCCGACCCGGGGGGCTGGGCCTGCGTCATGGGTCGAGTCGACGGGTCCGTCATCGTCATGGATTGCTGAACGGATCCGCCCGGTGTGCTGAATGCACTGGGGCCGTCGATGCCGTAGAGGTCGCCAGGTTCGACGTCGGCCATCAGATCGGCGACGGGAAGCATCCATTCGAGCTGAGTGCCGCACTCGTCGCACTCAGCCAGGTGCTCCTCGAACCTCGACATCTCGAGGGGATCGAGTAATCCGAGGGCATAGGGGCCTACTTGCGTGTGCTCGCTCATTCTGTCACCCCTCGCTGCTGGAGCGCTACGCGGAGTGCGCGGAGCGCGTAATAGACACGGGACTTGGCCGTACCGAGAGGCAACCCAAGGGTCTCTGCCGCCTCTTGCGTGGTGCGACCGTGGAAGTAGGTCTCAAGAAGAATTTCGCGGTGCGAGGGGGTCAGCGTGCGCAGGGCCTGTACGACCGTCATTGATCGCACCACCCGGTCGCTCTCATCTGAGACCCCGGCGTAGTTGTTGACGTCGCGACCGAAGGTCTCCAACGGTCGGGAGTTCTCGCTGCGGTAGCCATCAATGGCGATCCGCCGCGCAACTGTCACCAACCACGGTCGGGGTGACGTCTCCTCCCAGTCACGAAGGAGGTCGGCGTTTCGCCAGGCACGCAGCAGCGTCTCCTGGACTATGTCCTCTGCGCGTTGTCGGTCACCACGGGTGAGCCTGAGCACAAAGGCGAGGAGCGGTCCAGCATGCTCCGCGTACAACGCTCGCATGAGCGCTTCGCCGCCGTTCGGCGCATCGGATTGATTTCGCAGGGTTCTGCGCGGGCCTGAATCGCTCACCACTGGCCTATCGTGTCGGCTGGCAGGGGAACTGTCGAGGCCACGGCCACGCATCCTTGCACGCGGTCGCTCATGTGTAGCCTGCTTCTCGGTGATCGTGCAGCTGATCGAGGTCATGGACGACATCGGCACCTCCCGATCCGTCTTACGGGCCGGACCGCTCGGTGGATCAAATCCCGGTGAAGTTTTTCTCCGGCCGTTGTCGTCCATCACCGATCATGCCCTAAAACGGGCGTACAAGGGAGGTACCTTCCTCTCATGCAGCAGGGACGAACGTCGCCGAGGCGGCGCGCCAGTAGTGAACCGGACTCGTTGGCGGCACAGTCGCGACTGGTGGTGGCGGGCATCACAACCCTGCTGATGGGCGTTGCCTGCTTGATCCTGGGGGTATTCGCGAGTCTCGGCTCGCAGGCGAGTCCCGCCAGCGCGGTCGACGCGGAGCCGGCGAAGGCTGGTGAACCGCTGGTAAAAGATCCTCTGATCAATGGTAAATCGGTGTCCGCTACGTCGGCCCCGTTGGTGCCGGTGGAACGGGTCGTCATCACGCCAAGGCGGATGACGGTGATCCGTCCATCAAGTGACTCCCCGTCGATGGACGCAAACCGCACCCCCACTGAGTCGGCGCCTATGCAGGACCAGGAGCAGACGCCTATGGAGGGGCAGGGGCAGGCGCCTATGCAGGGGCAGGAGACACCTGTGCAAGGGCAAGCGCAGGAACCTGTGCAGGGACAGGCGCCCGTGGAGGGACAGGAACAGGCCCTTGAACAGGAGCCGGGCCAGGGGGAGGTGCCGCCGGGATCGGTGCCGGCACGGGCACAGGTGCCGGGCCAGCTGCCGCCGGCGCAGGGACAGGCTCCCGCTCCCGGCTGTGCTCCCGGTGCTCCCGGTGGCGGGGGCCCGGGCTTTCCCGGCGGGGGTCCGGGCTTTTCCGGTGGCTGGGGGTCTGGTGTTCCTGGCGCCTGGGGTCCAGGGGCTCCTGGTGTCTGGGGTCCGGGCTCTCCCGGTGGTTGGGGGCCGGGTGCTCCGACAGCCGGTCAGACTCAGTGGTGTTCACCACGCGGTGTGTGATTGGTGTGACGACGTCCCTTGAGAGCGAGACGGCGCCCTGAGGGGGTAGGGCGACGTCTCTCAGGGGACGGTCTGCACAGCCTGGCTGGAATCCTCTTGATACGGCCTGCCGGTCTGATCGAATCCCGGGGTGAAGCCCAGTACAGAGGGGGTATGCAGACCGGCTTCGACGGGCTCAGTTGGGTCGATGTCCATCTGTTGACGGAACTGGGCCAGAATCCACCACGTCCGCAATCCGAGGCGGGTTATCCGCCACTCACGAGCGAACCCGCCGAACTTCGGGCACTCGCTGAGGAATACCACTCCCGGTGCATCGCTCTGCTCGCAGGTTTGGACGCCGAGCACCCTGAACTTGGCCCCGGCGGCGAAGACCACCGTGTGCGGGTTGGCTGCGAACGGGCCGACCAGTCGGGCGGTGCGGGACCAGAACGCGAAGATGATCTCGGTATCCACCGCGGATGTGGTGGACGAGGTACACGGTGGCTCGGTTCGGGCCTGGATGAAGGCGGGTTCGACGATCGTCTGGCCGGTCTGGTACACGTCGACGGGGACGCCGACCGCTCGGGCAACGCCGTAACAGGCGCCCCGATGGGCCGGGAACCGGTGCAAGCCGGAGGTCAGGCAGGCGGCGATCGCCCGCTGCCCAGCGGCCGTCCCGTTCCGCAGTGCCCGATCCAGGCCGATTCGCGGCCCGGTGAGGTAGGTACTCACGGTCACCAGGTCGTCGGTGGGTGAGTCCTGCGAATCCATCAGGACACTGCTCAGCTCTCCCGGTCGCCGGGCCAGGATGTCGGCCACGATGACCAGGTGCGCGTCGTAGCTGGGGCCGAGCCGGCTCCGGCATTCCTGGCGCTCGGCGTGTGTGCTGCGGTGGTCGGCAGGGACGAGCTGACGAATTGGATGCGGGACGAGTTCGCAGGGAGTCGTCGAGGGATCCGTGGGGGATCCCGCTCGGAACAGTGCGAGCCCCAGCAAGATCGCGCCGATCGGAACCAATACGGCGGCGCCGATGAGGGCCACGGACTGCAGTGTCAACACAGGTGCAGCCTAGCCATCACCGCACCAGTTTCTGCGGCGGACATATTTAATGACCGCAATCCGCATTTTGTGCAAATTGTCGGACAGAAGGGAAGGAGTTATCCAGGTTCGAAGCCAGAATGAAATCCCTTGCTGGCCAACCTGATCCGGATTGAGGCTTGGTACGACCAGGTGAACAGTCGCTGCGGGATCGGTCGTTGCTCTCCGGCATGATGCTGCTATGTCTGTTCCCGAGGTGATCGGCCGATATCGCCTGGGCCCTCGGCTGGGCTCCGGTGGTTTCGCTGTGGTTTGGCTCGCACACGATGAGTCACTTGATACGGATATCGCGATCAAGGTGATGGCCGACAACTGGGCCGATCGGATGGACCTGCGCGAGCGGTTCCTGATGGAGGCCCGGATGCTCCGGCGGGCGGCGTCCAACCGGATCGTGCAGGTTTTTGACATCGGCGAACTACCGGACGGGCGACCGTACTTCGTGATGGAGTACGCCGACCGGGGGACGCTGGCCGACCGGGTCAGGACCGAGCCGCTGCCGCTGGTGGAGGCGCTGCGGGTGACCGCGGAGGTCGCTCGTGGCGCCTCCGAGCTGCACCGCGCGGGAATCGTGCATCGCGACCTCAAGCCGTCGAACGTGCTCATCAAGGCCACCCAGGGCGGCCCGGAACGGCTCTTGATCGCTGATCTCGGAGTGGCAAAGAACCTGGCCCAGGCGTCCGGCCTGACGATGTCCGTCGGGTCGGCCGGATACATGGCGCCCGAACAGTCCGGGCCGAACTCCGGGGTGGACGTGCGGGCCGACGTCTACAGCCTGGCCGCCATCGCCTATCGCCTGATCACGGGGGAGGTACCAGGGCTGCCGGGGTTCGTGCAGTGGGAGGTGCCGGTGCCGTTGCCGGTCCGCAAGGTGCTGCAACGGGCGCTCGAGGTGGAACCTGGCAGACGCTGGCCGGACGCCGTCACTTTCGCCGTCCAGTTGGACCAGCTGGCGGATCGGTTCGCTGCCGAGCAGCAGGAACCGCAGCAGCGCGGGTCGGGACGTCGGACCCGCACCGTGGTCACCGCCGTCGCTGTCCTCGCGGCCGTGGCCGTCGTGGCCGGTGTCGGCCTCAAGATCATGCAGTCACAGAAGCCGGTGCAGAGCCACACCGTGACCGCGGCCGGGAACGCCGCCCCGGCAATTCCGGCCGGGGCCCCCGGCTCACCGACCACGACGGCCCAGATCCCCTCGACGGCCGGCACCGAGGCGGTGCAGGCCACACCGACACCGGGTGGCACGGCGCCGGCTGCTGTTCCCACGACCACACCGTCCAAGGGTTGCCCTCCCGGCGGAGCCGATATACCCCCCAAAGCGCACGGGGCCAGGACCGCCGACCTGGACGGTGACGAAAAACTGGACATCCTCTGGCTGGCGATCAAGGGAAACACCCGGATGCTCGGCGTCCAGACCGCCACCGGTGCTCGGTTTGCCACCAGCTTCACCAACCCTGCCCCGACCACCGCGAAGGCAGTGGCCGGTCGGCTTGGCGACGGGTCGGCGATCATCCTGCTCGACTTCATCCGGGAGGTGAAGCTGTACGCGGTGGTCGGCTGCGCGATCGTCCCGGTCCGTAACATCGACGGAAAGCAGTACACCTTCGACGGAGGTTTCGCCGGCTTCGGCACCGGCGTGGGCTGCCCGGTGATCGGATCTACGGGCCGGAAGCTGGCCGGTTTCCTCGCGAAGTCGGCGAAGTCAGGGGACGACGGTGATGGCGTGATCGTGACCCGGACCACGATCAACCTGAGCGAGGGCGGCACCCGGGCCCTGAACGGCGCGGTGAAGACCGTGACTGGACGAGCGGAGAGCGACCCCACGGTCAAAAGGGCCCGGGCCGTGACCTGCGGCACCGGCGGCCGGGCGCTCGAGCCGCCGTCCTGACCGCCGGAGCCCGCCCGACGTGGGAGGCGGACACCGAGCGGCCTCCGGGTACCTGGTCAGCCGAGGCAACCGACACGTCAGAGGAAGTTTCGGCCCTCACCGCGATAGGTGCGGGCGGAATCCGTGATCACGTCGCCCTCGACGAGTTGGAACTCGTCGACGTGCTCGGCCAGTTCCCCGGCTTTGGCGTGCCGGAACCAGACCCGGTCACCGATCCGCAGCGCCCTGGCGGCATCCCCGCGCAGCGGTGTCTGCACCTCGCCGGCGCCCTCAGCCGGAAGCAGGCTCAGACCTGGTGGATAGGTAGGTATGGGAGACCGGTCCGCCCCGGTCGGACCGGAGGCGATCCAACCGCCACCGGTGACGGTGACGATGTCCGGGGCCGGGCGCCGGCTGACCCCGAGCGCGAACAACGCGGCAGGCGCCGGACTGAAGGAACGGTAGCTGTCGAACAATCCTGGCCCGTAGAGCCCGGAACCGGCAGCCAGTTCGGTCACCGCCTGCTCTGCGCTGGTGGTCTCCAGGCTCCCGGTGCCTCCGCCGTTGACGAACTCCAGTGGGTGAACGGCGGTCACCGCGGCGACCGCCGCTGCCCGCCGCTCGGCCAGTTCGCGTACCGAGATCGACTGCATCGCTCGGACTGCCGCACCTCGAGCGGGTCGCCCGGCCGGCTGGTTGCCCACCCCGGCCACCTGACCCTCGTAGGCCATCAGCCCTACCAGGGTGAAGCCGGGCCGACCACGGATCAGGCGGGCCAGCTGCCCGGCCTGTGCCGGCGTGTGCACGGGAGATCGGCGGGTTCCCAGATGGATCCGGCCGCCGAACCCGCGCAGTGAGGCGTCGAGGTCGATGCACAGCCGGAAGGCCGGCCGCTGGTTCGGTGCGACGACAGCGTCGATGAAGTCGAGCTGCTCGGTTCCGTCGACCATCAGCGTGACCCGGCCGGCGAGCATCGGGTCTGCCGCCAGCCGGCGCAGGGCCGCCACCTCGACGCTTGGGTATCCGACGACGACGTCGTCGAATTCCTCAGCCAGCCAGAGCGCTTCGGCCAGGGTGTAGCCCAGGATTCCGGCGAATCCCGGCATGGCGTGCACCTGCCGGAGCACGGTCCGGCAGCGGATGGACTTGCTGGCCAGCCGGATCGGTTTGTCCCCGGCCCGGCGGACGAGGTCTGCCGCGTTGGCCCGCAGCGCCTGGAGGTCCACGACGGCCAGTGGTGGGTCGAGGTCGGAGGTCGCTCGATTGAGTCGCGCTGCCGGAGTGAGCCGGCGCCCACTGTCCACTGTCATGCCGAGAAGACTTGTCCTGGTCCCAGGTGGCGTCAAGGGATCTGGATTGACATTTGAACACTTGATCTACTTCTAGGATTGGCCGGTAACGGAGACCCTGGTAGGGGTTGTGCATTGGTGTGGACGAGGGGGAGACGCGTGATGACGGATACCTGGGTGAACTGGGCCAGGAATCAGACCGCCGACTGCACCACGGTTCATCCCCGTGGCGCCGCCGAGATCGCTGCGGTGGTGTCGCTGGCGGCGGATGACGGTCAGCGCGTGAAGCCGGTCGGTTCCGGACACTCCTTCACCGGCATCGCCCGGCCGGAAGAGGTTCAGATCGCTCTCGACCGGCACGCCGACCTGATCAACCTCGACACCGGGACCGGGTTGGTGACGGTCCAGGCCGGGATGACGCTGCAGCGGTTGAACCGACTGCTGGCCGAGGCCGGGTTGGGGCTGACGAATCTCGGCGACATCGACCAGCAGACCGTCGCCGGTGCGATGGCCACCGGGACCCACGGCACCGGGGCCCGCTTCGGTGGGCTGGCCACGCTGGTGCGGGCGATGGAGTTGGTACTGGCCGACGGTCGGATACTGACCTGCTCGGCCACCGAGCACCCGGAGATCTTCGGTCCGGCCCGGATCAATCTAGGCGCGCTCGGCGTGGTCTCCACTCTGACGCTGCAGACCGTTCCCGCTTTCGCCCTTCGGGCGGAGGAATCCAGCATGCCGTTCGCCGAGGTCGTCGACCGGTTCGATGAGTTCGCCGACGGCACCGACCACTTCGAGTTCTACTGGTTCCCGAACACCGATTCGACGCTGGTGAAGCGGAACACCCGGTTGCCCTTGGACGACGGGCTGGATCCGTTGCCGGCCTGGCGGGCCTGGTGGGACGACCAGTTCCTGTCGAACACGGCTTTCGGGGCCACCGTCGCCCTCGGCCGCCAGGTGCCGCCCTTAGTCCCGTTGATCAACCGGATCTCGGCCAGGGCGCTCGGGGCCCGCAGCTACCTTGATCGCTCAGACCGCGTCTTCACCACGCCGCGACGGGTTCGATTCGTCGAGACCGAGTACGCGGTGCCCCGGGCCGCTGCGGTGGAGGCCGTCACCGCCGTCCAGCGGATGGTCAAGGCCTCCGACTGGCGGATCGGCTTCCCGATCGAGGTCCGGGTCGCCGCCGCCGACGACATTCCGCTGTCTACCGCAAGCGGGCGGGAATCGGCCTATCTCGCCGCCCATGTGCCCATCGGCGTCGAATCGGCCCCCTACTTCGCGGCGATCGAGCAGATCATGCACGAGTACGACGGACGCCCGCACTGGGGCAAGGTGCATGAACTGGACGCCGATCGGCTGGCCAAGCTCTACCCCGGCTTCGAGCAGTTCGTCTCCCTGCGTGACCGGCTGGATCCGCGCGGCGTGTTCGCCAACGCCTACCTGGACCGGGTCTTGGGGCCGATCGGTGCTGGATGATCCAGGACAGAGAGGTAGAACACGCTGGTTAGGGGAGGGAAGAATCTGGAGCACTGGTACGCTAGCCCCACAGACGACGCAGGAACGTGTCGTCACTCTCGCGGGCGAGCCGCCCGCGTTGGTCGCACGTAGTGAGTCGCTCCCCAGGCATTGGTACAGCATCGGAACATAGATGTCACCGTTGATGCCACCTGGTAATTCGGAGCCTCCGGTCGTGCTCGCCGATGTATGGCTGAGCCGACGTCTCCGAACGACGCGACCTCACGCGCCACCGATGGAGTTTTACACGTATGACTCAGACCTCTGGTCGCCCCCGCATGTCCGGTTCGTCGCACCGCCGCCCGTCCGGTGGTGGCCGCCCCTCCGGTGGGCCCCGCCGCTCGGGTTCGTCCCGTCCGTCGTCCGGTCCCAGCCCGCTCGAGGCAGCGCTCACCGCTGCAGCCGAGACGCCGGCCCCGGAAGCCCGTCCGTTCGTTGAGTTCGACCTGCCGGCTCCGCTGGTCAGGGCCCTGGTCGGCCGTGGCATGGAGCAGCCGTTCGCGATTCAGACTCGGGTCCTGCCCGACGCGTTGGTCGGTCGCGACGTGCTCGGCCGGGCCCAGACCGGTTCCGGCAAGACCCTGGCCTTCGGCATCCCGGTGCTGGCCCGGCTGCACGCCAGTTCGAGCGTCCGTAAGCCGATGACGCCGCGGGCCCTGATCCTGGTCCCCACCCGTGAGCTGGCCCGCCAGGTGGCGGACGCCTTGACGCCGCTGGCGCATGCCCTTGACCAGCGGGTGACCACCGTCGTCGGTGGCCTCTCGATGAGCCGTCAGATCGACGCGCTGCGCCGTGGGGTCGACGTCGTCGTCGCCACCCCGGGCCGGCTGATCGACCTGATGGAGCGCAACTCCTGCCAGCTCGGCAGCATCGAGATCACCGTGATCGACGAAGCCGACCACATGGCCGACCTGGGCTTCCTGCCCGCCGTCCGGCAGATCCTCGACGCCACCCCGAACGGTGGCCAGCGGCTGCTGCTCTCCGCGACCCTCGACGGTGGCGTGGACAAGCTGGTCCGTGACTACCTGACCGACCCGGCGTTCCACGCGGTCGCCCAGACCACGGACGCCGCCACCGCCATGGACCACAAGGTCTTCACCCTCCGGGGCGAGGACAAGGTGGCCGTCGCCAGCGAGATCGCAGCTCGCCCGGCCCGCACCCTGTTCTTCGTGCGGACCAAGCACGGCGCCGACAGGTTGGCCAAGCAGCTGTCCCGGGCCGGGGCAGAGGCGGCCGCGATCCACGGCAACCTGAACCAGAACCAGCGGCAGCGGGCGCTCGACGCCTTCCAGGCCGGTCACCCGCGGGTGCTGGTGGCGACGGACGTCGCAGCGCGCGGTATCCACGTGGACGACGTCGACCTGGTCGTGCACTACGACCTGCCGAACGACCACAAGGACTACCTGCACCGTTCCGGTCGGACGGCGCGAGCCGGCGCCCGGGGCACGGTGGTCTCCTTCGTGGAGCCGTTCCAGACTCGTGACGTCGTCCGTCTGCACCGGGACGCCTCGGTGACGGCGACGACCGACCAGGTTCACTCCGGCCACGACGTGGTCCGTGAGCTCGCGGCCTCCGGTGAGCCGGTGATCGTCACCCAGTTGCCGCCGCAGAGCAGGGAAAGCCGCGGTGGCGAGATCCGTCGTCGCTCGCCCGGTGGTGGGATGGGTACCCGCAGCGCGGGCGGCCGCCCCGCCGGTCGCCCGCGGACCCCGCGCCCGGCCAGCAGTGGTGGCAGCAGCTACCAGCGCTAACCGCGCTACCTTGATCATGCGTTAACCTCATGATCAAAACTTTCCGACGGTCATGCCAGTTGCCTCTACACGGTGCAACTGCGCATGATCGCGGTTGGTTTGGGGGTATTGCATTGATTGCCGGGACGTGTTTGCGGCTCAGTAAAGCGACAAGCGCTAGTTGATCATGCGGTTTCGAGATCTCGTGTCTTAAGCCGTCCCACTTTCTCGGCATAATGCATCTATGTCAGTTCCGACCTTGATCGGCCGCTACCGGGTGGGGCCGCGTCTGGGAGCCGGCGGGTATGCAGTGGTCTGGCTGGCGCACGACGAGTCGCTCGACACGACAATCGCGATCAAAGTACTGGCGGAGAACTGGGTAGATCGGGCCGAACTGCGCGAGCGCTTTCTGGCCGAGGCGCGGATGCTGCGCCGGGCGGCGTCCAGCCGAATTGTGCAGGTGTTCGACATCGGTGAATTGCCGGACGGGCGACCGTACTTTGTGATGGAACATGCCGATCGCGGAACCCTGAGCGACCGGATCTACCGAGGTAGGCTTCCTCTGGTGGAGGCGCTGCGGGTGACCGCGGAGGTCGCTCGCGGTGCCGCCGAACTGCACCGGCTGGACATCGTGCACCGCGATTTGAAGCCCTCCAATGTTCTGATCGGGTCGGCTCCGGACGGTGGCGATCGGTTACTGATCGCCGACCTCGGGATTGCCAAGAACCTGGCTCAGGGCACCGCCCTGACCCTGTCCGTGGGGTCGTCCGGATACATGGCGCCGGAGCAGTCGACGGACGCCCGAGTAGATGCCCGAGCCGACGTCTACAGCCTGGGTGTGCTCGGTTTCCACCTGGTCACCGGGCTGCAGCCGGGGAAGTGGGGGCCGGTTCTGCCGCCCGAAGGTTCCGATCCCGGGTTTCCCGAGCCGGTCCGACAGTTGCTGACGCAGGCCGTCGCCCTGGAGCGGGACCAGCGCTGGCCGGACGCGGCCACCCTGGCCGAGCGGCTGGACCAGCTGGCGGACGAGTTCGAATTCGGGGTCCAGGGGGACGTCACTCACCCACCGATGCGACCGGACCCGGGCGCGGTCGGATCCGAGCCCCAAGTCGAGTCCAGTCTCCGCTCCCCGTCCGGGCCTGACTCCGGATCCGGGCTTGACGTCGGATCCGGGCTTGACTCTGATTCTGGCTCAGCCCCGGGTTCTGGCCACCGCCCTAGGCCAGGCCGCCGCTCCAGGTCCAAACTCGACGCCGGGTCCGGCCGCCGCGCCGGGTCCGGGATGCATGCTGGGGCGCCGGCTCCGCCCTGCCAGCCACCACGCGGCTTCTCCAGCCGAATCCGTGATCGCCGAGTGATGCTGGCCGTGGGACTGGTGCTCGTGGCGCTGGTATGGATCGAATTCAGGATAATCCTGAATTCGTCCGAGGCGGAGTCTCAGACCACCACTCCGGCCGCCAAGGCTTCCCCGGCGGCGGGTTCGGTCTCCCCGTTGGCTGATGGTGATCACCACGGTCTGCTGGTGGCCTCGCCCAAGGGCAAGATCACGTTCAACCTCGTGAACCTCCTTGTGGGGGACGAGGCGCTGACCAAATGCCAACAGGACTTCGGGCCGGTCCCGGCCAAAGCCGTGTGCCGGGCCTACTATTTTCCGCGGACGGAGACCTCCCCCCGGACCCTTCGGGTGGACAAGGACGCCGCCGTCGCCTACGTCGTCAATGTCGACCAGAATGGCGTCTTGTTCAACGAAGTATTCGGGACCGACGTGGCCAAGACAGCGCTGCTCAGCAAGAAGTATCAGCAGGGCAGGCTGTTTGCGTTTCGGACCAAGCACGGAGTTTTTCTGGGCGGCAGCCAGGAGCCACTGGGCTGCAAGGACATTGACGGCATCACCATTGACGGTAGAACCGAGTGGATGTCGAGATGCGTCAAGCAATTAGGAATCAGGTGAGGTGGAGCGAAACCTGGCTCACAGCCCGCATGTCACCGACCGGGTAGGTGAGGGCGACCCGCGACCCGCATGATCACCAGAGACTTCGCGCGGCGAGACTCCAGCCATGGTCGGGTTGGCCGCCGAGATCCCCCCCAGAAGACCGGGATCCATCGACTTGTCGACATAATACGTGCATGTCAGTTCCGCCTACGATAGGCCGCTACCGAGTCGGACCGCGTCTCGGGGCGGGTGGATATGCGGTGGTCTGGCTTGCGTACGACGATTCGCTGGACACCACGATCGCGATCAAGGTGATGGCGGAGAACTGGGTTGACCAGGTCGATCTGCGGGACCGATTCCTGGCCGAGGCGCAGATGTTGCGTCGGGCCTCGTCCAGCCGGATCGTACAGGTCTTCGATATCGGCGAATTGCCTGACGGGCGCCCGTATTTCGTCATGGAGCATGCGGATCGCGGAACCTTGGGCGAGCGGATTGCCCAGGGCCGGCCACCCCTGGTGGAGGCCCTGCGGCTGACCGCGGAGGTTGCTCGCGGCGCCGCCGAGTTGCATCGGCTGGGCATCGTTCATCGCGATCTGAAGCCCTCGAACGTCCTGATCCGATCGGCTCCGGACGGGGGCGAGCGGTTGCTGATCGCTGACCTCGGGGTAGCCAAGAACATGACCCAGGGCACCGCCATGACGATGTCGGTGGGGTCGCTCGGATATATGGCGCCGGAGCAGTCGATGCCCGACTCCTGGGTTGATGCCCGAGCCGATGTCTACAGCCTGGGTGCGCTCTGCTTCCACTTGATCACCGGCCAGCGGCCGGGGACCTGGGGGCCGGTACTGCCGCCCGAGGGCTCCGACCCCAGCCTTCCCGAGCAGGTCCGGCAGGTGCTACGGCAGGTTCTCGAACCTGACCGCGACCGACGCTGGCCGGACGCGACCACCCTCGCCCGTCGGTTGGACGAACTGGCGGACGAGTTCGAGGCTCGCCCTCGCCCCGGGTCGATGGCCCACTCCACCTCTCGCTCCGGGTCGATGGCGGGTTCTGGCCGGGAGCGATCGGGTTTGCCCGGCTGGGTGCGCGATCGCCGAGTGATGCTGGCCGCAGGGCTGGCGATCGTGATATTGGGAGGGGCCGGAGTCTGGATTGAGCAGATGCCGCGGACCGGTGACCAACCTTCGGGCAATGCGGCTGCTGATGACCCGGCCGTCAGCGATTCCACACCGTCCGCGATGGTCTCGCAGGTGGCCCCGGTTCCGGCGTTGTCAGACGGTGCTCACGAGGGCCTGCTGAAGAAGTCAGGCAGGGGCAAGATCACGGTCGAACTCATCAAGATCCTCACTGGGGAGGCCGAGACGTCGGCCAAATGTCGAGAGGATTTCGGGCGGGTCCGGGTTGACGCCGTGTGCAGGGTCTTCTACGTCGAAAAGCTGGAGTCTTCCCCGCGAACGCTGCCGGTCAGTAAGACCGCGGAAATCACGTACACCGCCGCCTACAGTGGCGACGAGCTCCTCACCCTGGCCGTGGGTAAGGTGGCCAGGCTGTCCGTTGTCAGTAGGCGATATCAGCTCGGACAACTGTTTTCGATCGAGACGAAAAACGGAGTGGTGTCTTCCGTGATGCAAGTTAGACCGCCCTGCAAGGACATTGACGGCATTGTCCCGAACGGTGAAATTGAATGGACGTCGAAATGCGTCCTGCGGTCCGACTGAGGTTTGCTTCCGTCAGACTTACCGGCCGTAGGCCTCCATCAAGCGTAGCCAGACCTCGCTGATTGTCGGGAAACTCGGTACGGCGTGCCACAAGTCGCTCATCGAGACCTTGCCGACGATGGCTATCGTCGCGCTGTGCAGCAGTTCGGACGTTCCCGGCCCGGTGAACGTGGCACCGAGGATCACCTCGCGCTCGGTATCGATCACCAGCTGGCTGGTACCTGAGATGCCGTTGCCGGACGTGTAGGCCCCCGCCACTCCGCCGGTCGAGGTGGTCACTACACTTACGGAGTAACCTTTTTCGCGGGCTTGTGCCTCGGTCAGCCCGACCGCACAGACCTGCGGATCGGTGAAGGTCACCCGGGGTACGACGTCCCGGCTGGATCGGTCGGTGATCGCCTTGCCAAGGATCACGTCACCGACGATCCGGGCCTGGTACTTGCCCATATGGGTGAGCAGGGCAACCCCGTTGCAGTCACCGATCGCGTACAGCCACTCGCCGTCGGCTTGGTCGACCCCGGTGGCCCGCAAGCGCTCGTCCACCTCCACCGGCTTGCCCGGCGCCAGCCCCACGGTCTCCAGGCCGAGATCGGTGGTGGCGGGACGGCGTCCGACCGCAACCAGCAGTTCGTCCGCTGTCACGGTGTCGCCGTTGTCCAGGGTGGCTTGCACGTGGCCGTCCGGATTCCGCTGCACCGCGCTCACTCGGGTGCCAGTCAGCAGGGTGATCCCGTCGGCGGCAAAGGCATCGCCGACTTCCTTGCCGGCGAACGGCTCTTCGCGGGCCAGCAGATGCCCGGCACCTTCGACCACGGTGACCTCTTCGGCGCCGAGCCGCTTGATCGCTTGGGCCATCTCGGCGCCCACCGCGCCGCCTCCCAGCACGAGTAGCCGGCGCGGGATGTTCTTGAGTGCGGTCACCTCGCGGTTCGTCCAGGCCTGGACGTCGGCCAGCCCCGGGATCGGCGGCATGAACGAGGTAGTACCGGTGGCAAGGACGACCGCCCGGCGAGCGGTGAGCGTTCGCACGTCACCGCCCGGGTCGGTGACCTGAAGCGTGCGGGGCCCGGTCAGTCGAGCAGTTCCGCGGAACAGCTGGATCTTGTTCTCCTCCAGCCAGGGCACCTGCCCCGCGTCGTCCCAGTTCGACGTCATGTAGTCGCGCTGGGCGAGAGCGGCCTGGACGTCGATGGTTCCGGCGACCGCCTCGGCGGCACCCGGGACCCGGCGCGCGGCGGCGAGAACGTCCCCGGGGCGGATCAAGGTCTTGCTCGGGATACACCCCCAGTAGGAGCACTCCCCGCCAATCAGCTCGCGTTCGACGATGGCTGTGCTCAGACCACCGGCTGCGACCCGGCCGGCGGCGTTCTCTCCGGCCGGCCCTGCACCGATCACGATCACATCGAATTCCGACATGGCCTTCTCTCTCACTCGGTGGTGCCCATCGTCCGGTTCAGCCGGTTAAGCAACGCGCCCAGTTCGGCGACGTCGTGCGTCGGCCAAGGCGCGAGCATGGTGCGGAATCTGTCTCGCCTGGCGCGCCGGACCAGGTGTAATCGGGCCGCGCCGTTCGCAGTCAGGGAAAGGGTCTGGGCCCGCCGGTCGGTGTCGTCGGCGGTCCGGGTGACCAGATCGAGCCGCTCCAGGAACTGGATCTGGCGTGACATCGTGGGCTTGCCGACCCCGAAGAAGGCGGCGAGATCGGTGAGCCGCGCGGTTCCGGCGTCCTCCAGCCAGACCAGCAGGGCATACGCGGCGGCGTCCAGGTCGGGGTGGAACTCGCGAGCGAACTGGGTCGAGAACGCTCGGGCGCGGCGAAGGAGTACGGCGAGTTCATGCTCGACCGTCTCCAGCGCGTCCTGCGATGCAGAACCCTCGAGCACGTCGTCCTCCGGCACGGATCCACCATAGGCCGAAAGCCCTCCTCCTCGCCGTCGAACCCGTCGTTGCGCTGATCGGTGGAGCAAGTGCGCGATCATGGTGACGGGGTCTGGGTTAGGTGATCAGGACGACGGCCAAGGTCCGGGGGCCGTGCACGCCCTCCACTCGGTGCAGCTCGATATCGCTGGTGGCGCTCGGGCCGCTGATCCAGGTCAGCGGCCGACTGCTGAGACTTTCTGTGCTGGTAGAGGTTTCGGGGGTCAAGCGGGCGATGCCCTCGGGAACGCCTCGGACGACGTCAGCGGCCAGGACGGCGCACAGGTGGTAGTCCGGCACCAGGCTCAGCGCTCGCCGTCCTTGCCCCGGCCCGGCAGCCAGCACGATCGTCCCGGTTTCGGCGATGGCCACCGTGCTGGTGGTCAGTGCGCCGTCGATGGCATCCAATTGGGTTGCGGTGAGCGGAGGTTCGTCACGGACGAGACCGACCGGATCGAGCCCGGCGAGGAGCTGCGCGGGGAATCCGGCCGGGACGACGATCCGGCTGACGCCCCGCTCGGCCAGCGCCGCTGCGATCACCTCGGCAGCCGTGGCGGTGGTGGCGCGATACACCGTAGCCCGGTAGTCGATGAGCCGGTCTACGAGAAGTTCCAGCAGGTCACCGGCGTCCTCGGTCCGGGGTTCGGCGGAAGTCCGGTACGTGCGCTCCACCGGTGTCGGTTGCGGTCGATCGACCAGGGCGGCCCGGATCCGGCCGAGTATCTCCTCGCGCGCTGTCATTGCTTCTCCTGGCCAGAGTGGTGGTCGGCATTGCGGCCGGCCTCGGATTCCTGGCGCGCCCAGCGCGCGCGGAACGACTCAGCCGCCGGAAGAGGGAGATCGCGGGCCGCAGTCCAGGCCGAAAGCGGTGGCGGAGCAACAGAAATCCGGCCATCTCGGGCGAGTAGCATGCCGATCGGGCGAATCAGTCGCAGTGCCCGCACGGCCAGCGGCCAACGCCGGCGTCCGCGCATCAGCCAGCCGATCGAGCGCATCAGCACGGCCTCCGGCGGCGGCAGCCGGTGCTCGGAGGCTTTCGCCTCGACCACTTTCGAGCGCAGATGCACCAGCATCGAGGGGATATCGATCGCCACCGGGCAGACGTCATAACAGGCACCGCACAGGGAGGAAGCGAAAGGCAAGCTGGCGTTGAATCCGGTTGCTGCGCCCAGACCAGTCAGTTGAGGGGAGAGCACCGCGCCGATCGGGCCTGGGTACACCGAGCCGTACGCATGCCCGCCGGTCCGCTCGTACACCGGGCACACGTTCAGGCAGGCCGAGCAGCGGATGCAGCGCAGCGCCGAACGCCCGCGCGGATCGGCCAGAGTGGCAGTGCGGCCATTGTCGAGCAAGACCAGATGAAACTCTTGTGGCCCGTCGCCGGGTGTTACTCCGGTCCACATCGAGGTGTACGGATTCATCCGCTCGCCGGTGCTGGAGCGAGGCAGCAACTGCAGGAATACTTCGAGGTCCCGCCAGGTCGGCAGCACCTTCTCCACCCCCATGACGGTGATCAGGACCCTGGGCAGGGTGAGGCACATCCGGCCGTTGCCCTCGGACTCGACCACGGCCAGCGTGCCGGTTTCGGCGATGGCGAAGTTCGCGCCGGAGATCGCCACCTCGGCCTCCAGGAACTTGCGCCGTAGATGCCGGCGGGCGGCCTCAGCCAGCGCTTTCGGGTCGTCGGTCAGCCCTGGATCCGCGGCCAGCCCGGCCCGGCCCATTTCGCGCAGGAAGATCTCCCGGATTTCCGCCCGGTTCCGGTGGATCGCGGGCACCAGGATGTGGCTCGGCTTGTCGTCGGCGAGCTGCACGATCAGCTCGGCGAGATCGGTCTCCCAGGCACTGATCCCGGCTTCGGCGAGAGCCTCGTTCAACCCGATCTCCTGGGTTGCCATCGATTTCACCTTGACCACGTCGTGGACGCCGGTGGCCTGCACCAGCTCGGTGACGATCCGGTTGGCCTCGGCGGCGTCCCGGGCCCAGTGCACCACCCCGCCCCGGGCGATGACCTGATCCTCCAGCTGCACCAGGTACTCGTCGAGCCGGGCCAGCACGTCATCCTTGATCGCCGCGCCGGCAGCGCGCAGCTCGGCCCAGTCCGGGACCTCGCCGACGACAGTCGCCCGCTTGGTCCGGATGGTCCGGGTCGCTGCTCCGAGGTTGCGTCGCAGTTGCTCGTTCGCCAGCGCGTCCTTCGCCGCGGCCGGGAACGGGCGGTCACCGCTGAGCATCCCCACCCCGGCCGGGGCAACCGGTGGCCGGACCGTTGGCATCCCCAGGTTGGTGCTCATGCGGACTCCTCGGTGGATGCGAGAATGCTGGCCAGATGGATGGTTTTGATGTGGTTGGGGGAGTCGGCGAGACCTTGTCTGCGGGTCAGGCCGCCGCTCAGGTGCATCAGGCAGGAGCTGTCCGAGGCGCACAGCTGGGTCGCACCGGTTTCGGTCACTCGGTCGAGCTTGTCGGTGAGCATCGCCGCCGAGACGTCGGCGTTTTTCAGCGCGAAGGTCCCACCGAACCCGCAGCACTGCTCGGCGTCGGCCAGTTCAATCAGGTCGATCCCGCGTACTCCGCGAAGCAGCTGCAGCGGTTTCTCCCCGACTCGCAGCATCCTCAATGAGTGGCAGGTCGGATGGTAGGTGACCCGGTGCGGGTAGCTGGCACCGACATCGGTAACGCCGAGCACGTCGATCAGGAACTCGGACAGCTCATAGCTGCGCTCGGCCACGTCCTCGGCGAGCACGGCCAACCCTTCCAGCCCGGCCTGCCGGGCGACGTCCGCGTGCTGATGGCGGACCGAGCCGATGCATGAGCCGGAGGGCGCGACCACCGCGTCGTACCTGCCGAACGTTTCGACGTACCGCTGGACCAGCGGCACCGCCGCCCGGGGGTAGCCGGTGTTGACGTGCATCTGGCCGCAGCAGGACTGAGCGAGAGGTACCTCGACGTCGTGCCCGAGCCGGCGTAGGACGGTCACGGTGTCCGCCGCAACATCCGGGAACATCCCGTCCACCAGGCAGGTGATCAACAATCCGATCCGCATCGTCAGATCATCCCATCATTCATCCCGATTGGCAGTAGGCAAATCGCTCATGGATCGATTCAATCGCACCGTGGCCGTCGCAGGCTTCGAACTCAGCTTGACGCGCCCAGCGTGCTCGGCTTGATCCAGGGTCCTGGTCATGTTCGAACTCTGAGGCGTGGTGTATTGACAGAGTGTGGCGTGGACCATAGTGTCCACGCCAGTTGAATCCTTTCAATGAGGCAAGGGGCTCAGGTGTCTTCTGATCTCTCCACAGCGACCTTGCAGTTGCGTGACGTGTCGAAGTCCTTCGGCCCCGTCGTCGCCCTCCGGTCCGGGAGCATCGAGGTGCAGGCCGGGTCGATCCACGCCCTGGTCGGCGAGAACGGCGCCGGGAAGTCGACGCTCGTCAAGATCGTTTCGGGTCTGTACCGCCGTGACAGCGGCAGCATGCTGCTCGACGGCAAGCCGACCGACTTCGGTTCCACGGCCGAGTCCAAGGCCGCCGGGGTCGCCGTCATCTACCAGGAGCCGACACTCTTCCCCGATCTGTCGGTCACCGAGAACATCTTCATGGGCCGGCAGATTCTTGGCAGCGGCATCCGGGGCCGGCGCATCGACCGGGCGGCCATGTACGCGCAGACCGAGCGGCTGTTCAAAGGGCTCGGGGTGCACATCGATCCGCGGCGCCCGGCGCTGGGCCTGTCGATCGCCGACCAGCAGATCATCGAGATCGCCAAGGCCATCTCGCTGGACGCCAAACTGCTGATCATGGACGAGCCGACGGCGGCGCTGTCCGGTGTCGAAGTGGAGCGACTGTTCACCGTCGCCCGGCAGTTGCGCGACGAGGGCCGCGCCATCGTCTTCATCTCACACCGCTTCGATGAGGTCTTTGCGCTCTGCGACACCGTGACCGTGATGCGCGACGGGTCCTACATCGGTACCCGGCCGATCGCCGAGACCACCGTGACGGAGATGGTCAACCTCATGGTCGGCCGCGAGGTCGGTGACCTGTTTCCCAAGCAGGACACCGAGATCGGGGACGCCGTGCTCGAGGTCGAGGGCCTGAACTCGGCAGGTGTCTTCCATGAGGTGTCCTTCACCGTCCGACGCGGTGAGATAGTCGGTCTGGCCGGCCTGGTCGGTGCGGGCCGCAGCGAGATCGCCCGAGCGGTGTTCGGCGTCGACGGGTACGACCGGGGCACCGTGCGGATGAACGGCGCCACGGTCCCGGCCCGCAACCCCCGGGCTGCCATCAAGCTGGGGATGGCCTTCGTTCCCGAGGACCGCCGTAAGCAAGGCCTGGTGACCGAGGCCTCGGTGGCGGGAAACATCGCCGGCGTGATCCGTCGCACCCTGACTACGGGTGGCTTACTCACCCGGGCGGCGGAGAACAAGGCGGTCGCCGGGTGGGCCGGGCGGCTGGAGGTGAAGACCAGCTCGCTGGATATGTCGGCCAAGACCATGAGCGGTGGCAACCAGCAGAAGGTCGTCATCGCCAAGTGGCTGGCCTCGAACCCGGACCTGTTGATCATTGACGAGCCGACCCGCGGCATCGATGTCGGTACCAAGGCCGAGGTGCACCGGCTGATCTCCGAGCTGGCGGGCCAGGGGATGGCGATCCTGATGATCTCCTCCGAGCTCCCCGAGGTCCTCGGCATGGCCGACCGCGTGCTGGTGGTCTGCGAGGGCCGGCTCACCGCCGATCTCTCCCGCGCGGACGCCACCCCCGAACGCGTCATGCGCGCCGCCACCACATCCCACCCCCTCCCCAGCGCCTCCCGCAGTCAGGAGATGGCCTCATGACGCCTCAGGTAGCGACGTCCACCCACGGGTCCGAGGCGACCGCGCTCCTGGTCGAACCCAGTGCCATGTCCGGTCGGCAGCGAATGCTCCGGACGGTCCTGCGCTCCCGCGAGCTGTCGATCCTGATCGCGCTGCTCCTCGTGGTGCTCGCGGCAACGATCAAGAGTCCCAGCACGATGAAGATCGACAGCTCGCGGGAGCGCAGAACGGTCCGGACCAGCCGCTGCCGGTTGGACATCGCACTCGGTTCGACCAGAAGCGTTGTTGCCTCGGACCCGTGGGCGGCTATT
>JANNPJ010000288.1:0-33351 GCA_031400005.1 Kineosporiaceae bacterium | reverse complement strand
GCTCAGCCGCTCCGGCGGCCTTGTCGAAGTACCTGTCCCTGCCGCCCAGCCTGCCGGTGGTGATCGGGGACACGGCTCGGAGGATCGCGAAGGATGGCTCCGACTACGCGAAGGCGGCCCGGCTGCAACGCTGGTTGCGCTCGAGCGCCTTCCAGTACACCGTGGAAGCCCCGACCGAGGGGCAAGACGACAGCAGTTCCGATGCGATCGCCGACTTCCTTGATCAGAAGAAGGGTTACTGCGTCCACTTCGCCTCCGCGATGGCCGTCATGGCCCGGACCCTGAGCATCCCGGCCCGGGTTGCGGTGGGCTTCCTGCCCGGCGAGAAGCAGGCCAATGGGTCCTGGCAGATCTCCGCGAACGACGCCCACGCGTGGCCCGAGCTGTACTTCGAAGGTGTCGGCTGGACCCGGTTCGAGCCGACCCCGCGCAGCGGCGAGAGCAGGCCTCCGGAGTGGTCCGTCCCGCCGTCCGGCTTGATCCCGGACGATACAACCGACCCGGACGAAGCAGAGGACTCGGCGGCGGCAGCGCCCAGCCAGGCAGCCCCCACCAGGGCGCCAAGAGGGCCGGACGAGGCGGCTCCGGCACAGGCGGCGCCGACGGAGGGGATGAGCGTGCCCTGGCGGGCGATGCTGATCGTGCTGGTTGTCCTGAGCGGGTTGGCGATCCCGCGACTGCTCGCCACGCTGACCTCTCGCCGACGCTGGAACCGGGCGACCTCGGCGCCCGCACTGTCCGAGGCCGCCTGGGATGACCTGCGGCTGGGCCTGAGCGACCTCGGCGTCCGGTGGGTAGCTTCGTGGACCCCACGGGCCGTGGAACGGCGGTTGCAGAGCGATTACGAGTTCGATCCGGAGCAGAAGGCCGCCCTGGACCGGCTGACCGACGAGATCGAAAATGCCCGGTATGCGCCCCCCAGCGAGGAACTCGGACGAACCGCCGCAGAGCGTGCGGACGACGTCTCGGCGGTGCTCTCAGCGGTCGCCGCGCTGCTGCCGGGCAAGATTCGGTGGCGGGCGCGGCTGTGGCCGCAATCGGGGCTGACGACGCTGACCGCGCTTGGGCCGTTGGTGAACGCCGCCACCGAGCGCGCCGGTCATCGAACCGCTGCGTTGAGCGCTCAGGTCAGGGGCAAGGTGAGAAACCGGCCCGGGGACGGCGCTGGCAACTCTCCCGAGAACGGTCCTGGAGGCGGTTCTGGAGGCGGCTCTGGGGACGGCGGAGGCTGGGACGGCGAGAGCAACGAAAGCAAGGAGAAGGTCGGCTGGAGCCAAGGCTGACCCACGTGTGCCGTTAGCCCTCCAGGGAGCACCGACGACAAGGGCACGCCGATGTGGTCGCGCACGATGTCCCTTTGCCGGGGTCATTGTGCGCGACCACATCGAACGACACCGGCCGATCACGCGCGACCCGATCTCAGGCACGCGAGGTTCGCGGCACGCGAGGTTTACGGCAACGCGACAAGCGCACCCCTGCCGCCAGTAGGCGGGCGGGGTGCGCTTTCGTGAAGAGCTATCTGGCTGGCTAAGGTTCGGGCGTGTCGTGGGCCGCTGCGACGGCCGCCGACGTCATCGCTCGTCTCTACGGCGATCCCAGCGCTGTTCTAGTCGCTGCATGAAATTACCTTTGTTACGTGCTGTGCTCTTGGCGGGGGGACGGACAGTCCCGGCTGCGTTGACCACGCCTAAGGGCCCTCTGCGCTGGCTAGAGACGGCATAAGCCGTACCTCCCAGCATGCAGATGAAGCCGAGAACCCCGATTGTCACGATGTTCTGGGCCACACCGAAGACGAGAACTACCAGCCCGAGCACTATGCCCGTGCCACCAATAGCAAGCCTCCGAGCGGCCCCTGGCCGTCGGTTTGCGCCGCGCATAGCCGAGGCGAACTTTGGGTCCTCGGCGTACAGCGCACGCTCCATCTGCTCAAGCAGACGCTGCTCGTTATCGGAGAGCGGCACTTCGACCTCCTGACGGTCACACCGGTCGTACCACTGCGATCCGGCGATGTGGACAGGATAGGTCGCGCTCGCCTACCGCGAAAGCCGATCCACCATCCCACAAGGGCAGCCTGCTCATTCTCGGCTCTGAAGCAGGCTCACTTGATACCGAGTGGGGCGTCCGACCGAAGTCAGCCAGGACGCCGGTCCCCGGGATCGACAACCAGGCTAGCGGGCCGGACGGCTCCCGTACCGAACCTGGCACTCGCCCGATCCACCGCCCGCTCGGCCTCCCGCCAGCTCTGCGGACGCTCACCCAAGGCCAGTTGGTGGTGCCCGGCCGAGATGTCGATCAAACCCTCGAGCCTTACCCCGACCAGCCGTAATCGAGCTCGCTCGAGCCCTAGCCGGGTGTACAGCTCCAGTGCTGTGGCATGGATGACCCTGGTGAGGTCGGTGTGCTCGGGCAGCGTCCGGGACCGGGTGATCGTTGAAAAGTCAGCAAATCGGATCTTGATGATCACGGTTCGGCCGAGCAGACCGGCCGAACGTAACCGGGCGGCCACCCGCTCGCTGAGCCTCAGAAGTTCACGGTGGATGACTTGCGGATCATCGATGTCTGTGCTGAATGTCTCCTCGGCTCCGAGGCTCTTTTCCACCCGTTCGGGGACGACGGGCCGCGGATCGCGCCCCCAGGCCAGGTTGTGCAACTGGGTTCCGACGGCATCGCCCAGCGCCCGACGAAGCGTGTCGACCGGGGTGTGAGCGATGTCCGCGACGCTGACCAACCCCAGCCGATGCAAGGTCTCCTCGGTACGCTCCCCCACCCCCCAGAGCGCTCCGACCGCCAGTCTGTGGAGAAAGACAACGGTTTGGTCGCGCGGCACGACGAGCAGGCCGTCCGGCTTGGCTTGGTTGGAGGCAAGTTTGGCGACGAACTTGGTGGCCGCGATTCCCACCGATCCGGTGATCCGCTGTTCGTCGGCCACCCGGTTCCGGATCAGCTCGGCGATCAGGGTGGGTGGGCCGATCCGGCGGACGGCACCGGAGACGTCGAGGAACGCCTCATCCAGGCTGAGCGGTTCCACCAGCGGAGTGATCGAACGGAAGATCTCCATCACCCCGCGGGAGACGTCGGCGTACCGCTGGTGATCTGGCTCGATCACGACTGCCCGGGGGCAGAGCCTGCGGGCTCGGCCCATCGGCATCGCCGAGTGCACCCCTTCCCGGCGGGCCTCATAGGTGGCCGAAAGGACGACGGAACGCCCACCTCCCCCACCGACGATCACTGGCTGACCCTTCAGCTCAGGACGGTCGATGAGTTCGACGGCGGCATAGAACGCGTCCATATCGATGTGCAGCATCGTGCAGCCGTCGTCCTCGGTGGAGAGTCCCCGACCGCTGGCACCCGGCGTGTTCCGGTCAAGTTGACGACGGCTCATCTGCCGGAACTTCCAGGGCTGGCATGCCAGAGTTTGCGTGGTGGCTCCCGGCGGCGCCGCTCCTCCCGGCTGGGGGCTTCTTCGGCAGCAAGCATCCGCCGGGTCTGGCGAGTGTCCTCGCCGGGCGGTTTCAGATCGGCGTACGGCGATTGCCGGTATCCGCTGGCATGGACGAGTACCCGGCGATACTGCGGCCCGTCCGGTGGGCCGTCGGCAACCCCATGCTGTCCAGCCATCCCCGGCTCGTCCTCTTCCGCTGCCGCCGCCGGCTCCTCCGCTGCCAGCTCCGCCGCTGCCAGCTCCTCCTCTGCCGACTCTGCCTCTGGCGACTCCGCCTTGATCGCTTCAGCCCTTGCCGCTGGAGACAGTCGCGCGGCTGAGCGGTCACCGGTGGGCAGGCCAGTGGCGACTTCCCAGTCCGGCGATTCCCGGCCGGGCAGCACCCCGTCGTCCCGGTTGGCTCCAAGCACCTTGCCGGGAGCCGCGCTGCCTGCGTCGGCAGGCGCAACTGCGCCGTTGAAGCTGGTAGTAGGCAGTCCTGCGACCGCGGAGTGACGCCGCCGGCCGACGGCTTCGCTCGGATCTGCCTCAGCCAGCAGCATCGCCTGCACCCCGGCCAGGCCGGACTCGGTCCAGATGTCCCAGAGCACGGGAAGCTCCCAAGCCCCGGTGGCGCGCAGCGAGACTCCCTGGGCGCCCGTCTTGCGCAGCACGCCACGGACGACAAGGAGCCAGGAGTGGAACACGGTGGACGCGTACGGACCTTGAACGTCCTCGAAGAAGGTGGCATCGACCGGGCCGGTGGAATCGTCGAGGGTGAGGAAGATGACCCGGCGGCCGGTCCGGATCGGGGGTGTCTGGGTGGCGACCTTGACGCCGGCCACCAGAAGCTCGGCCCGGCTTCGCCGATCGTGCACGTCCCGAGCCCGGGTGACCCCGAGCGCCGTCAGCAGCGGGGCATAGAAGTCCAACACGTGCCGGCTGGCGTCCAGCCCCAAGACCTCCAGTTCGGCCCGCACCCGTTCGGCCCCGGTCATCTCGGGTAACCCGCTGAGGATCGTCTGGTCCGGTGCGTCGTCCAGATCAAGCGCCATCTGCACCGGCTGTGACTGCACCGGCACGATGGGCCTGGCGGCCTGGGACTGCTGGGCCGCGGCCTGACGCACCACATCGACGGGCTCATCGGCTCCCTCCGACCGACCGACCGCATCGACCCCAGCCCCACCGAACCGCGCAGCCTCACCGAACCGGCCCGATCGGTGGGTGCTGCCCGCCAGGACGCGACCTCTTCCCTTTGCCGATCGGCCGGCTCTGGCCCGGCCTTCGGTGGAGCGGGTCCAGCGCTCAAGATCACCGAGTTGAAGCAACAGGTCACGCCGGGTGATTCGGCCGCGGGCCGGGATCGGCAACGCCTCGGTCAGCCCGTAGATCGAGTCGAAAGCGCCTGCTACCACGAGCCGTTCCACCACCGGCCGAGAAACCCTGGCCCGATGCCAAAAGTCGGCCAGCGAATGATAGGGCAGGTTCGCGATCATCCTGGCCACTTCGGCGGCGTTGACGCCCTTCACCTCGGCCAGGGACAGTCGAATGCCGTACGGCCGAGCTTCGGGCCGGTCCGGGTCGGCGTCCACCCGCTCCACCCGGTAGACCTCGTCCGAATGATTGACGTCGAGCGGCAACACGGTGATGCCGAAGTTTCGGGCGTCGTCCAGGATCAGCCGTTTCGGATACATCCCGGGGTCGTGGGTGAGGACGCCGGCCAGGAAGGCCGCCGGATGATGCGTTTTGAGCCAGGCGGACTGATAGGTCGGCAGGGCGAAGGCAGCCGCGTGCGCCTTGCAGAACCCGAAGGAAGCGAAGGCCTGGAGGACCGCCCAGATCCGGTCGACGTCTGCCTGGGCCAGCCCACGGCGGCGGGCCTGCTGGTGGAACCACGGTCGGGCCTTGTCCTGTCCGAGCGGTGAGCCCATCGCCCGTCGTACTTCATCGGCCTGAGCCAGGTCGCAACCGGTGGTGGCGGCGACGATCTGCAACACCTGCTCGTGGAAGACCACGACCCCGCAGGTGCTCTCCAGCACCGGCACCAGCCAGGGATGCAGGTACTCCGGTTCTTCCCAGCCTTTCCGGGCCCGGAGAAAGGGGTTGACCATGTCGGACTTCACCGGGCCGGGCCGGAACAGCGAGATGTCGATGATCAAATCGTCGAAGGTCTCCGGGCCGAACTTGCCGATGAGTTCACGCTGACCGGGCGACTCGATCTGAAAACAGCCGAGAGTGCGGGTGCTCTGAATCAGTTGATAGGTGGCTTCGTCGTCCAGCGGCACGGCGTCCAGATTGATCCGGCCGTCGGCGTCGAGATAGTCGGCCGACGGCGGGTGCTGACCGACTCGCTCGGTGTCCGGCCCGTCCACCCGGGCAATCTCTTTGATCGCGTACGACATCGCGGACTGCATCCGGATGCCGAGGACATCGAGCTTGAGCAGCCCCATCGCCTCGACGTCATCCTTGTCGAACTGACTCATCGGAAAACCCAGCCAGCTTGCCTCGACCGGCGTCCGGTTCAGCAGGCTGGCGTCCGAGATGATCACCCCACATGGGTGCAGGGCGATGTGCCGGGGCAGTCCATCGAGCCGTTCGACCAGGTCGAAGAGCAGGTCAAGCCGGGACTCGGCCAGTCCGGAGGCCCGCAACTCGGGCAACTCGGCAATCGCGTGGCGGACGTCGCGGGCCCGAATGTGCGGGAAGGACTTGGCGATCGTGTCGGTCTCCCCCGGTGGCAGGCCGAGGGCAGCCCCGACGTCCCGGATCGCATGCCGCACCCGGTAGGTGTCCATCATCGACACACAGGTCACCCGGTCGCCGCCGAACTCGTCGAGGATCTTCTCGTACACCTCGGTCCGGCGATCGGACTCCACGTCGAGGTCGATGTCGGGCAGTTGGGCGCGCAGCGGGGTAACGAACCGTTCCATCAGCAGGTCGTACCGCAGCGGGTCCACCCCGGAGATCCCGAGCAGGTGGTTGACCAGGCTGCCCGCCCCGGAACCCCGGGCCGCGACTCGGATGCCCAGGCCACGGATCAGTTCGCAGACCTTGGCGACGGTGAGGAAGTACGTGGGTAGCCGCATCGACGCGATCAACTCGAGCTCGGCGTCGAGGCGTTTGTGGATTTCGCCCTGGTCGGACAGACCGGCGTTCGGGTAGCGGGTGTGGATCTGCCCATCGCACCACCTGCGCAATTCGACGTCGGCGTCCTCCTCCGGTTTCAGGCCGATCACGTGGGGCTCTGGCAGGTGTGCCTGCCAGAGCCCGAGTTCCCGCTCCGGGACGAGCCGGCACCGATCGGCCACTGCCTCGGTGTGGGCCAGCAAATCGCGGGCGGACTGCGCCTCACCTACCGCCTCGGCCACCTCGATTGCCCGGTTGCGCATCTCGGTCGGCGAGGCGAGGTATCCCTCTGCGGTGGTCCGGTCCAGATGCCGGGCATCGAGCGGCACCAACCGCCGGGCTGCGTCCAGAACGTCGACGGTCACCGCGCCGTCGCGGGTGGCGTGACGCACGGCATTGCTGAGGACGGCGGGGATTCCGGCTTGTCGGGCCACGGCCAGCATCCGGGCGGCGTGCCCCCGGCTGGCAGGCGCGCCGTCGGGGCCGCGGTGATGGACGATTTCCACCGCCAGTGAGTCGGTCGGTAGCAACCCACGCCACCGTTCCAAGACGGCCCTGGCCACGTCGGGACGTTTGGCCAGCGCCGCCCGACCGAACTCGGAGCCGGGACCGAGCAAGACCATCAGCGCGGCCGCGGCTCCTACCCCGCCCGCCGATCGCCCAGCACTCGAGCCGCCCGCCCAGGCATGCTCGACCACGAGGTCGAGACTGCTGACCGGGCGCCCTCGTTCACCACGTAACTGGGTGGCTGTCACCAGCCGGCACAGCCGCTCCCACCCCTGGCCCGGCAACAGACCGGTACTCGGATCGGCCGCCAGCGCAAGCACGGTGACGCGAGGATGGCGTGGATCGACGCTCGCCCCGCCCCGGGCTGGCATTCGGCGGATCGACCGGCCCGGCTGCGCCCAGGCCGGAAGCCCGGCGGTCAGCCCGCTCGGCTCCACCGCCAGGTCCACCCCGAGCAGCGGTTGGATCTTCGCCTCGGCACAGGCGAGCACAAACTTCACCGCACCGTAGAGCCCGTCCCGGTCAGTCAGGGCGAGGCTGTCCATCCCCTGCGCCGCCGCGGCCTCGACCAGTTGGGCCGGGGTCGAGGCGCCGTACCGCAACGAGTATCCGGAGGCCACGTGTAGGTGGGCGAAGGGGCGGGTCATTGACGCGGCTCAGTCCTGGTCCGGCAGCGTCAACGGCAGCACCTGCTGGTACGGCAGCCCGAGCAAGGACTCGACCAAGTGGTGGAACGCCTCGGCGTCACGAAGGAGGTCCTCTGCTTCCCGAGGGCTGACGATATCGGTCCGGCCGGCCTCGATGGCCGCTCTCCGGGCCGCCGTCGAGACGAAGAACGCGGCCCATTCCCCCAGTTCGGGAGCGACCCGAGGCAGGACCTCCCAGACGCTGCGCGGTCCGCCGCGACCACCCGGTCGACTGCGGACGGCCAGGACGGCAGCTGCCGCTCGCAAGGCGGCCAGGTGTGCGGTCACGTATCGATCTCCCGGACTACGAGCGTCCAGGGATTGCAGCAAACCGGCTCGCGAACGTTCGAGCAGCATGCGCGCTGCGGTGGAGACGGGCGGCCTGGCCAGTGTGGTAGCCGACATATCGGCCTCCTCGGGATAGGAACGTTCGGGGTGTTCGGGGTGTTCGGGGTGTTCGGGGTGTTGCGAGTGGACCGGAACGGGTTGATCACCCGGAACCGGTGGATCACCTTCTGGAGCCGTTGGAGCTTCTGGATGCACTGGAGTTTCTGGATGTGCTGGAGGTCTAGGACGTCCGGCCTGCAACTCCCGCCGCCGCGGGCTGAGGGGTGGCTCCTGCAGACCCGCTATGGGCCAGCTAGGTGGCTCCTGCGGAGGTCCTGGTCCGCCACCATCGGGAGGCATCCCCATACACCGTCCTTATCCCCGTTCACTCGGTTCGCTCATGCTCAACGACCTGCTCAATCCACGACCTGGACCAGCCGCCAGTCCTGCGCCGTGAGCGTCGGGTCGGCCGGCTCGCGGCACAGGTCGTACACGCCGGTTCCGAAAATGCGGCCGGCGCTGGCTTCGACTCGCCACACATCTCGCTCGTGATCGAGCACTGCCGGGGCTCCCGTCGCCGACGCACACCCGTCGCCCCCGTCACCATGTACCGCCCGGGCAGCCGCGCTCGCCCACCACTCCCGGCGCTCACGCCAGTGCCCGAGAACCGCCCGGACCACATAAAGCCGGCCACGCCAGAGAAACGACATCGGCGCGTCGTCCGGATCTCCGGCCACTCGCACCTCAACTGATTCACACACTCGACGAGCCATCGTTCTGCCACCTCTTCCCCGATCACGCTGCTGCCTGTCGGTACGACTATTCGGTCGGTACGAAAGCAGGGCGACGGGCGCCCTGCTCGACTGCGGCCCGGGGGAAGACGGGCCTGCCGATCGGCGTCGCGGGGACAGATCCCCCTGTGCCAACGACGCCGATCGGTGCGACGATGGCCGGTGACGAGACGGGGTCGAGTACGCCTCGCCACCGACCTCTCGCGGTCAGCGGCTCGCAAGCCGCCCTGGCGAGAGTTCGAACAGATGTTCGAACACCACGAATGTACACCGGCCACCCCGCTCGCCGTCAACCATGACGCGGGGTCAAAACCGGATTGCTGTGAGTGCCTATTGAGCGTCGCCCGCGGCTGTCAGACGTCGCTGACTTCGAGACCGAGCTGGGCGGCCAGCATCGGAGCCAACTCCATCAGCTGGGCATGGTCAACCACCACACCACGCAGCCGGTCCAGCCCGCGGGAGATGCCCACCTGGGCACCACGCAAGTCAACCCGACGAGCCGTCATCCCGGTCAGATCGATCCGCTCGATCCGACACCCCGGAAAACTGACCCGCTCCAGCGTGGCCGCGCCAAGATCGACGTCCCTGAGCACACAATCTTCGAAAACCACATCTTCTAAACGTGATTGGCGAAGGTTCACGCCCTGCAGCAGCCCGCCACGGAACACCATCTTGCGCAACCGGGAACCGAAGAGCTCGACTCCGGACAGCGCGCAGCCGTCGAGTTCCAGCCCGTGCCACACCGACCGGGCCAGGTGCGTACCGACGAACCGGACCTGCCGCAGCCCACCGCCACGCCAGGTACTGCCCTCCAGATCCCCGCCCGTGATCACCGATGCGGACAGCTGGCAATCGAGGAATCGAGCACCGGGCGCGGCGACGTCGGACAGCTCCAGCCCGGTCTGTTCGATCTGCTCGTAGTCACCGTCAGCGATCCAGGTATCCATCCCCGGAGGGTGGCATGTCCGTGGTCCGCGGGTCGGGTAAAGCAAGGGGCTTGGCTGCTGCTGTGCCCCTGCAAAACCGGTGATCGAGATAAGAATGAGCCTGTCACCGGTTTTGAGGGGCACAGCGGCGAGGTCGATCAGCTCGGCAGATGCGTCGCGGCGCGGGCCAGTCTCTCCTGCCACCAGCGAACCCGCTCAAGGTCCAGCACCGGGACGGCGGCCAGCCCCGCCGGATCTGGTACCGGCGCAACGGTAGGTACCCGAATGAACCCGTCGACCGGCCGCAACGATTCGGCCGCGGCCACGACGTCCGCGCTGAACAGCGAGAGGGTGCCCAGCCCGCAGGCGAAATCCAGCTCCGGCAGCGCACCGGCCAACGCCAGCTGGGCGGCCAGACCGACGCTGGTCTCCAACGCGGACGACACCACACAGGGCAGACCGCAGGCCTGCGCGACCTCGAGGGCACGACGGACCCCACCCAGCGGAGTGCACTTGATCACCGCGATGTCCGCGGCGCCGGCCAACGCCACCCGGAGCGGGTCGCCCGCTTGGCGGATCGACTCGTCGGCGGCGATCCGAACCCCGGCCCGGCGGCGGACGACGGCCAACTCCTCGATGGTTCGGCACGGCTGCTCGGCGTACTCCAGGCCGCCTGCGGCGCGTTCCAGCAGGCGAAGCGTCCGGATGGCGGTGTCGACGTCCCAGCGGGCGTTGGCATCCACCCGGATCGCACCGCCGGGGCCGAGCGCCGCCCGAACCGCCTCCACCCGAGCCTGATCCTCGCCCAGCGAGTCCGGGTGCTCGGCGACCTTGACCTTCGCCGTCGTACAACCGGAACCACTGACGATCTCGAAGGCCCGGGCCGGCGCCACGGCGGGCACCGTGCAGTTGATCGGGATCCGATCGCGGACCGGCGCAGGCCAACCGATCGTGCAGGCCTCGATCGCGGTCGCCAGCCAGACTCCCGCGGTTGGGTCGTCGTACTCCTCGAACGGGCAGAACTCGCCCCATCCGGCCGGACCGGATAAGAGCATCCCTTCCCGGACGTCGATCCCGCGGAATCGTTCGGTCAGCGGTATCGCGTAGGGAACGGCCGACTTCAGGACCGATTTCCAGGACGGCGGCTGCTCAGGGGGCACGATCCGCGAGCTTAGCGGCCGCGATCATGCACGGTTGCTCGCGTGGGGTGAGGCGTGCGCGCGGCCTTGGGCCCTGCTACCCGTCCGCTGTTGGCCGATCCTCATCGGGTCCCGTCGGGCTCAAGGACATACGCTGCCGGTGTGAATGCAGGCCGCCCGGTGACGCCCCCGGTGGTGGCCCTCACTGTGTGGGGAGTCTCGCCGCGGCGGGTGCCTGCGGCGATCGCCCGGATGGGCCTCGACCGTCGGCACCTGCGCGGCACACCGGGCTTGCGGTTCGCCAAACTGCTCGGCACCGGCGATGGTCGGACCTTCACCCTGCGTGATGCCGACCCGCTGCACTGGGCTCTGCTCACGGTCTGGAATGACGACGCGGCGGCCGATCGATTCGCCACCACGACCACCCACCGCCGCTGGAACGCGATCAGTGACGAGCGACTTGACGTCCGGATGAGCCCGCTCGCCAGCCGGGGCCGCTGGGCCGGCCAGGAGCCGTTCACCCCGACCGGCGCCCCAACGAGCAGCGTCCAGACCGGCGGCCCTACCGGCGTCCCCACGAGCGTCCAGGCCGGCATCCAAACGAGCGTCCAGACCGACGGCCCACCCGGCGTCCAGACCGGCGGCCCACCCGGCGTCCCGACCGGTGCGCTGACCCGGGTCCCGGCCCGGCCGCCTTCGGGCCCGGTCGCCTCGATCACCCGGGCCCGGCTGCGACTCACCCGCGCCCGCTCGTTCTGGCGTGCCGTGCCACCAGTCTCGGCGGATCTGGCGACGGTGGCCGGGTTGAAGCTGGCAATCGGGATCGGTGAGGCTCCCATCGGCTTGCAGGGCACGTTCAGCCTGTGGCAGTCGAACGCCACACTCAACGACTTCGCCCACCGGCGGCAGGCCCACGCCGACGTGGTTGGCCGGACCGAAGCCGAGCGCTGGTACCGCGAAGAGCTGTTCGCTCGCTTCGCCGTCCGCTCGATTGCCGGAACCTTTGCCGGCCACGAACCATTGGCCGATGCGGCAGCGGGTTTCGAATGTTCAGAGTGACCAGCGGTGGCTACGGTGAGGGGCTAATGAACGAACACGCGGGCAGGCCGGACGACACCTCGTCGGTGCTGATCCGGCATCGGTCGGCACCGGTAGGTTCGGGCCCGATCCGGCCTGTCGGCCTGCTGCGGGCGAGCCTGGCGTTGGTCGCCGCCGGGATCCTCACCCAGATCGCCTATCCGTTGCTGTCCGGAAGTGCGCTGCGGACCGCCACGATCCTCAGCGTGGTGCTGCTGGCTGCTGCGTCGATCGTCCACGCCGGTGCGGTCTGGGGACGGCGCGGCATCCTGCTCGTGCCGGTGGCCGGTGGGATCGGGCTGGCAGCCGAGACGATCGGCGTCCACACCGGCTTCCCCTTCGGAACCTACGCCTACGCCGACACCCTCGGGGCGCAGCTGGTGGGGGTTCCGCTGATCGTCCCGTTGGCCTGGACGATGCTCGCGTACCCTTGCCTGCTGCTCGGTCGCCGACTGGCCCAACACCTGACCAGTGGCATGCCCAGCGAGCACATGACCAGCGGCCTGACCAGTGAGCAGAAGACGCCGCCCGGACCCGATGCGGCTCACCCGGTCCGCCAGCGGGCAATCGCGCATGATCGGCGACTGGAGTTTCGCCTGCGGGTGCTGACCGCCGGGACCGGCGCTATCGGCCTCACTGGCTGGGACCTGTTCCTGGATCCGCAGATGGTCGCCCAAGGACATTGGTCCTGGGCGTACCCGGTCCCGGCGCTGCCCGGCGTGCCCGGCGTGCCGTTGACCAACTACGCCGGCTGGCTCCTGGTCTCGCTGGTGATGATCGCCGTCCTCGATCACCTGCTCCCCCAGTCCTCCCGCGATCATGCACAGTTTCCCCCTTCCACGCGGGCAACCGTGCATGATCGCGGGAGGAAGAGCAGACCGAGCGAGGGGAACGCGAGCGGCGGGAACGGCGGGAACGGGAGGCCGAATGGAGGGATCAGCGGGAACGGGAGTCCGATGGCGGTGCTGGCCTGGACCTGGTGCGGATCGGCGGTGGGCAACCTGGTGTTCTTCGACCGGCCCTGGGTGGCGCTCTACGGTGGCCTGGTGATGGGTGTCGTGGTCCTTCCCTACCTGCTGCTGGTGCGGGCCGGCACCTTCCGAACCACCGGCACCTCCCGAACCGCCGGCACCTCCCGAACGATCGGCACAGCCCAAACCATTCAGCACACCGGGACCAAGGACATCAGATGAGCAAGCTTTGGCGACGGCTGGTCCGAACCGGCAGTCTGGGCGCGCTCGGCTTGACCGTGCACACCGCAGTCAACCTGCGCCGACTTCGCGTGCCGAAGAACGACCCGGCCGAGACCGGTGAGCGGGTCAGCCTGTTGCTGCCGGTCCGGGACGAGGCGCACCGGGTGACCGAGTGCCTGGAGTCGCTGCTGGAGCAGATCCGGGTTCCGGACCTGGAGATCCTGGTGATGGACGACGGTTCCAGCGACGGCACTGCCGAGGTGGTACGCAGGATCGCCGGTGCGGATCCTCGGGTCCGGCGGTTGACCGCGCCCGAACTCACCGCCGGGTGGCTGGGTAAACCGCACGCCTGCCAGGCGCTGGCCGACGCCGCCACCGGATCGGTGCTGATCTTCGTGGACGCCGATGTGCGACTGGCCCCGCACGCGGTGGCCGCCGCCGTTGAACTGCTGCGCAGCAGCGGTCTGCAACTGATCTCGCCGTATCCCCGGCAGATCGCGCTGAGCGCGGCCGAACGCCTGGTCCAGCCGCTGCTGCAGTGGTCCTGGTTGACCACTTTGCCGCTCGGCCTGGCAGAGCGCTCGGCCCGGCCCAGCCTCAGCGCCGCGAACGGGCAGTTCCTGGTGGTGGACGCGCAGACCTACCGCCGGTCCGGTGGTCACGCGGCGGCGCAGGTGCGGACGGCGGTCCTGGATGACGTCGCGCTGCTGCGCTCGGTGAAAGCGGCCGGGGGTCGCGGCGGCGTGGTGGACGGGACGACACTGGCTACCTGCCGGATGTACGAGAACTGGTCACAGTTGCGCGAGGGGTACACGAAATCGCTGTGGTCGGCGTTCGGCTCACCGGCAGGCGCGACAGCGGCGGTGGCCGGGTTCGGTCTGATCTATCTGGTTCCGCCGGTGGCCGCCCTGGGCGGTTCGCTGACCGGGCTCGGCGGTTACCTGGCCGCGGTGGCCGGCCGGTACGCGGTGGCCGAGCGGACCGGGGGCCGCTCGCTTCCGGACTCGCTCGCGCATCCGGCGTCCATCGCGGTGTTCGGCTGGTTGACCGCCCGCTCGGTCGCCGCCCGACGGCGCGGCGAACTGGTCTGGCGCGGCCGCACCCTGACCGTCGACACAAGCACCGGCACTGGCACTGGCATTGGTACGAGCACTGGCACGAATGTCGACAAGCGTTCCCCGACGCCGAAGGACCGGTAGCTCGCGATGGCCCAGGTGGTAGTGATCGGCGCCGGGATGGGTGGCCTCGCGGCGGCGGCCCGACTCGGTGCGCTCGGTCATCAGGTAACGGTCTGCGAGCAGTCCACGGTGATCGGTGGCAAGCTCGGTCGGTACCAGCGGGACGGTTTCAGTTTCGATACCGGTCCCAGCCTGCTGACCCTGCCCGCCGTCTACCGCGATTTGTTCCAGAAGACCGGTGCGCCGTTGGAAGACGTCCTTGAGCTTGTCCCGGTCGATCCGGTCTGCCATTACCGCTTCGCCAACGGCCGGGAACTGGACATCCCGAACGCCGCGCCGCACCTGGTGGCGAAGGCCTGGGATAAAGCGCTCGGGGACGGCGCCGGGGCGGACTGGACGGCGTTCATGACGCACGCGGCCCGGGTCTGGGATGTCACGCGGGTCCCGTTCTTGGAGACGCCGCTGGCCGGCGCTCGCACCTTGCTGGCCCTGAGCCGCAACCTGAGCGATGTCCGGACGGTCGCGCCGTGGCTCAGCCTGCGCGGGCTCGGCCGCCGGTACCTCAAACACCCAGAGCAACGAATGTTTCTCGACCGGTACGCCACGTACACCGGTTCCGACCCGCGAGCGGCACCGGCCGCGCTCGCCTCGGTGCCGTACGTCGAGCAGTCGTTCGGCGCCTGGTACGTGCCCGGTGGCCTGTACCGGCTGGGCGAGGCGGTGGCCCAACGCGCCCGCGAGGTCGGCGTCACGATCCGGACCGAGACAACGGTGGACCGGGTGCTGATCGCCGGAAAAGCCGGGAAGACCGGGAAGACCGGGAAGACCGGGAAGGACGGCCGATCGGGGCGAGTCGGGCCGGCCCGGAGCAGGGTGGACGGCGTCCGACTGGCGGACGGCGAGCGCCTGGCCGCCGAGGTCGTGGTGGCCAATGCCGATGCCCAGCACCTCTACCGGGACCTGCTGCCCGGAACCGAGGGGGCGCCCGGCCGGAAGTTGCTGCGCCGGGCGACCCCATCGCTGTCCGGCTTCGTCCTGCTGCTGGCGCTGCGCGGTCGAACCCCCGGGCTTGGCCATCACACCGTGCTCTTCCCGGCCGATTACGACGCCGAGTTCGACCATGTTTTCGGCACCGGCAGCCAGCGCGGCAAGCCTGCGCCGGTCCCCGATCCAACGATCTACATCAGTGCACCCGACGACCCGGCACTGCGCCCGGACGACGCCCACGAAGCCTGGTTCGTGCTGGTCAACGCTCCTCGTCACGATCCGCGAGATGCCCGCCGGGGGGTGGACTGGGACGCCCCCGGTCTGGCGGAGAAGTACGCCGACCGGATCCTGGATGTGCTGGCCGAGCGCGGGCTTGAGGTGCGGGATCGGCTGCTGTGGCGGCAGATTCGAACTCCGGCGGACCTGGAACGGGAGACTCACAGCGTCGGTGGCTCGATTTACGGCAGCAGCAGCAACGGCACCCGGGCGGCGTTCCTACGGCCGGCCAATCGCAGCGCGGTGGACGGGTTGTTCCTGGTCGGTGGGTCATCCCATCCCGGTGGCGGGCTGCCGCTGGTGGGCATGTCCGCCGCGATCGTCGCCGACCTGATCGGGCGCCCACCGCGGGCGAAGCGGACTTAGCACGTCCGGCAACCCCACCCCGGGTCGAGGTGTCGTTCAGGGGCGGTGTCGTTCAAGGGCGGTGGCGGATGAGGAAGTCAGCAACCGTGGCGACGTGCAGTGGGCGGGCGAAGTGATACCCCTGTCCCGACGTGCATTCCAGGCGCCGCAGCAACTCCGCCTGGAGTTCGGTCTCGATCCCCTCGGCGGTGGTCCGCAATCCGAGGATCCGGGCCAGTTCCACCACGGTCCGGACGATCGCGAGGTCCTGCTCGGCCTTACCGATGGTGTCGATGAACGACTTGTCGATCTTCAGTTCATCCACCGGGAACTGCCGCAGGTAGGCGAGCGAGGAGTAGCCGGTGCCGAAATCGTCGATGGCCAACCGCACCCCCAGCCGCTTCAGTTCGGAGAGCCGTTGCTGGCTGTCGGCCGGATCGTCCATCAGAATGGTCTCGGTCAGTTCGAGGGTGAGGGCCCGAGCCGGCAGCCCGGTCTCAGCCAGGACAGCGACGACATCGTTGGTGAACTGACCGTCGGTCAGTTGCCGTCCGGAGACGTTGACGCTGAGCCCGAGCTGCGGGGCGGTACTTGCTCGCCACTGGGCAACCTGGCGGCAGCTCTCCCGTAGCATCCAGCGGCCAAGTTCGACGATGATGCCGGTCTCTTCCGCGATCGGAATGAAGGTGGCCGGGGAGATCAGCCCGCGCTGCGGATGGGTCCACCGCGCCAGGGCCTCCACCCCCACCGGGTGCCCGGTGCGCAACGACATCAGCGGCTGGTACTGGATCCACAGCGCCTCGGTGCCGAGCGCGGACCGCAAGTCCCCCTGCAGTTCCAGCCGTTCGGCGATCTCCGCCTGCATCTGCTGCTGGAACACCACCGCTCGCCGCGAACCCTCCTTCTTCGCCTGATACATCGCCACGTCCGCCTGACCGAGCAACTCGGCGGCGATACAGTCGCCGGCTCTGCCGTGGGAGATCCCGATGCTGGCGCTGCCGAAGATGTCCTTGCCGGAGATCCGGAACGGGCGCTGCAGGGAAGCCAGGACCTTCTCCGCGACCCGTAGCCCGCTGCTGTCGCCCTCGGTGTCTTCCAGCAGGACGGCGAACTCGTCACCGCCCAGCCGGGCCGCGATGTCCGTCCCGCGGATGCAACTGCGCAACCGGTCCGCGACACCGGCGAGCAGGTCGTCGCCGGCCTTGTGACCCAGGGTGTCGTTCACCGCCTTGAACCGGTCAAGGTCGATGAACAGGACACTCACCTCGTGCCCCCGGTCGGCGCCGGCGTTCAACGCCTCCCGCAGCCGGTCCAGGAACAACGGCCGGCTGGCCAGTCCGGTGAGTGAGTCGTACGCCGCTTCCTGCATCATCCGCAGAGTGGTGGCGTCGTTCAGGGCGAGGCTGACCTGCTCGGCGAAGGCGGAAAGCAGGTCCTGCCGCTCGCTTCGATGCTCCGGGTTGTCCCCGGCGCCGGTGACCAGGCTGCCAATGATCTTCCCGCTGGCATGCACCGGGGCGGCGATCAACCCGACCGAGTCGGGTGCTGCCGGTCGGGCCACCACCTGGTCCCGGGCGATCGACTCGGTAGCCACCGAGAGCACCAGGGCGTCTCGTTCCCGACCGGTCACCCGGCCGCTGATCGACGGGATCCGTGGCTGGTCCGGGGTCAGCGCGTCGACCAGCACCAGGGCGACGAAATCACCCTCCAGCATTCCGGAGGCCCCGGCGGTGATCGCGTCGAGGACCTGCTGCAGGGGCACCCGGTGGGCGATGTCCCGCTGGATTGCCAGCAGCGTCTCCAGCAGCCGCTCGCGTTGCCGGAGGGTGTCGAGCAACCGCAGCCGACGATCGGCCTCCTGCTCGGTCACCCGCCTGGCCTGCGCGTTGTCGAAGGAGACCGCAAGCTGACCGGCGATCAGCAGCACCCCGTCCAACCGGTCGGTGGAGAACGCGCTTCGGTGCAGCCGGTTCTCCAGCACCAGCATCACCCGAGGTGAACCCTGCGAGAGGATGGGCACCACCAGCAGCGAACAGCATGTGGCGCCGGTCACGTACGGGTCCGCGGCGAACCGGTCGTCGACGGTGGCGTCGGGGACCAGCAGCGGTTGCCTGGTCCGCTCGGCGTACCAAAAAGCCGACAGCGGAACCAGACCCGCGGCCCCGGCTTCGGCAACGCTCATCGCTGCGCCGTCCCCGACCGGAGCTGAGGCCGCAGGCAGCATCCAGCCGGACTCGTCCTCGCTCCAGAGCAGCACGGTCACCGTGGTGGCGCCGGTCATTGCGGTGAGGACGTCGACCACTCGGGACCGGAGCCGGTCGAGGTCCGTTTCGCTGCTCAGCGCCTGCGAGGTTTCCAGCACTGCCAGCAGGTCGATCGAGTCGGTGGAGACGCCGGTCTTGTTGGCCTCCGACTCGATCTCGGCCGACCAGGAGCCGGTCGCCCGGGCGCTGCTCAGGTACGGATAGTTGCGGTCGAGCTGTTCGACCTTGGCGCTCGCCCCCCAGCTGGCATACCCCTGCCGGGCCGTGATCAGCATCTTCTGGGCCAGGTACGAGTGCCCCTGGGCCAGGCAGAATTCGGCCGCTCGCTCGTTGATCAACGCCCGATGCCAGGGCCGCGGCCGTTCGCTGACCTTGGCCAGCGCGGCATCGAAACCGGTCATCGCCGCACGGTGGTCGCCCAGTGCCCAGGCCCGTTCGGCGTCCACCAGATCCACCAGGTGGCCGAAGTTCACCGGGGCGTCCACCGCCCGCCGGGCCAGCCAGTCTCGGCAGACGTCCAAGGCCTCGATCAGGCCAGGCCGGTCCTGTCCGGCTGCGACCCGGATCTCCCCGGCCAGCGCCAGGGCCTGCATCAGGTGCGCCCGGGCGGTCGGATAGGCGCCAACCAGGAACGGCAACAACGGCATTGCCAGCGCGGCATGGTGCGTCAAGGCCGTCCGATCACCGAACACCGCCGCGGCGGTGGCCCTGGTGATGTGGAAGTTCGCGCCCGCCATCGGGTTGCTGTCGAGACCTGCGACGTACGTGGCTTCGTCGAACGAATCGTCGGTGAACCCGCCGGGCTCGGCCGTCTCCCCGCGCAGCGCGCGCACCAGTTGGCGGTAGGGCAGACCGGCCGCGACGGTCTGGTCGTTCCCCGTCCGGGCGGCCAACGTCAGCCCGGCCTCCACGGTCGGCAGGTACAGCTCAAGGGTTGGCGCGACGTCCAAAAGGGTGGGTGTCGAGGTGTGATAGGTGAAGACGGCGCTCTGCAGATCACCCTTACGCAGCAGCCCTTCCCGGGCCTGGTTGGCCTGCCCGAGGTCGGCTTCGAGCGGCTCGAACCAGTGCCCTGCCGCGGCCGAGAACAGGAACCGCGCCCACGACGTCTCGGGCTCGTAACCGCGCTGGATGCCCACTTCCAGCACCCTGCGCACCACCCGGTAGCCGGTGCGGAAATCATCGTTCCGCTCGATCATGATCAGGCCGGTGTGGCCAAGCGGACCGATCAGTGCCCGGCAGGGGCCGTAATCGGCCCAGAGCCGACGGCTTTGCAGGACGAGCCAAGCCAATACCTGGTGGTCGGCGAAGAAGGCGGCCGGCATCATCCGATTGATCAGCACGGCGGCGCCGTTGACTCGCGGATCCCGAACCTCGGGCCGATGCAGATCTTCGGCCTGGGCATCCTCCTCGACCCAGCGAGACATCTCCTTCTCTCCGCGCTCGATCTCGGCGTCGACCAGGCCTCGGGACGGCACCGCCAGACCTAGCCGGGCGAGCAGGTCGAGTCCGAGGGTCAGCGCCTCCAGCGCCCGGACCCGGTTCGTCAGGCTGGCGATCTGCGCGCACGCGGGTCCGACCAGGTCCAGCGCTTCGGGACGGCGGCGCTCGATCGACTCGTAGAGCCGGTCCGACTCCTGGAATCGGCCGAGGCTGCACAACGCGGCGTGATGTTCCACCTCCAGCGCGCCCAACTCGGCGTCGTCCTGATCCGACCTGACAGCGATCGGCGACCCGACCGAGGACGGCGACTCGGTGGAGGACGGCGTCCCGGTTGCGGCCGGGAACAGCGTCAGCGACGCGATCGCGGAGGCGAGGTAACGCTCGCTGGATTCCGGATCCGTGACCCGCACCGCCGTCGCTACGGTACGGAACAGCCGGGCCGCCAGGCGACGTTCAGCCGGGTCCGTCACCACCTCCATGGCCTGCAGGTACTGCTCGGCGGCGACCACCGCAGCGGCCGGATCCTGAACCAGGCGGCGGGCGATGGTCAGATGCAGGGCCAGCCCGCCCGCTGGTTTGCGCTGCTCGGCCGCCTGCCGGACCTGGTCGTGCCGAAATCGCAGGCTGGCACCGCCGTCGAGATCGGTTCCCGGGTCCAGAACCACCAGCCCGTCGTCCAATGCCGGGGCCAGGTCCTCCTGCAGAGTCGTCGCCGACAATCCCGCGGCGGTCGCGAGCACGCCCTGGCCGGCCCGGCCGCCCAGGGCCGCCAGCACCACCAGAACGAGTGAGGCCGAGGCGGGAAGCCGAGCAACCCGGGCCGCCAGCAGATCGACGACCTCGCCCAAACCGACATGGCGACGAATCGCCACCGGGTCCCAGGTCCAGCCGGTCGGGCCGGCGATCAGCGCCCCTTCGGCCCGCAGTGCATTAAGCAGTTCAACAGTGTCGTAGGGATTCCCGTCCGTCTGCGGACCCACGGCCTCGGCCAGCCGACTGGCCTCCTCAGGGGCGATCCGCAGCATCTCCCGCAGCAGCACGCCCACGTCCGGCGGAGCCAGATTCTTCAGCCGCAGCCGCGGCGGAGCGACCCCTAGCCGGATCCAGCGAGCAAGCATCTCCTCGAACGGCCTCGCCGGGGTGAGCTCGCCGTCCCGGTAGGCCCCGACCAGCAGCAGGCCCGGCACCGGAGCGGTGAGCATCTCGTCGAGCATTCCGAGCGCGAAGCTTGCCGCCCACTGCAGATCATCAAGCATCATCACCACCGGCCGGGATGACGCGATGAGCTGCAGAACCTCCAACCCAATCTGGTGGATCTGGATCTGCACCTGGGCCGGATCGCCGCTCGGCAGGCCCGGCTCGACCCCCGGCAGCAGCCCAGGGATCAACGCCGCAATCATCGGGGCCCGGTTGCCCAACAAGGTCATCAAGTTCGCCCGGTGGACGGCGAGCGCCGCTTCCGGCTCGGCCAGCAGCAACCGGCCCAGACCGCGCATTGCCTGGGCGACCGCGTCCGCGTTTCGATCCTGGCTGTTCTGGCCGAAGGTACCGCCAATCACCCAGCCACCGGCGGCTGCCACGACCGGGCGTAGTTCGTCGACCAGCACGGTTTTGCCGACGCCTGGCTCACCGGTGATCAGCAGCCCCCTGCCGTGTCCGGCCACGGCGTCGGCGAAGGAGGTGCCGAGGATGTCGATCTCGGCGTCCCGGGCGATCAGCCGGCTTGGAGCGCTCAGCCGGGTGGGGAAGTCCCGCTCGCCGAGCGTGAACGTCTCGGCCGGCTGGTCCCGCACCCGGCGCAAGTCCGCGGCCAGCCCGGTGGCGCTCTGATAGCGCCGGTCCGGTTCCTTCTCCAGCAGCCGGGCAACGACGTCGGACAAGGCCTGCGGCAGCGTGTCGACAACGTCCCGAATCGGGATCGGCACCCGAGCCAGATGATCGTGAATGAGGGCAAGTGGATCGGCCTCGCCGCTGCCGAACGGCGTCCGCCCGGTGAACATCTCGTAGCACGTCGCACCCAGGGCGTACAGGTCGGAGCGCTGATCGACGCCGCGCCCGGTCCGACCGGTCTGCTCCGGGGCCAGGTACGCCAGCGTTCCGACGATCACCCCTGCGGTGGAGGCGGGTGACCAGTCGTCCATGATCGTGGCGGCGAGCCCGAAATCGATCAGGATCGGCTTGCCGTCCAGGTGGCGGATGAGAACGTTCCTCGGGTTGATGTCCTTGTGGACGACGCCCTGCCGGTGGACCTGGGCCAGCACCTCGGCCAGCGCGATCGCGGTATCCAGCGCCGTCGGCAGGTCCGCCTCGCCGGTGCCAGCGATGAAAGTCTGAGCGATCAGCGAGGCCAACGGCGTCCCGCGATCGTCCCTGATCAGCAGCCACGGGCCGGTGGACGGACCGGCCAGAGCCGGCACGCCGTCGATCCCGGCCAACTGCGCCAGGATCCCCGCTTCCCGATGTGCGCGCGCCGTCCCGTCCGGTCCGAGCATTTCCTTGCGGATCACGGTGGCCCCGTGCCCTTGGCTTCCGGGCAGCCCCATCCGGACAACTCGGGTCCGCTCGGTCCAACTCAGTACCTGGTCGTCACCCTCACCGACTCGGGCCGCGGGAACGCTGGCGGTCCGGACGGCCGACCGGTCGCCGACAGCACTCATCTTCACCACATCGGTGGCTCGCGATCCGTGCTTGAGACTTGGCAGTCAGTCGCTACCCGAGGCAACCCGGAATCGGCCGGAACTGTGCTCAGCCCAGCCGGCGCCGGACCACGAGGCAGAGCTGGACGAACCCGACGATTCCGACGCCCGCCCAGGCCATCGCACCCGCCGTTGCCCAGCTCTGCGCCCGGTCGGGAAACAGGCCCGCGCCGAGCAAGAACGCCGCCGTCACGATTACTCGGGTGGGTCGCTCGGACACGGTGACGACGCCGACGTCCCGCATTCCAGCGACCCGCGCGTTGGCCCTGACCTGCTCATGCATCAGCGCCACCACCCCGCCGGCCAGGCACCAGCCCGCCGGGGCTCCCACCAGCCACAGGGCGCCGACGAAACAGAGATCAGCGAGCCGGTCGCAGGTGGCATCCAGGACCGCGCCGCGGCGGCTGACCCGGTCGGTGAGAATCGCGACCGCTCCGTCCAGGCTGTCCAGGAGACCGGCCAGGATGATTGCGAGGACGGCGAACAGCGGCCACCGGCCACTGCTGGCGGCGGCCGGCAGTACCGCAGCGGCCAGCCCGAGACCGGTCAGGGTAATCGCGGCGGGGCGGACCCCGAGCCCGGCGAGCGGGCGACTCAGGGCGTAACTCAACCGCAACCACCCGCCGACCAAACCCACCGGCGCCACTTCGCCGTGCAGCAGTGACCAGCGCTGAAGGTACTGCGCCCGATCCATCGCCGGGCTGCGCGCCGTGGTGCTCACGACCTCACTCGCGGTGGATCAGGCGCGGGCGGTCAGGCCCAGGCCGGCGAAGACATCAAGGGTGGCCGTCGAGCGGTTCATGGTGATGAAGTGCAGCCCTGGCGCCCCGCCGGCCAGCAGGCGCTCGCTGAGCTCGGTGGCGATCTCGACCCCGACCGCGCGGACCGCTACCGGGTCGTCGGCGACCGCGTGCAGCCGGGCGACGACCTCGTCCGGGAGCGCCACGCCGGACAGTTCGGCGATCCGGTTGATCTGCTTGACGTTTGTCACCGGCATGATTCCGGGAATGATCGGCATCGTCGAGCCGTGCGCCGCGGTCCGCTCGACGAGGCGGAAGTAGTTGTCCGCGGTGAAGAACATCTGGGTGATCGCGAACTGAGCGCCGGCGGCCGCCTTCATCGCCAGAATCCGGGCATCCGCCTCGAAATCCACGCTGGCCGGATGGACGTCCGGGAACGCGGCCACGCCGATGCTGAACCGGCCCAGCTCACGCACCAGCCGAACCAGGTCGACGGCGTAGTCGAGGCCCCCGGGGTGCGGCGTCCACGGCGCCCGCGGCCCCTGCTTGGGGTCGCCCCGGATCGCCAGCACGTTCTGGACGCCGGCATCGGCGTACTCGGCGATCACCCGGCGCAGCTCGGCCCGGCTGGCTCCGACGCAGGTCAGATGGGCCATCGGGGTCAGGGTTGTGTCCTGGGCAATGCGCTGGGTGATCCGCGTCGTCCGGTCCCGGCTGGACCCTCCGGCCCCGTAGGTAACGGACACGAAGGTCGGGTTCAACGGTTCCAGCCGACGGATCGCTTGCCAGAGCACTGTCTCCCCGGCGTCGTCCTTGGGCGGGAAGAACTCGAACGAGATCGACGGGCGGCCGGCCTCGATCAGGTCTTGAATCTTCTCGTGCAGGGCGGGGGTGAACTCAGGCATGTGGCCAGCTTACAGACGGGATCATTGACCGGGGCGTGCATCCAAACACCGGCGCCGAGCCGAAGTCCGGTTGAAGTGCTTAGCTGTTGTCTCAAGCTCAGCTCTCCTGCTCACGTTTTTCTCCTACCCGTGTTCGACCTTGGCTGACTTTCCTGGAGCGGTTCCTTGACCAGTACTGCCTCGTCCACCAGCGAGATGTCCACCCGCGAGCCGTCCACCAGCGAGCGACCGCGTCCACTGGATACCGAGAATCTGCGCAGCCGGGTAGACGCGACCCTGGCCGACTTCCTTGCCCAGCAGACCCGGGCGTTGACGTCGGTCAGCCCGGACTGCCACGAGCTGGTGGGCAGCGTGATCGGCCTGATGCGCGGCGGGAAACGACTTCGGCCGGCGTTCTGCTACTGGGGTTGGCGCGGTGCCGGTGGCGACCCCGGCCAGCCGATCGTGGCCGCCGCCGCCGCGTTGGAGCTGTTCCAGGCCGCGGCGCTGATCCACGACGATCTGATGGACGGCTCCGACACCCGGCGCGGCATGCCAGCGGTGCACCGCCGGTTCGCCGGCGTGCACCGCAAGCACGGCTGGCAGGGCAGCGAGGACCGGTTCGGGCTCGCCGGTGCCGTGCTGGCCGGTGACATGTGCCTGGTCTGGACCGATGAACTGTTCGCCCGCAGCGGGCTGAGCGTACAGCAACTCGAATCCGGTCGGGCGATGTTCAACACGATGCGCACCGAACTGCTCGGCGGGCAGTATCTGGACGTCCTGACCCAGGCCGCGCCGGAGGGTGACCCGCAAGCCGCGATCGACCGGGCCCGGCAGGTGATCAGGTACAAGAGCGCCAAGTACACCGTGGAGCACCCGTTGCTGATCGGTGCCGCGCTGGCCGGAGCCGACCCGAGCCTGATGGCCGTCTACTCCGAATACGGGCTCGCCCTCGGCGAGGCCTTCCAATTACGTGACGACGTCCTCGGGGTGTTCGGTGATCCAGCCGAGACCGGCAAGCCGGCCGGTGACGACCTGCGCGAGGGCAAGCGAACGGTGCTGGTCGGGCTGACCCTGCAACGGGCGAACCCGGTCCAGAGCGCCGCCGTCCGGCGGTTGCTCGGCGACCCCCGGCTGGACGCCGAAGGAGTGACGACGTTGCGGGCGGCGATGGTCGACACCGGTGCCCTGGACTGCGTCGAGCAGCTGATCGGCGAGCTGGCCGATCAGGCTCAGGCGGCCCTGGACCGCGCCGACAGCACCGGCGTCAAGGTGGCCGAACCGGCTCGGGAAGTGCTCAGCAGCCTGGTCGTGGCGGCGACGGCTCGCGCCACGTGAAGACCGTGAAGGGGCCGACCGACCATGTCGTCGTGGTTGGTGCCGGGCTCGGTGGGCTGTCGGCCGCGATGCGGTTGGCGGGCGCCGGGCGCCGGGTGACCGTGCTGGAACGAGACCTTGTGCCGGGCGGTCGGGCCGCCGTCCGAACCATTCCCGCCCCGGGCGGCCACGGGGAGTACCGCTTCGATCCCGGTCCCAGCGTGCTGACCATGCCGGACTTGATTGCCGACTGCTTCGACGCGCTCGGCGAGGACATGGCCGACTGGCTGAACCTGAAACCGGTCGCGCCGCTGTACCGGACCACGTTCGCCGACGGTTCCGGGATGGACGTGCATGCCGACCCCGAGGCAATGTGCGCCGAGATCGAGCGGGTCTGCGGACCGGCCGAGGCCGCCGGCTTCCGGCGCTACCTGCGGTTCGTGTCGAAGCTCTACAAGTACGAGATGCGCGACTTCATCGACCGCAACATCGATTCCCCGCTCGACCTGCTCTCGCTGAACCTGGCCCGGCTGGCAGCGATCGGTGGTTTCCGCCGGCTGGCGCCGAAGGTCGAGCGGTACCTGAAAGACCCTCGAACCCAGCGAATCTACTCTTTTCAAGCGATGTACGCGGGCCTGTCTCCGTACGACGCGCTCGCCCTGTACGCGGTGATCGCCTACATGGATTCGGTGGCTGGGGTGTTCTTCCCGGCTGGCGGGATGCATGCGGTTCCGAGCGCGATGGCCGCGGCCGCGGAGAAACATGGCGTCGACATCCGGTACGGCACCGAGGTCATCGAGGTCGAGCACTCCGGCGGACGCGCGGTCGCGGTACGGACCAGCACCGGCGAGCGCTTGACGGCCGATGTCGTCGTCCTCAATCCGGATCTGCCGGTGGCCTACCGCGAACTGCTCGGACGGACGCCGCGCAGGATCAAGCGGCTGATCTACTCGCCGTCCTGTTATCTGATGCTCGCCGGGTCCCGGGCCTCCTACCCGAACGCCGCCCATCACAACATTCACTTCGGGGCGGCCTGGAAAGGGGTGTTCGATGAGATCCTCAACGGTCGGCTGATGAGCGACCCGTCAATCCTGGTCACCAACCCGACCCAGTCCGACTCGCGATTGGCACCGGCGAACCGGCAAATCTACTACGTGCTGTTCCCGACCCCGAACCTGGACGCCCGGATCGACTGGAAGCGGATCGGGCCGGTGTATCGCGAGCATGTTCTCAGCACCTTGGAGCAGCGCGGTTATCCCGGGTTCGGTGGGGCGATCGAGGTGGAGGACATCACCACGCCGGCCGATTGGGCCGAGCGCGGGATGGAGCGCGGTGCACCGTTCGCGGCGGCACACTCGTTCTTCCAGACCGGGCCGTTTCGGCCGGGAAACCTGTGGGGCGAGAACGTGGTCTTCACCGGCTCCGGCACCCAGCCCGGGGTCGGTGTGCCGATGGTGCTGGTGTCCGGGCGGCTGGCGGCAGAACGGATCACCGGGCCGGATCCGATGTACCGTTCCCGGGCCTGGCGGTGACCCAACGCAATCGAGTTGCCCCCTCGACCCCCGCTGTCGACTGCCTCCGATGACGGTACGTACAATCATTCCTACCGTGGGTACGGTCACTGGGCTGAGTGACCACGATCCCCGATGGCAACGCCAGACCCCGGAGTCACGACGATGAGTTTCCTCGCCCGCCCGGTCGACGTGCCGACGACGTCCGGGCCCCACCTCCAGACCATCACCCCGATCGACAACCAGCCGTTGATCACCTGCTGCCGGCACCTCGCGCACCGCAACGAGGCCCGCAGAGCCACTCCCGGCTCGGACCCGCTAGAGCAGGATCTGACCGCGGTCGGGCTGGAGTTCGACCGGGTGCTGGCCGACCCTGCGACCGCCGACGCCCTGCACGCCGCAGACCTGCCCTGGCCGGTACTCGCCCCGCAGTTGCTGAAGCTGCTGCTGACCGCCGCCGACAGCGCGCTGGCCACCGACCCGAGCCTCACCGGCCTGATCGCCGACACCGTGCTGCTGATCCAGCGCGACTGCCGGGAGGCCTGGCGGTTGCGTGCCCTGGCGCACGAGCAGTGGGGTGACCTGAATTCCGCGGTTAAGGCTCACGAGGAGTACCTGTTCCAGACCGACCTGCAGACCGATGCCCAGACCGACGTAGACGACCTCGGCATCGGCGACCGGGTGATCAGGCTGCGCAGAGTGCGAGATGACCGGGCGGCACTGGCCGCCGCGTTGATCGACGCGCACGACAGCGGTGCCACGCTGCCGATGCCGGGCGCCGCGGACCTGCACGATCTGCTCTCCCGACCGGTCCGGCACGAGCGGCTTGATCCGGCCCTGGAGGAGTTCCTGACCGAGCTGACCCGGCTGCCGAGCCCGGACCTGACCGTCGTCCACGACGTCCAGGAGGCGGTCGTGCGGCTGACTACCTCAGCGCGGCTCGCCATCGAGCACGGCGGTTAAGGCAGGATGACGAGAGTGAGTGAGCGCATCCTGGACGCCGCGGGAATTACCGATCCGCAGCTGCGTGCGGCCTACGAGGCCTGCCGCAAGCTGAACGCCGACCATGGCAAGACGTACTACCTGGCCTCGCTGTTGTTACCGCCGGCGAAGCGACCGCATGTCTGGGCGCTGTACGGGTTCGCCCGCTACGCCGACGAGTTCGTCGACTCCTTCACCGACCCGGACCCGGACGCGCTGGTGCGCTGGGGCGCGGATTTTCTGGACGCGCTGAGCGGTGGGGAGCAGCCGACCGACCCGACCTCGCTGGCGATGATCAACACGATGCGCCGATGGGCAATCCCCCGGGCGCATGTCGAGGCATTCCTGGAGTCCATGCAGATGGACATCGCGATCACCTCGTACCAGAGCTACCAGGACCTCGAGCACTACATGTACGGCTCAGCGTCGGTGATCGGCTTGCAGATGCTGCCGGTCCTGGAACCGCAAACGCCGGCCGCCGCCTCCCGGGCCCGGGCTCTGGGCGAGGCGTTCCAGATGACGAACTTCATTCGGGATGTCGGCGAGGACCTGAAGCGCGGCCGGGTCTACCTGCCGCAGGAGGACCTGGACACCTTCGGAGTGACCCGGGAGATGCTTGCAGCTGGTGTCGTCACGCCGATGATCCGGGAACTACTGGCCTTCGAGATCGAGCGGACTCGGGCGCTCTACGCGTTCGCCGAGCCGGGGATCGAGATGCTGCATCCGACCAGCCGGGACTGTGTGCGGACGGCGTTCGTGCTGTACGGCGACATCTTGAACGTCGTCGAACGGTCCGGGTACCAGGTCTTCACCCAGCGGGTGAGCGTCCCGCTGCCGCGCCGGCTGGCGGTCGCCCTGCCCGCACTGCGGCGGGCCCGCCGGGCCCGCCGCGCCGATCGCCGCTGGGTCAACTCCGAGCCGGCACCTTCGCCCTAGCCCTCGCGGCCCGGCACGGCTAGAAGGCGAGGGCCTGGGCCCGGCGACGGACCTCGGTCTTGCTCTTGCCGGTGCGCAGCGCGTCCACCGGGGCCCCGGGGTAGTCGTCATCGGTGAAGAGCCAGCGCAGCGCCTCCTCGTCGGAGAAGCCGGAGTCTTTCAGCACGATCAGGGTGCCCTGCAGATCGGGCAGCGGCTGACCGTCCTTCAGCAGTTCGGCTGGCACGCAGAGGATCTTGCGCTCGCCTCGGCGCAGGCCCACCAGGACCCGCTCCTGGAGCATCCGGCGAACCTTGCCTACCTCGGTGCCGAGTACCTCGGCGACATCGGGCAAGGGCAGCCAGACTCGCGGACCGTCCGGGCCCTCATCGAGGACGTCGGGCACCATCCCGGGACGGCTGGCCGCCGGTTGGGTGGCGGTTGGTTGCTGCGGTCTGTCGAAGCGTTGGTCGGACACGTCACCAGACTGCCACGCCGAGCCGTCATCCTTCACCTCCGTAACTGTGAGTCTCACTTCTACTACTCTCTGTTGCGGCCGTCACGGACTCGTGAAGCCCACCTGTCCCACCAGAAACGTCTCCAGAGACGTCCGCTAGAGGCGTCCCCACAGAACATCAACAAAAAGAACAATCCACTAGAAAAACACCGAGGGAAGGCCTGTCGATGACCGATCGGAACTGGCCGCCGACCGGTCCGCACCTCCCCGGCGGTCCACATCTGCCCGGCGGGCCGAACGTTCCCGGCTGGCCGCACGTTCCCAGCCAGCGCCCCGGCGGGGCAGCGCCGTGGGACCGGGTACCAAAGGCTCGCCACCATCGCCATCCCCAGTCGGGCGCCGTCACTCCGGCGGTCGAGGCGCTGTTGCGTCGCACCCGACTGGTAGGAGTCAGCGGCGGCACGTCGCGCGAGCAGTTCCGGGTGGCCGGCGTCCCGATCTTGATCGCGGCCGTGGTGGCCGGCGGTCCGGGCTGGACGACCTATCTGGTGCGGGACGGCGATTCACTGTCCACGATCGCGCGGCGGCACGGCACCGATGCCCATGCCCTGGCCCGGGTGAACGGAATGTCCGACGCCGACCGACTTCAGGCCGGACGACGGATTTCCGTGCCGGTCCCGCCCGCCACCGACAGCAGCCGGGCCCGCCGCCGAGCCGCGGCGTCCGGCCTGCATCCGGTCGACACCAGCGGCGCTCCAGCCCTGTCCTACCGGGTTCGGGACGGCGACACGGTGAGTTCGATCGCCGCCCGCAGCGGATCTTCGGTGCGGGCCGTACTGGCCGCCAACAACCTGCGTCCGACCGGCATCGTCAAACCCGGACAACTGCTGGTGCTGCCCTCGCTGAGCCCCGCTGCCGAGCCGGCCTCGACCCCGAAACCGCGGCCCACCACCAGACCGGTGGTGCACGTCGTCCGCCTCGGTGACACCGTCTCGGCCATCGCCGTGCGCTACCGGCTCCCAGCATCGAGCGTGCTGCGCGCCAATCGGCTGCGGGCCACCGACCTGATCCACCCCGGCCAGAAGCTGGTTCTGCCCGGCGCCCGGCCCCGTCCGGCGCGGCCGGTCGGCACCACCAGCGCGCACGTCGTTCGCCGGGGCGAGACCGTGACGGCCATCGCCCGGCGTTACGGCGTCAGCGTGAACGCCGTGCTCACGGTCAACCACCTGCAATCTCGGACCGTGATTCATCCCGGTCGGCGGCTGCTGGTCCCGGTGCCGGCAGTCGGCTCGGTCGTGCACCGTGGCCGGCGGGCCAAAACCGACCCGCCGTCCACCTTCCTCGGCCGGACCTACCCGGATGCGGTGGTCCGAGCCGCCGCCGCGAACCGGGCCGCGCTCGCCCGAGGCCCGGCCTCCGACCGGGTAGCGATCCGCGATCTGATCCGTCGCACCGCGCACCGCTACCGGGTCGACCCCGCGCTGGCCCTCGCGGTGGCCTCGATGGAATCCGGCTTCGATCAGCGGCAGGTATCCCCGGCCAACGCGATCGGCGTGATGCAGGTCCTGCCGTCCTCGGGAGTCTGGGCCAGTGAGGTGATCGACCGACGGCTCGACCTGCTGGTGACGGAGGACAACGTGACCGCCGGCGTCGTCCTGCTGTCCATTCTGACCCGTCAAACCGACGAACAGACCGCGCTGGCCGGCTACTACCAAGGGCTTTCCTCGGTCCGCCGACATGGGATGTTCGCCGACACGCGGCGGTATGTCGCTACCGTCCGGACATTAAAATTGCGTTTTAGATAACTGGTAGTCCGCTCCCTGAGACGCTCCCCCGAAACGCTCCCTGAACCGTTCGCTGAAACGTTCCCTAAAACGGAGGTGGCGAATCCAACGTGCATACCCGGATCCCTAGCGGCCGTACCGGCCGTAGACTCCCGGTCGTGGACATCACTCTGCAGGATCCACTCGTCGGCCATCTGGTCGACGGGCGGTACCTGGTCGAGTCCCGGATCGCCCGCGGTGGGATGGCCACCGTGTACCGCGCACTCGACCGCAGACTGGACCGCGAGGTCGCCCTCAAGGTGATGCACGACCACCTCGCCGTCGACGACGGGTTCGTCTCCCGCTTCGTCCGGGAGGCCCGGTCCGCCGCCCGGCTGTCGCATCCGAACGTCGTCCAGGTCTACGACCAGGGCGCCGACGGCGGCGTGCTCTACCTGGCGATGGAATATCTGCCGGGTCGCACGCTTCGGGACGTGCTGGCTGAGCGCGGCGCCTTGACGGCGCGCGAGAGCGTGTCCGTGCTGGAGCCCGTGCTGGGCGCCCTCGGCGCGGCTCACCGGGCCGGGATCGTGCACCGGGATGTGAAGCCGGAGAACGTTATCCTCACCGACGACGGCCGGATCAAGGTCGCCGACTTCGGCCTGGCCGGGGCCATCACCGGCCCGATCAGCGACTCGGTCAGTGGCGAACTGCTCGGCACCGTCGCCTACCTGTCTCCGGAGCAGGTCAGCCGGGGCGTCGCCGACGCTCGAGCCGACGTCTACGCGGCCGGAATCATGCTGTTCGAGCTACTCACCGGCAAGCAGCCGTTCACCGGAGACGACCCGTTGCGGGTCGCCTACCGGCACGTCCAGGAAGTGGTCCCGGCTCCGACCTCGGTGTCGCCGGACCTGCCGTACGCCTTCGACGACGTCGTCTTGCGGGCCACCAGCCGTAACCCGGACGAGCGTCCGGCGAACGCCACCGAACTGCTGGCCGATCTGCACGCCGCGCTGGGTCAGGTGCCCGACGAGGAACTGGACCAGCGCGCGGCAGAGGCGGTCACGCTGCGGATGGAAGCTGCCCAGCGGATGGGCGCCACGCAGCAGATGGCCAGTTCCCCGACCGAGATCTTCGGTGCGGTCGAGCACCGCGGCGCGCCCGCAGCGGCGGCCGGTCCCCAACCGACAAGCGTGCTGGCGGTTCCCCGGCGGGCCCTGGTGCGCAACAGCGGCCAGTTGGTCCCCCGGTTGGCGGTGCATGACGACGAGCCGCGGCCACCGGGGTTCCTCGGTAACCGCACCGGGAAGGTCATCACCACGATCGTCAGCCTGCTCCTGGTCACCGCCCTGGTGCTCACCGGCATCTGGTGGTTCACCGACGGTCCAGGCTCCTACACCGAAACCCCGAACCTGGTGGGACGGACGGAAGCGGCGGCCAACACGGTTCTCCTCGCCCAGGGCCTGAACCCGGAAAAGAAGGACGTTTTCAGCGACACGATCGCGGCTGGGCAGGTGGTTAACACCGTCCCGGCGAGTGGCGCGGACGTGCCCAAGGGCGGCACGGTCATCTTGAACGTCAGTAAAGGCCCCCGGCTCATCCAGGTGCCGGCGGTGAAGGGCCAGTCCGAAGCCGACGCCAAGGCCGCAATCGAGAAGGCCGGGCTCAAGGTCGGTGACGAGCCCAAGCGCAGGTTCAACGAGGACATCGACAAGGGTGACGTGATCTCCACCTCGCCGACGGCCGGCTCGACGGTTACTCCCGGCCGGGCGGTGAACCTGGTGATCAGCAAGGGCGCGGAGCCGGTGCCGCTGGACAACGTGGTGGGGCAGAACAAGGACGCCGCGAAGCAGCTCCTGGAGAGCAAGGGCCTCAAGGTCCTTATCCTCCAGCAGGACTACATTGTGGGCGGGGCCGAGCCCGGCACCGTGATCGCTCAGGACCCGGGCGCTCAGGGCCAGACAGTGGGCAAGGGCTCCCGGGTAACAATTACCGTGGTCGAGCTGCCGGAAGGTCAGGGCTTCGTCAAGGATTTCAATGGCAGGAACTTCGACGAGGCGAAGGCGGAGCTGGAGGCGGCCGGCTTCACGGTTCGTCGCGACGGCTTCTTCGGTAACACGGTGCGCGGGCAGAGCGTCACCGGATTGGCGCCGCTCGGCAGCGAAGTCATCCTCAGCGTCAGCTTCTAGCGCCCCGCCGGGTCGCGGTGTGACCGATTCGCCTGCTCATTGCCTTCTGAACGGTGGTACATTGAACGCTTCGCCTGGCACGGTAACGCTGCGCCCGGTCCGGCGAGACGACGTCCCGCTGTTGGATCGCTGGCGCAACGACCCTGAGCACGAAGGCGAGTACGGCGATTTCCTGGCAATGCACCGCCGCCGGACGGTCAACCAGGATCGCT
>JANNPJ010000281.1:0-19624 GCA_031400005.1 Kineosporiaceae bacterium | reverse complement strand
ACTTCGACAACATCGATGTCGTTTGTGTGCACACGCGCATCCGCGAATGTGGCCATGGCCAACGATGATGGTGGTATTGTCAATGATGATAAACTCTTTGGCCAAGTGAATGATGATCATGTCGAGCCACCATCAGTCGAGCCACGATCAGTCGAGCCACGACCTATTGAGCCCACCCAGCCGGCGTTCTGACGCCGTCCGGGCGGCTGCGGTGCAGACATTCGAGGAGCTCAACCGGCTGATCTGAGCACCGGCACTCAGATCAGCGTGATCTTGCGCTCACTTACCGACACCGGGGAGTGCTCACGATCGTTACGGTGTTCTACCAGGGGCCAGTAACGGGAAGGAGTTCAGGTGAGCCGAGCCAATCGTGCGCGCAGGATCGCAGCAGCCGCCGCCTTCGGCGGGGGTGGGATCGGTGCGCTCAGCGCCGCCGCCTACGGAGTGCTGCTGACCGAGGTCCGGTTGACTCGTAGGCTGATCGGCTCTCCATTCGGCGACGCCGTCCCAGGTGGTGAAGGGATCTACGGGTTCGGGACGGAAACCCCGATTCAGCTGGCGTTCATCGGTGATTCAACGGCGGTCGGGCTCGGGGTCGACTACCCCTGGCAAACTCCGGGAGCGGTGCTGGCTTCCGGCTTGGCCGCGATCGCCGGCCGCCCGGTGCAGTTGCGGATCGACGCCAAGGTGGGTGGAAAGTCCGATCTGCTGGATGATCAAGCCACCCGACTGCTGACGTCCGGCCCTACCCCGGACGCCGTGGTGGTGATGGTCGGCGCGAACGACGTCACCCATCGAAGCCCGACCGCTGTCGCCGTCCGTGGCCTGGACGCCGCGGTTCGCCGACTGCGTGAGGCCGGCGTCGAAGTGATTGTCGGCACCTGCCCGGATCTGGGCACCATCGAGCAGATCCCGCACCCGCTGCGGTACCTGGCCCGCCGGTTCAGCCGAGAACTCGCCGCTGCTCAAACGATTGCGGTGGTCGAGGCGGGTGGACGCACGGTGTCGCTCGGGGATCTGCTCGGTGCCGAGTTCGCGGCCAAGCCGCTGGAAATGTTCGCCGTAGACAAGTTTCACCCCTCGGCGACCGGCTACGCCCGGGTGGCGGCCGCGATCCTGCCCAGCGTGGCGACGGCCCTCGGCTATTGGCCGGCCGAACGCGACAGGCATCCCGACGTGCTTCGCGGCGAAGGCATCGATGACATCGCTCATGCCGCGGTGCGAGCGGTCGATTCCGCCGGTACCGAGGTGGCCGGGATCGAGATCTCCGGTGCCGAGCGCGGACCGCGGGGGCGTTGGGTGGCGTTCTTCCGCCGCCGTACGCCGATCGCGGTCACCGAGCAGGCGGCCGCGGTGGCAAGTGCCGTCACTGTGGTCCCTACCACCGACGACCGGGGAGTTGAAACTGGGTGATCCCCGGCTAGCCTGGCCCGAAGGCGGCGACAACGCCGTCGCGAGAGAAGGAGTTTCATCGTGCCCGAGGCAGTCATCGTCTCCACTGCTCGATCTCCCATCGGGCGGGCGTTCAAAGGGTCGCTGAAGGACGTCCGGCCGGACGACCTGCTTGCCCAGATCACTCAGGCTGCTCTCGACAAGGTGCCCGGCCTCGACCCGAGCACCATCGACGACGTCTATGTCGGTGCGGCCGACAACTCCGGCCAGCACGGCAACAACATCGCCCGGGTCACCGCCATCATGCTGGGTCTGGAGAACGTCCCCGGCACCTCGATCAACCGGTTCTGCGCCTCAAGCGTGCAGACCCAGCGGATGGCGTTCCACGCGATCAAGGCCGGTGAGGGGGAGGTGTTCATCGCTGCCGGGGTCGAGTGTGTCTCCCGGTACATGGGTTTGGTGGACGGCGAGAAGGCGCTGAACCCGCTCTTCGACGAGGCTCGCGCCCGGACCACGGCGATCGCCGGCTCGAATGCGACCTGGACCGACCCGAGGCGCGAGGGCATGCTGCCGGACGCCTACATCGCGATGGGCCAGACCGCGGAAAACGTCGCCACCATGCGCGGGGTGAGTCGGCAGGAGCAGGACCAGTGGGCGGTGGAGAGCCAGAATCGCACCGAAAAGGCAATCGCGGATGGATTTTTCGCCAGGGAGATCACGCCGGTGACGTTGCCCGACGGTAGCGTCGTGGCTGCCGACGACGGTCCCAGGGCAGGCACCACGCTGGAGAAGCTGGCCAGCCTCAAGCCGGTGTTCCGAGAGAACGGGACAGTCACGGCCGGCAACGCCTGTCCGCTGAACGACGGCGCCGCCGCCTTGGTGATCATGAGTGACACTCGGGCTCAGGAGCTCGGCCTCACCCCGCTGGCGCGGATCGTGTCGACCGGGGTCTCCGCCCTCTCTCCGGAGATCATGGGTCTCGGGCCGGTCGACGCCTCCAGGCAAGCACTGGCCCGGGCCGGGATGACGGTCGATGACATCGACCTCTTCGAGATCAACGAGGCGTTCGCGGCGCAGGTTCTGCCCAGCGCGAGCGATCTCGGAATCGACCTGGACACGCTGAACGTGCATGGTGGCGCGATCGCCCTCGGGCACCCGTTCGGGATGACCGGCGCGCGGATCGCGACCACCCTGCTCAATGGGCTGCAAACCCGGGACGGGCAGTTCGGGCTGGAATCCATGTGCATCGCCGGCGGTCAGGGAATGGCGATCATTTACGAACGGCTCAGCTGAACACACCCCACCCGCGCCACCGACCGAACGCGGTACTGGCACGATGAGGGGGTGAAGTACGCGGAGTCGATTGTGGACCTGATGGGCAACACCCCGCTTGTGCGACTGGGCCGGGTGACCGAGGGTTTGGCGCCATTGGTGCTGGCTAAGGTCGAGTACCTGAATCCGGGTGGGTCGGTGAAGGATCGGATCGCCGTCCGCATGATCGAAGCGGCGGAGTCCGACGGCCGGCTCAAACCCGGCGGCACGATCGTCGAGCCGACCTCGGGTAACACCGGGGTGGGCCTGGCGCTGGTGGCCCAGCGCAAGGGCTACCGATGTGTGTTCGTCTGCCCGGACAAGGTCAGCAAGGACAAGCAAGACGTGCTCGCCGCGTACGGAGCCGAGGTGGTAGTCACCCCCACGTCGGTACCCCCGAACCACCCGGACTCGTACTACTCGGTGTCCGACCGGCTGGCCGCGGAGATCCCCGGGGCCTGGAAGCCCGATCAGTACTCCAACCCGGAGGGCCCGGCCAGCCACTACGCCACCACCGGTCCGGAGATCTGGGCCGACACCAACGGCCGGGTGACGCACTTCGTCACCGGAGTCGGTACCGGCGGCACCATCTCCGGCACCGGGCGGTATTTGAAGGAGATCTCGGCCGCGAGATCGGCAGCAGCCGGTGGTGTCGTCCGGATCATCGGCGCTGACCCGGAAGGCTCGGTCTACTCCGGGGGCACCGGACGCCCGTATCTCGTCGAGGGCGTCGGTGAGGACTTCTGGCCGTCGGCCTACGACCGGACCGTGCCGGACGAGATCATCGCGGTCTCGGACGCCGACTCGTTCGCGATGACCCGCAGGCTGGCCCGGGAAGAAGGGTTGCTGGTCGGCGGCTCGTGCGGGATGGCCGTGGTGGCCGCCCTGCGAGTGGCCGAGCGGCTCGGGCCGGACGACGTGATGGTGGTGCTGCTGCCGGACGGCGGCCGCGGCTATCTCGGCAAGATCTTCAACGACCGCTGGATGGCTTCCTACGGCTTCCTCAGCGCGGACGGCGCGCTCACCATCGGCGACGTGCTTCGGGCCAAGGTCGGTGACCTCCCGGCACTGGTGCACACCCATCCCACCGAAACCGTCCGGGACGCCATCGAGATCCTCCGGGAATATCACGTCTCGCAGATGCCGGTGGTGAACGCCGAGCCGCCGGTGATGGCCGGAGAGGTGACCGGTTCGGTGAGCGAGCGAGATCTTCTGGAAGCGGTCTTCACCGGCCGAGCCGGGCTGGCTGATCCGGTGGAGCGGCACATGTCGGCAGCGCTGCCTCTGGTCGGTACCGGGGAACCGGTCGAAGTCGCCCGGAAGGCACTGGAATTGGTGGACGCGGTGATGGTGGTCGACGACGGGAAGCCGATCGGCGTACTCACCCGGCACGACCTGCTCGGTGCCATCACCAGCTGATCGCTCGAAGGGTGACGTTCGTCCATGATCACGGGGGTTTGGCTGGGCCGTTCGGGTAACGAATCCGGGTTTCGCTGAAGGACCACGGGTGGTCGGGCCGATACAGGGCGCGAGAGCTTTGCCCGATCGAGGAGGCACCGTGGCCAGATTGCTTGTGGTTGAGGACGACCCGGATGTTCGTGACCTGATCTCGATGCGACTGGTGATGGTCGGGCATCGAGTGATCGCGATGCCGGACGCCGATCTCGCTCTGGATTCGGTCGAACAGTTCGGTCCGCCGGATGCTTACGTCCTGGACGTCGGCCTGCCGGGAATGGATGGGTTCGCGCTGCTCAGTCGATTGCGGGTAACCGACCCGTCGCATGCCCCGGCGATCTTCGTCTCCGCGTCGGCGCTGGAACGGGACATCATGCGTGGCAGGCAGCTCGGTGCGGCCTACCTGACCAAACCTTTCGCCGCGCACGCGCTGCTGGATGCCGTCGACGAGGCGGTCACCGGCCGCCCGTTTCCCTCCGTAACCGAGCATGCGTGGTGATCTGAGACACCACCGACCGAGGATCTGCGCGCGCCGTTGCGGGCGATGAACGGTTCCGCCCCGGATCATGGGGAGGACGGCGGATGCGTCGTCCTCCCGGGTGCAGCGCCAGCTCATCCTCAATCGGTTCAGGAGAAGCGCCATGGCGTCGCCTTTACAACTGTTGATCGTTGAGGACCGTCCGGACGACGCCGAACTGTTGCTGGACGAGCTGAAGCGAGCCGGTTACGACCCGACCTGGACACGGGTGGATACCCCCGAACAGTTCGTCGCCGGGCTGGCCGAGGAGCCAGACATCGTCGTCTGCGACTATTCGCTGCCGGCGATGACGGCGCTGGATGCGCTGCGAATCCTTGGGGAACTGAAGCTCGACGTCCCCCTGATCGTGGTCAGTGGGGTGATGGACGAGGAGACCTGCGTGACGTCGTTGCGCCTCGGCGCAGTCGACTACCTGCTGAAGGATCGGCTGGTCCGGCTTGGTGCGGCAATCGAGCATGCGCTGGACGGCCGTCGGTTGGCCACGCTGGCCCGGACTGCCCGCCGGGAGCGCCGAGAAACCGCGGACATCCTGCGCGGAGTCGTGGACCATGCACCGGCCGCGATCTGTGTCCGCGACGCCACCGGCGGCACGCTGCTGACCAACGCCGAGTACGACCGGCTGGCCCCGGCCAGACCGAACCGCCGACTGTCATCGTCCGAACAGGCGTGCCTGGACGGCGCGGACAAGGTGGAGAGCGAGGAGGTGCTGCCCGTTGACGGGCAGGACTGCACCTTCCTGGTGGTTCGCTACCCGGTGGTGGACGGCACTGGCCGGCGGTTCGCTGTCGGTGCGATCTATGTGGACATCTCCCGGCAGAAACGGGTCGAGGACGAATTGCGCGAACTCGACCGGCTCAAAGGCGAGTTCGTCGCGACCGTCAGCCATGAGCTGCGCACGCCGCTGACCAGCATCTCCGGTTATGCCGAGCTGCTGCTGAGCGGGGATGTCGACGCAACCCGTCGGCAGATGATCGAAGTGATCGATCGCAACAGTCGGCGGTTGCTCACCCTGGTAGAGGACCTGCTCACGCTCTCCCGGGTGGACTCCGGTGCACTCGCTCGGATGGACGAGGCCGTGGACCTGGCCGAACTGGTCACCTCGGCGTCATCCGTGCTCGAACCGAGCCTGGCTGCAGCCGGTGTCGTGGTCGAGGTGCTGGTGCCGAGCCAGGTCCCGATCGTGCACGGCAACCGCTCACAGTTGGAACGGGTTCTGCTCAACCTGATGTCGAATGCGGTGAAGTTCTCCGAGCCAGGAGCAACCATCATCGTTCGGGCCGAGGTGGTGGAGGACGACGTCCAGGTCAGCGTCCAGGACACCGGAATGGGCATCCCGGAAGACGAGCACTCGAAGCTGTTCACCCGGTTCTTCCGGACCGCCGAGGCCCGGCGCCGGGCGATTCAGGGCACCGGTCTCGGGCTGGCCGTCGTCCGGGAGATCGTGGAACGCCATCACGGTACGGTCGGCGTCCGGTCCGCCCTTGGGGCAGGAACGACGATGACTGTCAGTCTTCCGGCGCCACGGCGATCAGAGGAAGCTGACCTTTAGCCAGCATTGTCTCGATCCGCCAGATCAGCGCTCGCGGGCTGAACGGCTTGACAATGTACGCGTCGATGCCGGCCGCGTAGCCCCACTCGATGTCTGCCTCGGATCCACGCGCGCTCAGCATCAGCACCGGGACGCCGTTCAGCAGGCGGTTGGCACGCAGGTTGTGGCATACCTCCAGCCCGCTGCGCAGCGGCATCATCCAGTCCAGCAGCACCAAGTCGGGCCGCGCGTGCACGGCGGAGGCCAGGCCGGCGTCGCCGTCCGTCTCGACTCGGACGTCGTGACCGGCGTCGCTCAGGGCGTCAAAGAGCAGGGCAAGGATGTCCGGGTCGTCATCGATGACGAGGATTTCAGCCATTCTCAGCACCCCAGGTGGAATCGATCCGGCTCCGTTCGGTCTCCTTCCTCATCGGCATTCCGGTGCGGGTTCTTGAGAGTCAGAGGTCAGCGCCGGCCACGCCGGGACTTCAGGTAGTCGCTGACGACGTACTGGCCGAGCCGCTCCAGCCCTGGCGTGAACACCCGGCCACCGTTGCGCCGAGCGATCGCGTCGACGAAGCGCTGCAGGCCGGCGTCCTCGCTGAGCATGAACACGTTGATCGCCGCGCCGTAGCGGGTCAGCGCATCCACCTCGGTCACCGTCGCACTGATGGTCATCGGTGACGGTGGATAATCGAAGAACGCGCTGCCTTCCGGTGTCAGGTGCGCGGTCGGCTCGCCATCGGTTACCACCAGGACGACGGGCTCGGCATCCGGGTGCCGACGCACGTGCCGGCCGGCGATCGACAGGGCGTGCTGCAGGTTGGTGCCCTGCACGTAATCCGGCTCGACACCGGCCAGTTGCTCGACCGAGAGCTTCGCTGCATACCGGCCAAAGCCGATGATTTGCAGCGAGTCCTGCGGGAACCGGGTGGCGACCAGGTGTGCCAGGGCCAGCGCGGTCTCCTTCATCGGCCCCCAGCGCCCCTCGCTGATCATCGAGTAGGAAAGGTCGACGCACAGTGCCACCGCGGCGCTGGCCCGGCGCTCGGTCTCCACCACCTCGAAGTCTTCGGCGAGCATCCGAACCTGCCCCCCGGCCACCGCGTTCCGGCCACCGGAGGAGGCCACCCGGTGGACGGCGTTACGCACCGAGCGGACGACGTCCAAGGGCTGCTCGTCACCGAACTCCCACTGCCGCGACGCCCCGGTCGCCTCGCCCGCGGCACCGGCGTCCCGGAGGTCGTGCTCGCCGCGCTTGCCGGTGCCGAGGTGCTCGAACACCTGGCGCAGCGCGGTCTGCCCGAGTCGGCGCAGGGCCTTCGGCGAGAGCGTCAACGCGCCGTCGGCTCGGGTCAGCCAACCCTGCCGTTCCAGCTCTCGTTCCAGCTCTTGCAGCGCCTGGACATCAGCCGCCGCGCCGGAACCGAGCGTCCGCTCGACGGTCTCCACATCGACGTCGTCCAAACTCGCTCCGGCGTGCTCCTGGCCGAGTTGATCGATCAGGTCGTCGAGGTCCGCCAGTTCCTGCAGTGCTCCGGCCGCTTCGCCGTACCCGAGCGGATTCTCACCACGCATCCGCTGCCGCTGCGCGCCCTGACCCCGGTTGCCCCAACCAAGGTCAGGTCGCAACGCCTGCAGGTTGTCGCTCAGCTGCGCCATCTTGCCGGCCAGCCCGGTGTCACCCATCGCCTCGGCCATCAGGCCCTGCAATTCCTCGCGCTGGCGGGCGGTCAGCGAAGCCATCAACCGCTCGGCGGCAGCGGCCCGCCGGGCCAGCGAATCGATCAGCTCCTCGACGTTCTCCGGGTTGTCCGGGAACATCTCGCCGTGCTTGGCCATGAACTCGGCGAAGTCCGGGTCGGTGTCCTCCCCGCGGGCGTGCTTGGCCAGCAACCCGTTCAGGTCGTCGAGCATCTCGTTCATCGCAGCCATCGCCGCGGCCCGTTGCTGCGGATCGGCGTCCGGGCCGATTCCTTCCAGGGCGTCGCGCAGCCCGCGGAACTGCTGGTCGATCACGTCCGAGCGCAGGCCGTCCAGGATCTGCTGGTAGATCTGCTCGGCCTCTTTGCTGGCCCAGCGGTACTCGGACAGCTCGGTGACCGCCGCCGCGGTCGAGCGGGGCAGGGCATCCAATTGCGCCTCGGCGAACCGGGCGTCGTCGCCGTCCAGCCCGGCGAGGTGCTCACGCTCGGCGGCCAGCGCCTGATCCAATTGAGCCCGCGCCTTGGTGACCGCGCCGTCCAGGCGGCCTCGGCGGGAAGTCTCCCGGCGCATCCGCTCGGCCCTGGCGCGCAGGTCGTCCAGGCCCCGGCGGCGGCCCTGCTGGTCCGGTCGCTCCTGCTGATCGGGCAGCCCGCGGCGGAGTAGGTCACGCAGGGCGTCGCGGACCCCTTCGCCGCTGAGCACCCGCTCGCCCAGCGCGTCCAGGGCCTGACGGACGTCATAGGGGGCGGCGAGTGGATCCGGTCCACCACGCCACGGGCCGTACCGATACCGGGGATCACGCCGTCTGCGGGAGCTCACCCCTGCACGGTACGTCGAACCCGGCGACGATGCTTACTCGATTACTCAGAGGTTCGATCAGGAAGCAAAGATCGAGCCGAAGCGCATACCCAGGTGGCTGCCGTTCCGGTGGCCGTAACTCAAGGCCCCCGAGCCGGTGCCGACGATGACCCGGCCGGCGTCATAGACCGTGCCCACGTCCTCGTACGGAACTCCGATCAGCACCGCGTCCGTCCGGTCCTCGTCCAGGTGCGGGTCGCCCGATCGCACTCCCATCGAGCTGCCTACCTGGTCGTCGGTCTCGGCCGTGCCGGGCAGTCCGCGACCCTGGCGGAACACCTGTGCCGGGCACTGCGACAGCTTCAGCCCGGACCGGAGCGTCTGCAGGATCAGCGTCACCGAGCCGGCATTGCGGATCTGACCGACGTCCTCACCGGGCGCGCCGACCGCGGCCGTGATCTGCTCATTGCACTGGAAGATTCCGTCGCTGACGGCGGCGCCGAATCGGTCCCCGGCCTCCGCGACGCCGGGCACGCCCGGGCTGTTCTGGGTGTACGCGCCCGATTCCAGGACCGAGCGGGGGTAGCCGAAGGTCTGCACCAGCCCGGCGTTCTTGATCCGCCCGACATCCTCACCGGGGACACCGACGAGCAACCCCCCGGACGCGATTGCCGCCCCGAAGTGGTCACCGGCCTCGGCGGTACCTGGGACGCCGGGGGAGTTCTGGTTCAAGGCGGTCGCCTGGGTCAGCGTGTTGTCCAGCCAGTGGGTGTGCAGCAGTTGCATGGTGCCGGCGTCGGCCAGTGCGCCGAGGTCCTCATTCGGGACGCCGACCGCCGTCCTGTTGCCGCCGTCACCGGAGAGCACGGAACCGAACCGGTCGTCGGTTTCCGCGATGCCCGGGACCAGCGGATTGTTCTGGGTGACGGTCTCGACATACGAGGGTGTGCCGTCGACGGAGAGCGCATATCGAAACACGGCACCGGCGTCGGTGGCGTCGCCGACGTCATGACCCGGGGCACCGACCCAGAGATTCCACCCGTAGCTGTCGTCCGCACGGGCGCTGAGAGACAGCGCCGCGCCGAACTCGTCACCCGCGAGTGCCGGCGTCACCAGCGACATCGCCCGGGCAGCGGAGATGCCGGTGGCCGTGCCGAACAGCAGGTCCACTCGGCCGGGCACGTTCTGCCCGGTCCGGTCGGGGTGTCCGGGAGCTCCGACGACGAGGTCGTCGTAACCGTCGCCGTCCACATCCTTAACCAGGAACGCGGAACCGAATCGGGCGTTACTCATGTCGCTCGGTGAGACTGTCCCGACCAACTCTTCGGAGAGAAGGAAATGCCCGCCCAGTCCCCGATTGTCGACCAGGCCCGCCCAGGCCTGTCCGGCCCGGGTCATCCGAGGAACCCCGACCGTGAGGGAGTAGTCCGGTGCGTCGGCCTCGGCAGCGGCCGTGGCGCAACTCAACGTGATCAGCGCGGTCGCGGTGACGCAGACGACCCGGACCGGCAGTTGATCTTGGAACATGTTTCGGACCGTACTACGGCCGTCGAAGACTCGCCCGAACCGCGATTCGGACGCGCTCAAGATTCAGCGACTCTAGGGCGAACGGAGGGCTACCGCTGTTCAGTTGCCGCCGTACACCGTTCGCCCGTCGTCCAGCACATCTTTGGCCAAGCGTCGAGTGAGGTGCAGGCCTTCGAGCGCGAACTCGACCGCGGAGGCGGCCTCGGCCTGACTCGGTACCTCGTCGAACCCGAGCCGCTCCAGCACGGTTGACAGGCCGGCGACCGTTCCCAGTTGCGCCAGCAGGTCTCGCGAGGCAACCGCGTCACCGGTCGAGACGCCCTTGCTCTCCTCGACCATCCGGACAAAGCCGCTGAGGTCGACGCCACCGAGCCGGGACCGCCAGGTTTCTGCCACCGAGCGGCGCAGCAGGTGATCAAGCAGTTCGATCTCGCGGCCCTCGCCGTCCGCTTCGAATTCCACCTTGCCGCGCAGCGTGCCGGTGATCACCTCGGTGTCGCCGACCCGGGCGACAGCCGCCGGGCCGTCCTCGCCGCTCAGGGTGAAGCGCCGTAGCGCCGCCGCGGCGACCGTCTCGGCGGCCGCGATCGAGAACCGGGCAGACACGCCGGAGCGCTGATCCACCGCGGAAGACTCCCGGACGGCGCGGGTGAACCGGGCCAGCACCTCGAGCAGGTGCTCTGGGACGGCGGCCACCAAGTCCGCCTCCTGCTGCACCAGTTCGATCTCCAGATCCAGGTCAGCGGGGTAGTGCGTGCGGATCTCGGCGCCGAACCGGTCCTTCAGCGGGGTGATGATCCGGCCCCGGTTGGTGTAGTCCTCGGGGTTGGCGCTGGCCACCAGGAAGACGTCGAGTGGCAGCCGGAGTACATAACCGCGGACCTGGACGTCGCGCTCCTCCAGCACGTTCAACAGGGCCACCTGGATCCGCTCGGCCAGGTCGGGCAGTTCGTTGATCGCGATGATCCCGCGGTGCATCCGCGGCACCAGACCGAAGTGAATGGTTTCCGGGTCGCCGAGGGTGCGGCCCTCGGCCACCTTCATCGGGTCGACGTCCCCGATCAGGTCGCCCACGCTGGTGTCGGGGGTGGCCAGCTTCTCGGCGTACCGCTCATCGCGATGTACCCAGGCAACCGGCAGATCGTCCCCGCACTCGGCGGCTCGGCGCCGGGACGCCGGGGTGATCGGGTCGTAGGGGTGCTCGTTCAGTTCGGCCCCAGCGATCACCGGAGTCCACTCGTCCAGGAGTCCGACGATTGTCCGGATCAGCCGGGTCTTGCCCTGCCCCCGCTCGCCCAGCATGACCAGGTCGTGCCCGGCCAGCAGGGCACGTTCGAGATCGGGCAGGACGGAGTCGTCGAAGCCGACGATGCCGGGAAAGCGGGGTTTGTCGGCCTGCATGAGTTCCAGCAGGTTGGCGCGGATTTCGGCCTTGACGCTGTGCTGCACATGGCCGGAGGCGCGCAACGCCCCGACCGTGGCCGGCAACTGCGCGGGCCAACCGGGGGTGGTCGTGATTGCGGGGTTTGCCGTGGAGGGGACGGGACGCAATGGACTCGGGTCTCCCGAGATCGGGTCGCTCACCGCTTGACGGTACGTCGCCGCACCGTGGCAGTGCACGTCGGGGTTAATGTCGGATGTGTCGTGCGGTGCGCTGACGGTTGCGGTCGCGCCTCGTAAGGCTGGCTCTCAGCCGCCCGGCAGGTACGGCGGGGCGACACCCCAGCCCCACCTCGGCACCGGGGCGTGCTGGACGACGTCCGCTCCCGGCGCCGAGTTGGACATCGCCAGCCTGGTTCCCCACTCCAGGTAGCTGACGAATGCGGCCCGGAACTCCGGATCGGCCGGTAGTCCAGCGTCGTCCGCCGCCAGACTCATCAGCGACGCGAACCGGAATCGGTGCTCCGGCCCGATGCCGAGCCCTCCGTGTTTCGTCACCATCCGGTGATAGCCGCCGAGCTTCTCGGTGTACTCGGCCGGTCCGCCGAAGACCTCGCTCCACCAGGCGATGACGTGCTCGCGGTGTTCCTTGGTGACACCACCCAGAAACAGTGGTGACAGCAGATCGTCCTGTTCCACCCGGTCGTAGAAAGCGTTGATCAACCGCTGGAAGGCCTCGGAACCACCGGCCCACTGATACAGCGTGGGCTCTGCTGGCGCCGGACCAGTCGGCGTGGCATCGGTCGGCGTGGGATCGGTCGGCGTGGGATTGGCGGGCGAGGAGTCAGTGGGGGTGGAATGGCTACCCGAGTCACTCATGTGTAACAGTGTAATCATCGGCTGCCCGCTGGGTAGAGATTACCGGCCAAATTCTGCCAGGCGGGTCAGGCGGTGCCGTAGCGGAGGGCGGAACGGGCTTTGGCCTTGGCCGCTTCGACCTCGCGGTCGCGTGGCGGGGCGGCGATCACCAGTTCGGCGAGCAGGCGATCGGTCACCGCGGTGATCTCCTGGACTGCCCGGGCGAAGGCCTCCTCGTTGGCCTTGGACGGGTGTGTCGTCCCGGCCACCTTGCGGACGTACTGCAAGGCAGCGGCCTGGATCTCGTCCGTGGTAGCCGGGGGTGCGAAATTGGCGAGAGTGCGGATGTTGCGGCACATGGGGCAACTCCTTCAGCGCGACCGCCTGACTGCTTCGAGTCCAGCGGATTGCGTCGGTCTACGACTCCGGGGTGGGTGGGTTTTGGACGGCGATCCGGCGGCGGTTCATGCCCGTACCTCCTGGTCTGGGCTGTCGCCATGCTCCCCGCGGGCCGGTCCGGTCAGTCGAAGGTCGTTTCCGCGGGTGGAGCAATTGTATGTGTCGTCGTCTCGAGGAAGAAGCGCACCATCTGCCGAGAGGCGTCCGGGCCCAGCGGGTCGGCGTACGAACCAGCCGGATTGCCACCGGACCAGGCATGCGCGGCGCCGTGCACGGTCCACTGCTCGGCGATCAGGGCGCCCTGCGCATCGTGATGGATTCGGCGGGTGTATCGGCGACCGTTCTCGGTACCAGACGTCGTTGCTGCATTCGTGCTGCTCCGGGATCCTCGAGATCCCTTGCTGGTTCGAGCCGCGATCAGCCGGTCGGCGTTCACTGGGGCGACGGTGCTGTCCCGGTCGCCATGGAAGACGATCACCGGAACCTCGGTGGCAGGGCCGGTGGACCCGCCGGACTGCATCGCGGCGAAAGCCGACGGAACGTCGTGTGCGACACCGTAAGCGAGGCCGCTCTGGACCCCGACGCCGCGGAACAGGTCCGGGTGGGTGGCGGCCATCACGGCGGCCATCGCGCCGCCGGCGGACAGCCCTGCGACGAACACCCGATCCGGGTCGACGGCGTGATCGACCATGATCTGGCGGGTGATCCCGGCGATGATCGACGGTTCACCGACGCCGCGCATCTGGTCTCCTGGACGAAACCAGTTCCAGTAGCGACCGTGGTTGGCGGCGACGGACTGTTCCGGGTAGGCGACGAGAAACGTGTGCTGCTCGGCAACTTCGTTCATTCGGGTGCCGAGAGCGAAATCCGCGCCGCTCTGGGTGCCACCGTGCAGCATCACCACGAGCGGGACCGGCTGACCTCGATAGCCAGTCGGGAGGTAGAGGTCGTAGGTTCGTGAGCCGGCCGGCTCGGTGTGGTTCCGGTGCAGAAGCTGGCCAGGGTCGTTGCTGGTGGTCGGGGAGGTAGGGGGAAAACCCGTCGTCCCAGTTGCCTTTCGTGCTCCGGCTCTTCGCATGCCGGCCCATCGCTGCGGTCCGACGCCACGACCCCGTGCTGTTCCGGTCCCTGGCGTCGTTCCGGTTCCGGCTTCTGGTGCCGTTCCGGCTTCTCGTGCCGTTCCCGCTCTCGCCGCTGGGATCGTTCCCGCTCCTCGTGTCGTTCCCCCGAGGGCTTCCTGGAGGGCGGCGCTGGCTTCAGAGAGCCGTCCGGCCTTGGTCAGACGGAGTGCCTCGGCCATTCCAGCCCTGGCTGTCTCGTTCATGATTGTCTCCCCGCGATTGCGGTGCCGTAATCCTGCCGATCCATGTCCGGCAGGTATGTATTCGAAAGAAGCGGTCCGGTGGCCCGTTTCGAATCCGCTCAGGCGGTTCGCTGGGCCAGTGCTCGCTTCACTGCAACCGGAGCACGGAAAGCCCCAAGTACCTCTACCGAGGAAATCGTGGCCAGCGCGAGCTCAGGTGTGACGTCGTCCGCGATTGTTGCCAGTCCGAGAACTCGTAGGTCGGCCATCTGACCGGCCTCCCGGAGTTCTTCCAGATCGTTCCGGCTGTAGTGCTGGATACCGAGAGTCAGGGTGCGGCGGGCAATAGTTGCATCCACTGCTGCCGATTTGGTCTCGAGTTGGCGACGGATCGCGGTGCGGATGAAGTCGGTGCGGTTGGCATAGAAGCCCTCGGCCACGAGCAGATCGATTTGCCCGAGATCCACCAAGCCGACGTTGATGGTGATCTTCTCGCTCTTATCGACCTCGGCCATTGCGCCTTCTATCTCTGCGGCACCTAGGTGATCTCTGCTGCACTTCGGCGATCTCTGCGGCACCTATGCGGCGATGTCTACACCGGGCGCCTCTGCGACCATCCTGACACCATCCCACGGGATGTTCAAGGGATGGTTTGAGGCTGGTTGGCCGGCTAGCGGCGGCGCGGGGTGCGAGGGCGGGCGACGGGGCCGGCTCGGACCGGCAGCGGGGAGGGCGCCTTGAGTTGCTTGAGTCGGAGATAGGTGATCACCCGCTGGCCACCATGGGTCGCCAGCCTGGTGAGGACGTGCTCAAGTTCGGTGATGTCCCGGGCGACCACGGTGAGCCAGTAGTCCATCTCCCCGGCGACGACGTCCGCGGCGACGATTTGGGGGAGTTCGCGGACGGTCTGCTCGAAGCGCTGGGTGGCCCGAGCGCCGGTCGTCGTGACGGCGATGAAGACGTTCAGTGGGAAGCCAAGGAGCTCGGCGTCGACATGGGCGGTGATCAGGCGAACTGCCCCGGTCTCCTTCAAGCGCCGGACGCGGTGCAAGGTCGCCGCGGGCGACAGGCCGACCAGGGCAGCCAGTTCCAGATTCGTCCGATCGGCGTCAAGTTGCAGCTGGGTGAGCAGCGCGACGTCAATTTTATCAAGCTCAAGTGCCATAGCACCGAATATTAGTTGGTCCAGAGCCAAACTGGCCATCCAGCTGGTCGCTGGTATGCACCATTGGTCCATGAGAACGACGACGACACGTAACCAGGCGATAATTGCGCTCACCGCTGCAGGGCTTCTGTGGGGGACGAGCGTCCCGTTGACCAAGGTGGCTCTGGGTGGGCTCGGACCGAGCTGGCTCACCGTCTTACGGTTTGCGGTCGCCGGGTTGATCTTGGTCGCTGTCCTCCGGCCGCGGTTACGGGACGTGCGACCTGCCCTGGTGTTCTGGGGAGCGCTCGGCTACGGCGCCTGCATCGCCGTCCAGAATGTCGGCCTGACCAGGACAAGTGTCACGCACGCAGCGCTCCTGGTCGGCGCAGTGCCGGTGATGGTGGCCCTGATGGCCGTCGTCTTCGACCGCGCCCGGGTACGGGCCACGGCATGGGCCGGTTTTGGCCTGTCGCTGGCCGGCATTGCCGTGGTGGCTGGTTCGGGCGGTGGCGACGCCACACTGCTCGGCGATGCGCTGGTCTTCGTGTCGGTGGTAATCGGTTCTGCTTTCACGATCGTTCAGGCTCGCCTGCTGCCCGGACAGGATGTGATCGCTGTCAGCGCCGCCCAGTTCCTGGCGTCCGCGGCGCTCATCGCCCCGATCGCCGTCGTCACCGAAGGCATTCCAGGGGCGGGAACGGCGGGTTGGTCGACGTCCGCACTGCTCGCGGCGGCAGTTCTGGCAACCGCCGGAACTGTCCTTCCGTACACGCTTTTCGCGATCGGCCAGACCGGGGTCGCACCTCAGGTCGCCGGCGTCTTCCTCAACCTGGAGACCCTGGTAGCGGCCCTGATCGGTGCCACCCTGTTCGGTGAGGCGATGGGTGGTGGCCAGGCGATCGGGGCGTTGGTCTTGTTGGTGGGGATCTACCTCAGCACCGCGAAGGGTGCGGCGGACGCTAAATCGGCGGTGGGCGATTCCGGGTTCGCGGCCGATCCCGACAGGGATGAGGTGCTCGAGTTCGCGGTGCGGTTGGAAACCGATGGTGTGCCGCTCTTCGGGATCGAGTCGCTCAGCCTCAGAGAAGCTGCCTGAGGTTGGTGTCTCGAAGTGCGTGCCGGGTTCGACCCAGTGGCTGGGTCGAACCCGGCAACCACTTCGAGGCTGGGCGACTTATCGATCCAGGATCCTGGTGTCGGAGTCCTCGTCGATATAGGTGTCCAGGTCGTTCTCGCCCACCGAGGCGCGTGCCCACCACTGCACGGCCGGTCCGTATCGGCTGATCGCCTTTCGGGGGAACTCCGCGACCAGGCGGCCCGGTGAGGAGTGGGCGACTGTGCCCATCGTGGTCCGCTCGCCGGTGGAGACGTCCTGCACGTATGTGGTCACCTTTCCCTCGGGTTCCCGCTGGACGGCAAGCAGCGTCTTCCGGCGGACATCGTCCATCGACTTTATCCAGAGCCCGAACGTCGTTGGCCGGGTCGCGGGCAGGTCCTCCCACCAGGTGTATTCGATCCGAACCGGGTCAACATCGTCGTCGAAATCGACCTTCTTGAACAGGACGTCGGTCATGGGCCCTCCGCATGACGCTGGGACGTAACCATTCCAGTAAAGCAAATGCGTTCAAGAGGGCCCGTTGACCAAGGTTGCTGCGGGCTGCGGATTCGGATCTTCCCGACTTCCAAAGGCATTCTGATCAAATGCTTTCGATATCGTCGGGAAGAGGGCCCGGCTTGCTGCGGATCAGTTGTTCGCGGCTTGACGTCAATTATTCTTCCAGTTCCCAGATTGGGGGTTCGGCGTACTCCAGGGTGCCCCGGAGTGACCCGGTGGCTCCCGCGCACCGCTGAACGAAGGAGATGCGCGCGGTGGACCGCCCGCTGGGGGGAGTGTTCTCCAGGGAATCGATGGTCAAGGTGCCTGACGACTTGGCGCAGCTCCGCTTTTGCGTGCCGACTTCGCCACTGACGGACAGGCGAGCATGGGTGGAATCCGCGGTGTCCCGGGTCTGGTACGTCTGGCCTGCGGTGAACTGCTGGCCCTCCGGCGGCGAGAACGCGATGGACCACTCTTCGCCCGGTCCCGAGATTTTCAGAAGCTTGTAGTCGCTGAACATGCCGTACATGTAGATGATGCTGGTGCTGTACAGATGCGTCGTGCTTACGCCGCCGCCCAGCGGGTCTCCAGCCTCACTGACCTGGCGGTAGCTCATCGGCAGCTGGTTGAGATGGATCGTCCCTTCCAGGGCTGGGGCGGTGGGGGCATCGCAGTGGGCTGTGAACGTCAGGTCCACCATGGAGAGGGATTCTTCGGTGAAGGCGATCTGGTTAATGGTGAAGTTGCCGAAAACCGTTGTGCAGCTCTTCCCATTGGCTTTCACGTCGAGCATAGGCAACCGCCCGCGCTGGCGTTTCTCGGCGTTCTCGAAAACTCCTGGCCGAAGAAGATCTCCCCGGCCGGGCATGAGAGAGACCTTCCACGGGGATGATGATCCGGGGACCGGGACCGTCACGTCCAGGTAGTTCCGGCTGCCCGTAATGGACACCGAATCGGTGAGCGTCTCGCTCCGTCCCTGACTGTCGGTTCGGCTGTTGGATTCGCGGTGACCGGTGGTGAGACGGTAACCCTTGGACTGGAGGTGGTCGCCGGTTGAGCGGAGACCGTAGGTCGAGGAGTCGCCAGTTGGGCCGACGTCAGGGTGGCGGCGGCCGGATTCGCCAGAGCGGAGCCCAACGGGGTGAAGAGCAAGGCAGTGCCAGTCGTCAGCCCGGCTGTCAGCGTGATGGCAGCCAGGCGTCGCCACGGGGGCCGCGCGGTGGTGCGGGTGGGATCAGGGTCATCGGCGGAGCATATAGGGCACATCGGCCCTGTTGTCATGAGCGCTCACAGCGTCTGCTGGCCGTCGATATGTGATAAATTCGCCGCCGCTGTGCAGTGCTGCGAACTGAGGAGGTGAGACCGATCAACGCTATGACAGGTCGGGGCTCCCTCCCGCGCATGGCCTAGGGAGTGCCCGCAGAAGGCATCTCGAAAGGCTCAACACAGTGCATTTACTTTCTGACACGTCCTCCCATGGCGTCCGCGAACAACTCTTCACCCTCGGCGAGATTCCCGGCGTGCTGTGGACACCGGACGGCGCCGCCGGCACCCGCCCGCTGATCCTGCTCGGACACGGCGGCGGTCGGCACAAGAAAGATCCAGACATTCTGGTCCTCGCCCACCGCTTTGTGCGCGAATGCGGCTTCGCCGCGGTGGCGATCGATGTGCCCGGTCACGGCGACCGGCCCACGGACGAGGAACTCGACCGAATCGCGACCGAGAACCAGACTCGGATCGACGCAGGCGCGGACCGTGCCGTACTGATCGCGGATTTCCAGGCGCTGGTCGCCCGCCGGACCGTGCCGGAATGGCGGGCCGTCCTGGACGCGGTGCAAAACCTGGCGCACGTCGGCACCGGCCCGGTGGGTTACTGGGGAATCTGCCTGGGGTGCGGTCTCGGCGTACCGTTCGTGGCGGCCGAACCGCGGGTCCGCGCCGCCGTGCTCGGTCTGGGTGGCGTCTCAGCCTCGGCGGAGGTCGCCGCGACGGTTACCGTCCCGATTCAGTTCCTGGTGCAGTGGGACGACGAGCGGGTGCCGCAGGAGCAGGGTCTGGCGCTGTTCGACGCTTTCGGCTCGGCCGAGAAGACCCTGCACGCCAACCCCGGCAAGCACGGCGACGTTCCGGATCTTGAGCTGGACAGCGCGGTCCACTTCTTCGCGCGCCACCTGTAAGAACGCGATGGGCCTCGGCGACCGCTCACTCGGCCTGGACGCCTGTTCCTAGAGCACGCCCACACCGATCGGGCAGCTCACGCCGGTGCTGTGGGCGAGTAGGCGTGGCCTTTGCCTATGCGGCCGGGATGGTGATGATGACGGCGTCCACGTCGGTGGAGGGCTCCGGCACGGTCTGAGCGGTCTCGCGCAGGACTTTGATGTGGTCGGCCATCGCCTCGCGCATCAGCGTCTCGGTTTCAAGGCGCGTGTCACCTGCAGCGACGACGCCGGGAAGATCAGGGCTGTAAGCCGAGTAACCTGACTCTTCGTCGCCCTCGAAGATGACCACGTAGCCCTTCATGACCGCTCCCCTCATCGCAGACCTGCCTGCCTCAGGATGCTCGCTTCCGTCTTGGGCTTCAAGGTTGCGCTCGAGCGGCCGGCGATCGTCACCAGACCGGGCTTGGTCGGATGTGTGAAATGGCGGTGCGAACCGTTGGTTCGCTTCAAGATCCACCCATCGTC
>JANNPJ010000275.1:0-3470 GCA_031400005.1 Kineosporiaceae bacterium | reverse complement strand
TGCTGCTGCGGTGCGAACGCTGGCTGCTGTTGCGGAAATGCTGGCTGCTGTTGCCGTGCGAATACTGGCTGCTGGTGTTGCGGAAATGCTGGCTGCTGCAGCGGGAATGCTGCTGGCTGTGGTTCAACCGCTGGTTGCGGCGCGGGCCCTTGCCGTTGCACTCCGGAGCCGTCCGTCGCTCCTGACCGAGCGCCTGCCTCGACCTCCGGCTCCAACGCGTATCCCGGCTCCTCAGGCGACTGCTCCGGCCCGAGCTGGTCGATCGGTTGCTGCGGCTGGGCGACCATGACCCTGGCCGCAGGTGTGGCCGTCGTGGCCGGGGCGGGTGCGCCCGGATCGAGAACTTCTTGCAAGACAGCCTGCAAGATGACGTCGGGCCGCGCGTCGTTCAGAATGACCCCACCCTTGGTCCAGCCGAGTGGACGCAAGATCGCCACCGGTGTCAGGCTGCCGGCCCGCAACTGGCGATTGATGATCCGGCGCACTCGACGCGCATTCCTTTTCGGAAGCGCCAGGCGCAACGCTTCTCGCGCGGCGGCATTTACACCGACGGCAATCCGCGCCCGATGCGCATCGGTGATGCCTGTCCGGAACATCAGCAGCCGGGTTCGAACGGACTCGATGGGAGCGGTCATCCACAGCGGGAGCGAGATCGAGTCCGCTCTCGCGGCGTGGGTCGCCTTCCATTCTCCCAACACTTGTTTGGCGGTCAGCTCAACCAGCACAGCCCAGACTGCCGGCGCGGTGATGTGCCAGGGGACTTCGCCCAACTCTTTGGCTGCTAACGCGTTCAGAACAAGCGTGCCGGCAACCCCAGCGTGCGCGGTCAGCCGCCACCCCGCCATCGGCTGGCCGATCTTCGCACCCGCCACGTACTGCAGGGAGGCGCCAAGGATCAGCAGGTCGACCAGCAGTGGGAAACCGATTGCTAGGTAGGCACCGAACGTCGGGACAGCAGCTTGGTAGAGACTGCGGAAGGACAGCACAGCACCGATCACGGCGACCGGCACGAGCACCACCCGGGCCCAGAGGCCCAGCCGACGAGCCTGCCGAGCAGCTTGTTCGGCGGAGACCCGAAGGTCGGTTACCTCGGCCATGAAACACGGACTCCTTCGAGCTCTGCTGGGGGTAGTGGTCTGACTACGATCGTGAGTGTTTGAGATCGTCGTCGACGTGGCGCTGGGTGCGCTTGGGTCAGTCTTCCCGAAGCGGGTCGACAGGCGAAACCGTGCGAAGCCGTCGATCTAACAACGAATCATCCGAGACCATTCCAAGGGCGGGCTTGTCTGTCGAACCGCATTGGCTCACTTTTCACTTCAAAGGGCAAGCCCGCCCTCGGGCATTCAGACCATTCCGTTCACCCAGATGTGGTGTTTTGTCATCTAATGCGGATTGTCGGTCCCGGTGGACGTCATGGGAGCAACCGCGATTGCTCCTGCCGGCTGTGATTTCGATCGCGTTCGCGGGACAGGCCCCGGCGTAGTCAGCTCTCACGGTGGGAATGGTTGACACAAGTACGGCGCCGCCGGACCGTTGGGATCTGACCCCACCTAGGGAGCGAAGCTTCCGGTCCTGAGCGGCAAACAGGGCACAAACAGGTGCGGGCCTCGCACAATGTGCGAGGCCCGCAGCCTGGGGTGGTGCGCTTTCTCAGTGCCGGGGGTTAGTTGACCTGGATCCGGACCACGTCGAAGGCGGGGATCTGGTTGGCGCGCTGCATCATTGGGACGCGGTGTGATCCGTCTCCGGCCCAGGATGCGCACTGTGCGGTGCCGGGGGTGGTGAGTCCGGCGACGGTGACCTTTACGGTGTCCGGTGCGGCTCCACCGGAGCCGTCTTCGGTGGCGACGAAGAAGGCGGGTGCCGGGGCGGGGTCCTGTGCTTCGTTGCCCTGGAGCATCCGGCAGGCGGTGTGGAAGTGACCGCGGACGAGGCCCTGGTCGTTGAGGAGCGAGCTCTCCACGTAGTAGCCACCCTGTCCGGCGGCCAGGAAGCGGTCGCGGACGAGGTTGCGGGTGCTGACGTCAATGGTGAAGTTCTGGCCGGCGTTGATCTGCTGCGGGGCGTTCTGGATCAGCAGGGACGGGTTCTGTGCGGCTTCGGCAAGTTCACCGAATGAGGTGCTGACGCAGCGGTTCCCGTTCTGGAAGCCATCGTGCGGGGCGAGCTTGCTCTGCGAGCAGTCATTGGCCAGAACACCCAGACCGGGGTTCGCTGCCGGCGGGTTCGCTGCGGGCGGGTTCGCTGCCGGCGGAGTGGCCGCGGCGTCACCGTTGCCACCACCGTTGTTGTTGCCGCCGTTGTTGCCGTCCGCCGCCGGGGGAGTGGTCGCTGCGGCGTCACCGCCGGCTGCCGGGGGAGTGGTCGCTGCAGCATCGCCAGCGTTGCCGCCGGCTGCGGGGGGAGTGGTCGCTGCGGCGTCGCCGCCGGCTGCTGCACCTTCGTTGACCGTGCACGGGGCCAACTCGTCGAGGTTCTCCGGGCGGGCAGCGGTGCGGCCGATCGCGGTGGCAATCCGGTTAAGGACAGCGAATCGCTTGTCCTTCAACGGGCCGATGACGGCGTTCTGGACGAAGTTCGCGCCGCCCTCGGGCTTCACGAAGAGCTGCGCCAGGCGGGTGTTGGCCTCGTCGATCTGGGTGTTCAGCAGGGCCAGGTTCTGGGTGACTTCAGCCTGAGCGCTGGCCGGGATCGCGGGCAGTGCGCCCTCCACGGTCGGGCACTTCACGGTCTGGGCCGTGCCGGCCTTAACCGCACCGGTGGCGTTGCCCGCGTTGGCGGCCGGTGCCGCTGCCAGCGGCTTGCCCGCGTTGGCGGCCGGTGCCTCGGCGCAGTTCACGGGAATGTACGGCCCCTGACCGTCACCGTGATGCTGGGTTGCGCCCCGCTTGTCCACGTAGGTGCCGAGCTTTGAACGAGCGGTTACCTTTTGGTTCGAGATCGCAGGGCACGGGATGGGCTTCCTGGACTTCGATGCCGCAAGTTCAACGGAGTTGGTCGGCACGCTGCTGGAGATCTTGGTGACGGCGAAAAGCGCTCCGGCCACAGCGATCACGATGGCAAGCATTATCGACAGCGAGACGGGACTACGAGAACGGAAAGAGCTGGGCATGGCCAAGGGCCTCTCTGTCGATGTAACGCTGGAACGGTAGGTCAGGGGGACAATCGGGCTGCAGGGTGAGCTAGCAGCCTGGCTAGGGTGAAAGTGTCAGTGAGTTGGATCGAAATCCTGCTTCTCGCTGGCGCTTTCGGACAATGTCAGGCTTCGCATCCAAAGAGTCTGTCGTCCGGCACATTCCGAACCGGGCGACAGCCTCACGTGAGGGTACTCCTTGGGTGGCTTGGGGGGTTAGTTGACCTGGATCCGGACCACGTCGAAGGCGGGGATCTGGTTGGCGCGCTGCATCATTGGGACGCGGTGTGATCCGTCTCCGGCCCAGGATGCGCACTGTGCGGTGCCGGGGGTGGTG
>JANNPJ010000274.1:0-13871 GCA_031400005.1 Kineosporiaceae bacterium | reverse complement strand
CCCTGACCAAGAAGGCCGCCTACGGCACCGGCACCGGCAGCCTGGAAAAGGCCCGCGGCGGTTCTCACCTGATCACCGGGAAAACCACCCTCAACACCACGACCATCGTGACGACCACCACCGAAACCGAGCTCACCGGCGAGAAGGACATCTTCGGCACCCCGTGGATCGCCCAAGCCTGGGCCCCGGCAGCACTGGCCGCAACCGCCTGGAACGGCGGCACCTGGCGCGGCAACGTCTGGACCGGCACCGGGTTCAACGCTCAGGGCGACTGGGCCAGCGCCCCCTGGACCATGCCGACCTGGGCCGGCGCCGACTGGACCGGACGCAGCTGGGTCGGACGCAGCTGGGTGAACAACGCCTGGGTCGGCGCTTCCTGGGTCAACAATTCCTGGTCCGGCCGCACCTGGGTGAGCGCGACCTGGTCCAGCAGCACCTGGAACTGACCACACCTGCGGTCACATACCGGCTTGATTAAGTCCGTCCTAGCGGTGGATCAAGTCTGTCCATGCGGTGGAATGATCGGGGATCAGTTTGATCGTTCGGCTCCTTTGGTGAGTAACCTGCTCACGTGGTTGCTGCTCCCGTCGTGCCCGTGCGTAGGGCCAGGGGTATCGCTTTCGCCGGCCTGGCATTCGGCCTCGGAGTTGGTGCACACCTAGCCGGCGGTGGCAGCCTGCCCAATCTGGGTGCCCTTGTGGTGCTCGCGGTGCCGGTCGCCTGGATCGCCTTCTTCCTCTCCCGCGCGCAGCGGGGATGGCCGGTCATCATCGGCGCGCTCTTGGCGATCGAGGCCGGGTTGCATGAGGGCCTCAGCTTCTTGTCCGGGTCCCTCGAGCACATGGCGTCGATCCGGACGGCCGGCCAGGAGCAGATGATCATGGGTGCCCATGCCGCCGTGGAGACGCACCTCGCGATCGGGCCGCCCCCGGCCGGCGGGATCGGTGGAATGCCGCTCATCCCCAGCTTTGCGATGGTTGCCGCGCACCTGGTGGCCACTGTCCTGACCGGTGCCGCTCTGGCCGATGGCGAGCGCCTGCTGTGGTCTCTGTGGACCTGGCTGCACCACGCCGTCACCGTTTCTCTTGAGCTGGTCCGGCTTCCGGCTCCCCGAGCGGTGGCGCTCGCGTGGCTGCTGACGGTGAGCTCGGTCGTGGTGATGGTGAATCGAAGTGTGCGGCGGCGGGGACCACCTCGGCTCGGGGTAGGACTGCCTGTCCCCGTCTGAGCGTGGAAGAAGCACGGCCGCTCGGGCGTGAGGTGCATAGGCAGGACAGTGATCGTTCCTGATTCCTTGTCTTGAGCGCGGTTTCTCGTTGCCGCGCGTCCCACACTTTCGAAGGACGCCCTCCTGATGTCTTTTTCCCTGCCCATTTTCGGGCTGCTTCCACCGTCGACGGGTGAGCAACGCCCCGGCCTTTATCGTCGGCGATATGCCGCCGGAAGTGTGGCTGCTCTGGGGCTCGTGGCCTTCGGACCCGCCCTCACTGCGCAGGCTCACGTGCATGTCCGTCCCGACTCCACTGTCGCCGGTAGTGACGCCGAACTGGCGTTCACGGTGCCGAGCGAGTCGCCGTCCGCGAGCACGACGGCGCTGAGCATCACCCTTCCGCAGGATCATCCGTTTGCTGAGGTCTCGGCCCGTGTCACTCCGGGCTGGACGGTGAAGGTCACCACGGATTCGCTGCCGGAGCCGGTGGTGATCGAGGGCGCCACGCTCACCAAGGCCGCTCACGTTGTGACGTGGACCGCGACGCCCGGATTCGCGATTCCGCCGGAGCAGTATCAGAACTTCTACCTATCGGTGGGCCCGCTGCCGGACTCCGGTGACGTGATGTTCACCGCGAAGCAGACGTACTCCGACGGATCTGTGGTCGCCTGGGATCAGCCGGCGGTCGCCGGCGCGCAGGAGCCGGAGCGTCCGGCGCCGAGCTTCGCGATCACCCCCGCCTCCGACGCCACAGCAGCCGACGAGGCCGAGGCGGAGCCTGCCGAAGAAGATGCCGTGTCCTCGACGGACGGGTTCTCCCGGTTGCTGGGTGGGGCCGGGCTATTGGCTGGGCTGGGGGCGATCGGTCTGATGGTGGCCCGACGCAGCCCACGCCGGCCCCAGGAGCAAGCCGTGAACGACGACAAAACGCTGGACCTGAGTACCGCCGCAGCCGCACGCCCTTCGGTTTGAGGCTCCGTCCGCTCTCGTTCGCTTCTCGTTGTCCCCTTCCTTGACGTGCCCGTTTCGCCGGACGGCGATGGCACGCACCTGAACTTGGAGTTCCCCATGTCTACGCCCTCGCAACAATCGGCTCAGCCGACCCACGACGTCTCCGCCGAGGAGAACGCGCCGACGTCGAACGGCGCTGGCCCGCCGGTCGCCGCACCGGCGTCCCGGACCGGTAGTCGGGCGATCTGGCCGCTGCTGATCCGGCTGCACTTCTACGCCGGGATCCTGATCGCTCCCTTCCTGGTCGTCGCGGCCGCGACGGGCCTGGCCTACGCCGTTACCCCGCAGCTGGATTCGCTGCTGTATGGGGACAAGCTGCATGTCAGCAGCACTACCGGGAGTATCCGGCCGATCGATGAGCAAGTCCGGGCGGCCCGCGCTGCTCACCCCGAGGGCACGATCGCCTCGGTCCAGACTCCCGCGCGGGCCGAGGACACCACCCGGGTGGTGTTCAACGTCGAGGGTCTGGGGGAGAAGCAGCGGACCGTGTTCGTCGACCCCTACACCGGCAAGGTCACTGGGGACCTGATCACATGGTGGGGCGCCACCCCGGTCACCACCTGGCTGGACCTTTTCCACGCCAACCTGCACCTGGGTGATTTCGGGGCCAACTACTCCGAAATCGCCGCGAGCTGGCTGTGGGTGATCGCCGGTGGTGGCTTGCTGATGTGGCTGGGCCGGGCCCGCACCTACCGCTCGGGCAAGAAGCGGCACATCGTCGTCCCGAACCTGTCCGTGGCCAAAGGTGTCCGGCGCACCCGCAACTGGCACGCCAGCACCGGAGTCTGGCTGATCGTCGGGCTGTTCTTCCTCAGCGCCACCGGGCTGACCTGGTCCAACCACGCCGGAGCCCGGTTCGAATTGGCCCTGGACGGCCTGAGCGCGCACCGTCCCGCGTTGGACACCGCCCTGCCCAACAGCGCCACGAGTGCGCCAGAGGGCGGGCACCACGCCGAGGCGGCTGCCACCGAAGCACCCAGCGACGTGGACCCGGCGGACATCGCCACGGTACTGACGACGGCCCGCAGCGCCGGGCTGAGCGGCCCGGTGGAGATCGCGGTCCCGGCCGATGCCGCCAGCGCCTGGTCAGCGACCCAGACCGACAACGTCTGGCCGGTCCACAAGGACGCCATCGCGGTCGACCCGGCCACACAGAAGGTGACCGCCCGCAACGACTTCGCCGATTGGCCCTTCATGGCCAAGCTGAGTGGTCTCGGCATCCAAGCGCACATGGGCGTCCTCTTCGGTCTGATCAACGAACTTTTGCTGATTGCCCTGGCGCTGGGTCTGCTCGTGGTCATCTTCTGGGGTTACCGGATGTGGTGGCAGCGGCGTCCCACCCGGGCCGGCCAGCGTCGTCCGGTCGGCACCGCGCCGTCGCGGGGAGCCTGGCGCAAGTCCCCTCCTGCCGTCCTCATCGTGGGCGGCGTCGTCACGGTGGGCTTGTGCTGGGCGCTGCCGCTGTTCGGCTGGACCCTGGTCGCCTTTCTGCTGACCGACCTCTACATCGGTGAGTTCCAGCGCCAGCGCGACGCCGCCACCCGGGAGGCGATCTCGCGGTAAGGCGTTCGCAGGCCGGTCAGGGCCGGGCGGCTCTCGCAGGACGAGGGCCGCCCGCTGCAGCAGATCGTGCGACGGGTAAACCTTGGGCGATCCGGATGCGGCGGGCGATGATGATCATGGCGTCGGCGTCGGCCTACCTGGGCGGGATCTACCGGCGCGTCGACGCCCGGATGGCACCGCAGCGGAAGATCCGCATCGGGCGGGAACGACTACGCCAGATCCTCAAAGCGCACAAGATCATGTTTCAGCGGACCCGGACCCGGACCCGGACCCGGACCCGGACCCGGACCCGGACCCGGACCCGGACCCGGACCCGGACCCGGACCCGGAAGGAGCCCACTACGTGATCTGCGCGGAAGAGAAAACCTCGATCCAGGCCTGATCGTTGTGACCGGCTTTACGGGTTGGCGGGATCAGTTAGCTGGGCGGCTCGGATGACTCCGTGGACGGCCTGGCCGATGCGTTCGGCAGCGTGGTCGGGATCGGGTTGGCCTGCGTCGAGCCAGGCGATGATCGCTTCGAGGGTGAGTGTGGGCACGAGCAGTGCGGCCCAGTTCCGCCATGGGCCCTGCGGGATCATTTGGGCGAGGTAACGGTCGGTGGCCTCGGTCGAGGATGACCGAATGGTGTCGATGACATCGCGAAACTCCGGCTCCTTTGCTGCGTGGCGGAACAACAAGCGGAACCCGTCCGGGTCGCCGGCAGCGACGCGAATGAGCGCCGGGATGCTGGTGTCGCCGAAGTTGTCGGACCCGACAGTCTCGCTGACCCGGGTGCAGGCCCGGCCGAGCACCGCTCGATACATAGCCGTTTTCGAGTCGAAGTGGCGGTAGAGGATCACCCGGGTAATACCGGCTTCCTCAGCCACATCATCGAGACCGGTGGCAGCGAACCCGTTTCGAGCGAAGGCACGAGTCGCTGCGGCCAGGATCTGCTCGCGCCGTTCGGCACGGGGCAAGCGCCGGACCGGATCTGGCCGACCTTCCGCCGCACGTGGCGTGGGCCGCCGGTTCGTTGCCATCACTGGCCCCATTCTCTACTTGTTGACACGGAAGTCTACAAGTAGCATTGTATACATCAGTGTATACACGCTCGCATAAACATCTGGAGACCTTCATGCAGCAGGTCAATGACGACGATCGGTTGCGCCGTTACTGGAACCGGCACGCGCCCTCGTACGACCGGCAGATGCGGTTCCTCGAGCGCCGTCTGTTCAGCGCCAGCAGAGGGTGGATCTGCTCTCAGGCCAGCGGAGACGTCCTCGAGGTCGCCATCGGCACGGGTCTGAACCTGCGGCTCTACCCCGCGGATGCCCGGCTCACCGGCATCGAGTGGAGCCCTGCCATGCTCGACGTCGCACGCCGTCGGGCCCGCGACCTGAACCGTGCCATCGACCTTCGCGAAGGCGACGCCCAGGCCCTGCCGTTCCCGGACGCCTCCTTCGACACCGTGGTCTGCACCCTGTCACTATGCGCCATCCCCGATGATCGGACCGCGGTCGCGGAGATGATCCGGGTGCTTCGCCCGGGTGGCCTGCTCCTGCTGCTCGACCATGTCGCCGCCGGCCCCTGGCCCGTCCGTGCCGTTCAGCGACTCCTCGAACTGGTCACCCTGCGCGTGGGCGGGGAGCACTTCACCCGCCGCCCACTGCACCACGTTCAGGCCGCCGGCCTCGACGTCGAGGAAAGGCACCGGTTTAATCTCGGCATCATCGAGCAGCTCGCCGCCCGCAAGCCGGTCCTGACTGGCACCGCCTAAAGACCGACGTCTCAAGGGGATTAGCGACCCAGGCGGGCAGTAGGGGCAGAGCGCTTGAATCCGGTAGAGGCTCTGGATGATCAGCCAGTGGACGAAAACGACGCCGGCGCAGATGCCGGCTTGCTTGCCGACCCAGAACCAGCGCCCGAATGTGGCCCCGGCCAAGAGTGCCACGGCGACGGTCAGGAGTACGGAGAAGCCGGCGATGCCGAGCAGGGAATGGGGGAAGCCGAAGACCTCGGCCTGAGGTTTCGTCATCACTGATCCACAGCTCAGGATTGGGTTGATGCTGCAGCTGGGGACGTAGTTCGGGTCTTTGAGGAGGGCGATCTTCTCCACGGTCAGAACGAACGCGGCGGTGAGGCCGAGGGCGCTGGCAACGGTCAGGAGCCAACCAGGAGCACGGGGTGAGCCCGGCTCACCTGAACACCGAGGGCCGTACCGTCGTTCTTGTCCTGCTCGATCCGCTGGAGGGTGGCCGGATCGGCGACCGCGCGACCGCAGGCATCAGGCGGTCCGATAGGGGTTCGGTAGTGATCGCTTGCAGCACCCGTCAGAGCATTCACCTGACGGTGCCGAGGACTGTCCGACGATCGGCAGCCCCGGCCGGAGCGAGGACACCTGCCTGGGATCGGGTGTGCTGAGGTCGACCGCGGTGTGCTGGTGCGCCGGCCCGGGGGCGCAGCAGTTGTCCCCGCGCCAGGCTTCACGTCCTTCCCGGACGGCGACCGCGGCGATGACCAGGCTGACCACCGGGTCGGCCCACGCCCACCCGAACGCCGCGTTCAGGACCAGACCGGCCAGCAGGACAGCGGAAAGGTAGGTGCACAGCAGGGTCTGGGTGGAATCGGCCACCACCGTGCTGGAGGACAGGGCCCGCCCGGTGCGTCGCTGCGCCCAGGACAGCCACGGCATCACCAGCAACGACAGCGTGGCCAAGCCGATCCCGACTGGGGAGGCGTCCGGGTCCTGCGAGCCGAGCAGCGCACGGACGGCGTCAACACTGACGTAGGCGGCCAAGGCGAAGAACGACACCGCGATCAGCCGCAGCGCGAGGCGTTCTCGCGAGACCGGGATCGCGTGGCGGAACTGCCACAGGATGATCAGCCCGCTGGACACCTCGATGATCGAGTCCAGACCGAACGCGACCAGCGCCCCGGACCCAGCGACCAGGCCGGCGCCGATCGCGACGGCGGCCTCGATGGTGTTGTACGTGACGCTCCCGGCGGCCAGCAGCTGGGCGCGGCGTCCGAGTCGGGCCCGCTCATCCGCGGATATCGGCGGATGCTCGTGGGTCGTGGCACTCATCAGTCCTCCGACGAAATGTCAGGCGTGGGTGGGATGTTCGTGCTCGACGTGGTCGTGCCCGTGACCGCCGCTCATGCCGGTATCTGCGCGGGTCGTCCGGGCGGCGCAGACGAGGCCTTGCTGCCGTAGGTCGCGCACTGCGCGGCCTGGGCCCCGGTGGCGTCCAGGAATGCCTCCGCGGCCTGCAGCAGATCCAGCAGTTCAGGGCGCGCCAGCGAGTAGACCGACGCGCGGCCCTGCGCCCGGGAGGTCACCAGCCCGCAGTCCCGCAGACACGCCAGATGCCCCGAGACCGTCGACTGCGCCAGCCCTAGGTGCGCCACCAGATCCACCACCCGGTGCTCACCCCGGGCCAGGTGCCGCACGATCATCAACCGGGTCGGATCCGCCAGCCCGCGGAACAAGCATGCCGCGGCCGTGACCTCCTCACCCAGCACCGGCACGCCCAGGTCAGACCCAGCATCGGTACCTACCGTTGGTATCGTCATGTGACGATGCTACCGGCGTTCGTCCGCTCGGGGGAGGCCCAACCGAGCCGACATGGCAGCAACCGGGGCACTCGCATCGCCGGGCGCGCCCTTACCGCCGACTTCAGCGCGCCCTCGGCCGGCCGGCCGCCGTGGGCCGTGTACCGGATCACCGCCCGGCGGGCCACCGGCCTGCTCACCGTCGAACCCGGCGGCGCCACCACCTGGCAGTTCTGAATTCGAGGCCCAGACACCTACTGCCGTGCATGCACTCTTCATCAAGCGCAGCGCTCGAGGCCCGGTCGCTGACCTCTTGGTAGGTAACCGTTTTCACGTATTTCCCTACCATAGGCGCCGGTGTACCGGGCGCTGGTGCGGGTCAGAAGGGTGTGGACGACGGGCGGGACGCGACCGTTCGGCCGCGCCCCGCCCGTCGTCAGGTCGTCAGCTGATCACGACAGCGCTGTGATCTTGTCCCAGCCGGTGCTGATCACTACAGGTGCCTCACCGGCCTGGCCGCGGCGTGACCGGATGTAGAGGAGCTTGCCGGTCGAGTCGCTCGTCCACAGGTCGGAGAGGCCGTCACCGTCCGCGTCGCCGGTGCCGGTGATGAGCGGTCGTGCCGTGGCGGACCACCCGGTGGCCTCCACCATGACGCGGTTGGCGACCTGGCCGAGGCTCGACGGGTCGAACTGGGAGGCGTCGAGCGTGTCGGCCTTGCCCTTGTAGAGCCAGAGCTTGCCGTTCGCCTTCTCCCGCACGAATAGGTCCGGGAACCCATCGCTGTCGTGGTCGCCGGCCGCGCTCACCGTGCTGCCTGCCCAACCTCGGTCGCCGATGAGCGTGGTGTCCCACAGCGTCATCTGGGGGCCGCCCTCGACGAACCACAGCTGGTCACCCGCTACGGCGACGAAGTCGGGTGCCTCAAAGGCGGACTCGGAGGTGTCGTCATTGGCCGGCTTCGTCACGTCACCGAGCGAAACGATCTGGGTGATCGTCGCCAGGTCGAGCGGCGGGTCGTCGTCCTCCACAGGCTCGCCGTCCACGGGCTCGTCGACCGGTGGGTCGTCCGGGGATGGGTCGTCCTCGTCCACGGGGTCGCCGGGTTGGGGTGCGGTGTCGTCGGGCTGCGGCAGACGTGGTTCGCGCAGTTCCACCGGCTCCTCCTCCAGTGCACCGAACGCTCCGACGGGGTAGACCCAGAGCTTCCCGTCTCTGCGCCGGGCCACGAGATCCTCGGTGCCGTCCTCGGTCCAGTCGCCACGGTGGGTCAGGAGCGCACCGCCCCACCCGGGTGCGTCCGATGCGTCGTCCTGGACGGGCGCCTTGCCGGCACCGGTCCCGGCGTGGAACTGGACCGTGTGCGTCTCCGGCTTCGTGGCGGTTGCCACGGCCCTGTGGACCCCGTAGAGATCTGGGTTGCCGTCGCCGTTCACGTCACCGGGCTTGTCCTTCAGGCCGGTCGAGGCGGCGTAGAAGAGATAGGTCTCGACGTCCGAGACGTTCTGCGCGGCGTCCCGGCTGCGGACGTAGACGGTGTGCGGACCCGCGCTCATCGGCGTGAGCGTGACGGTCACCGGGTCGCCGGGCTTGGCCGGGCGCACGACCTGCGTGGGAGGGTTCTTGTCGAGGCCGTACTCGTAGGCCACGACGTCCTTCACGCCGCCATTGGAGATCGTGAACTGACCTGGGGTGCGGGCCTTTTCGCCCACTGTGCCGTCGTCGCCATCCGGGTACTGCGTTGACGTCACCTTCGGGCGCTCGCCCGGACGCACCGGGTCGTACTTGAAGTAGCAGTTGCCTTCACCTGTCGGTGCGGTTTCCGTGGAACTGAGCCGGCCGTCGTTGGCGTGCACGTGCCACCCGAAGGTCCCGCCGTTCGGCAGCGCCTTCTTCAGGACGTCTCGCCCGACCTTCAGGGTGGCGATATTTCCGCTCGTCTTGCTGTCGCTCTGCTCCAGGACCGGGGTGTCGTACTTGCCCGGCACCCAGAGTTTGAAGACACCTTTGACGGTGCCACCGTCCGGGTCCTTCACCGTGGCCTTCAACTTCAGGTCGGTGTTGCCAATGGTGACCCGCGGCTCGGTGATCCCGCAGTCCTTCTTGGCGTTCTGCGTGCTCGGCTCGGTACCCAGGGCGGTGGGGATGGCGGGCCGGCTGTTGTACTCGACGATCAGCTTCGCGTTCGTCTGGAACTTCTTCCAGGCGTAGGTGTCCTTCTCGTCCTTCGCCTTGAGGCCGAACGTGATGCTCTTCCACTTGCTCGCTGCGGCCTGCGTCGCGGCGAGTTTGGCGTTGAAGTCGACGCCGGCGTCCGGGCAGCCGCCCGCCTCGTAGCCGTGTGCCACGTCCTTGGTGTTCAGCCGTGTGATCCACTTCGGCTGCTTCTTCCAGGTGGTCTTGTTGCTGATGGCGCCGGTGAGCCACAGCTGCACCGGCCGCTTCTGGCACGACCACGAGTGCGTCTCGCGGATGTTGAAGACTGCGCTCAGCACCTGCTTGTCGGCCAGCTTGCGGGAGTCGATCCGGAAGAAGGACCGGGACGTGCTGCCGTCCTCCTTCTCATATCCGACCCGGGCTCGGTCCGTGGTGCCGTTGCCCCACCCGGTCCCATTCCAGTACGACGTGGTCGGGAACCGCTTGTAGACGAGGGTCCACGCCTGCCGGGTGCCAGTGGTCTTCGGATCGATGTAGACCGGAAACACCGTGTCCGGGTCGCGCAGCAGGTCCTGGTCAGGGGTGAGCGTGAGGTTGCCGTCGGAGACGTCCACGCCGACGTCGGCGCCGTTCGTGCCGGGGTCGAGCTCGCTCGGTGGGTCGCCGGCGGCGGCAGGGGACGTCGGCTCCTGCGCGGTCGCGGCGCGAGCGGTTTTCGGGCCCGAGGCCGCGGCGCGCACCTCCGGCTCCGGCTCCGCCTGCGCCGGGGTGCCGGCGGAGTCCCACATCCTGGCGGTCGAGGTAGCGAGAAGCACCTCACCGGCGGGGTTTACGGCCTCGGTCATGCCGTCGTCGCTCGTCCGCAGCTGCAGACCCGAGGTGCGCAGGGCGAACCGCACCTCTCGCAGCGCAGGGTTCCTCCCCGCCTCGGCGGACTTCACCACCAGGGCCTGGGAGAAGCCGTCTGCGTCCGCCATCAGCGACAGGTCCACTCCCGGCAGCACCTCGGGATAGGTCACCTGGGCGCCGTCGATCACCGGTGTGGGCAGCGCCGTCGGCCAGCCCAGGTCGATCGAGCGGCCCTCCTTGGTGAGCTGCACGAGCGGCCCGCTTCCGCCGCCGGAGAACGTGACGTCGGTGGGCGCGGCAGCCGGGCGCAGACGCCCGTCCACGGTCCGCTCGAGCGTCGTGTCAACCGGCGTCCAGCCTGAGGGGCGGTGCACGCGCACCGGCAGGGCGTGCTCGGTGAGCGTGAAGGTGCCGTTCGGGTTGGCCACGACGTCGCTCGTCTCCGAGCGGGCCGTCTCCACCACCACCGCCTGGCCGGTGCGCGCCGCGGTGCGGGAGGCGGCGGCCTCGTCGGTGAACGGCGCGACCGACTCCACCGGTGCGGCAGCAGACCGCACCGGTGCGGCCGTCGCTGGTGTGGCGTAGATCATACCTGCGGCGCAGGTGAGGGCCACACCGACGGCCGGGAGGGCGCGCCCTCTGGGCGCGCGGAACAGGGCGGAGCGCTTTCTGATCATGCGTCTTCCCCTAGCGAATGGTCCCGACCCGATATCGGGCGAGCCGTACCGTACACGCCAGTTGCCGTTATTCGGCACGAACCGTTACCTTACGGCGCGCCGACTTCGGCATGTCGCTTCTGGGGGTGTGGGCTGTGCGCCCAATCGAGCATTCTTCGTGGTTCTTCCGTGCCCGCTTCTGGATCGCGACAGTGGCGCTCACTGGCATGCTCGCCGGCCTCGTGCCGAGCGGTGTCGCCCAGGCCGCCGAGCGTCCCGGTGGGTCCACCGAGCGCGCCCCCAAGATGACGAAACTCCGCAAGGAACGGTCGGTTCCGGCGGTCGCCGCGCCCAAGCACCGGTCGAAGGTCCCATCCGGTGACGCGGTGGAGCCGTGGCGTCCCGCGGACGCCGCCTGGCCGTCGGGTGAGGCGGAAGCTGCCTCCCCGATCACCGTCAAGGCTGTGGCCGTCGCCGGCAGCACCACCACGAAAGCTCGCGCACTGGCCGACCCCACGAGCGTGAGCGTGGAGGTGGCCGACGCTGCCGCTACCGCTGCCGCAGGAGTTGACGGCGTCCTCGTTGGCCTCTCCGTACCGGCCACCGCACCGACGACCACCGCACGGGAGACGACCACCGCACCGGAGACGGCCTCCGCGCCGCAGGATGCCGCCACGACAGAGCCGCCAGCCGTGCCAGAAGCTGCCCCAGCAGCGGGTTCTCAGGGCGGCCGGGCGCAGGTGGAGCTGGACTACTCCACCTTCCAGCACGCTTACGGCGCCGACTACGGCTCGCGCCTGGCCCTCGTGCAGCTGCCGGCATGCGCGCTCACCACCCCCGAGCGCACCGAGTGCCAGACCTCCACGCCGCTGCCGACCCGCAACGACTCCGCTGCCGACACCCTCACCGCGGATGTCACCCTGCCCGCCGCCCCCGCGAAGACCGTCGGCGCGAACGCGGCACCGGCCGCACTGGCGATCGCCGCGGTGGCCGCGCCAGCCGGGGCCGGCGGCAACTTCGGTGCCACGTCCCTGTCGCCGTCCGGGTCCTGGATGTCTGGCAGCTCCAGCGGCGGCTTCAGCTGGAGCCACCCGCTCGAGCTTCCCGACGTGCCGGGTGGCCCGTCGCCGGAGGTTGCCCTCGCCTACTCCTCGCAGGCGGTGGATGGCCGCACGGCGTCCACGAACAACCAGTCATCCTGGATCGCCGAGGGCTGGGACTGGGAACCGGGTTACGTGGAGCGGCGCTACCGCTCGTGCGGCGACGATCAGGACGCCGGACGCAACAACGACAAGAAGACCGGCGACCTGTGCTGGGACGGCTGGAACGCCGTGCTGTCGCTCAACGGCTCGAGTACTGAGCTGGTTCGCAGCGAGGACGGTTCCTGGAAGCTGGCGGACGACGACGGCTCGCGGCTGGAACGCCGCACCGGCGCGTCCAACGGCGCCCGCGAAGGTGAGCACTGGGTGCTCACCTCCACGGACGGCACGAAGTACCACTTCGGCCTCAACAAGCTGCCCGGTGCGGGCGACCAGGTGACCGAATCCACCTGGACTGCACCGGTCTTCGGCAATCACCCGGGCGAGCCCTGCCACGCCACCGCGTTCGCCGACTCCGACTGCACGCAGGGCTGGCGCTGGAACCTCGACTACGTGGAGGACCCGGCCGGCAACGCGATGAGCCTGTGGTGGGACTCCTTCCAGAACCACTACGGCTTGAACGGCAAGACCGACCCGGTGCGCTACGACCGTGGCGGCGTGCTCAAGCGCGTCGACTACGGCCAGCAGCGCGGGTCGCTCTTCACCGCCTCGCCGATCGCCCGAGTGGAGTTCGCCACCGCCGAGCGGTGCTTCAAGACCGCCGACTTCGACTGCGCCGAGGCCAAGCGCACGAAGGCGAACGCCAAGCACTGGCCGGACACCCCGCTCGACCAGGTCTGCAACGCCGGCGACACGTGCAAGGACCGGAACTCCCCGTCGTTCTGGTCCACGAAGCGCCTCACCACCATCACCACCTAGGTGGCCGACGGCTCGGCGTTCAAGACCGTGGACAGCTACGCGCTGGACCAGTCCTTCCCGGCCACGGGCGATGGCACCTCACCGGCGCTGTGGCTGAAGTCGATCACCCGGACCGGCCACGACGCGGCGGGCGGGAAGCTGACGATGCCGCCGGTCTCGTTCCGCGGCCAGCAGATGGACAACCGGGTGGACGGCCTGGAGGGCATCGAGCCGTTCTCCCGCTGGCGCGTGACCGCCGTCGACAACGAGATGGGCGGCACGGTCGGCGTCGTGTACTCCGCGCGCGACTGCACGGCGGGTACGCTGCCGGACCCCCAGACGAACGACAGGCGCTGCTACCCGCAGTCCTGGACACCGAAGGACGCCACGAAGCCGTTCAAGGACTGGTTCCACAAGTACGTTGTCACCCAGGTCCGGGAGGAGGACGGAGCCACGGCGGCGTACGCCAAGGTCACCAACTACGAGTACCTCGGCGGTGCGGCCTGGGCCTGGGACGACGGCGAGTTCGCGGCGGCGAAAGAGCGCACATGGAGCCAATTTCGCGGCTACGAGCGGGTCCGCACCCGGATCGGTGCCGCGCCGGACGCGAAAACGCTGAGCGAGCACCGGTTCTTCCGCGGCATGCACGGCGACCGGCTGCCGGACGGAAAGACCCGCACCGCGCAGATCGTCGACTCCGAGGGCGGAAAAATCGACGACCTGCCGCAGTATCAGGGCCAATTGCGTGAGGAGATCACCTACGCGGGTGACGGTGGGCAGCTCGAGTCCGCCACGTTGCTGTCGCCGTGGTCACGCAAGGTCGGCGAGCGCAAGCGCGAGGGCACCACGCCGCTGGTGGCCTACCAGGTGCGCCCGGACGTCACCGAGACCCGGG
>JANNPJ010000172.1:0-5593 GCA_031400005.1 Kineosporiaceae bacterium | reverse complement strand
GACCCTCGAAAAACGTCTCCTGGTTCTTGACGAGCTCCGCGCCCTTGCCGATCAAGCCCGCGCTTCTGCTGACCCGAGGGCAGACCGTCGATCGTCACCGACGACTGCAGATAGGTGGACAGGACCGAGCGAAGCACGTCGGCAAGATCGGAGTTGGCGGTGGTGACCACCTGCTGGACGGCCCCGAGGCCATGGCCTGCGTCCTCGGCGAGCAAGGTCAGCGCAGTCCGGTGGTCCCCGACGTTCGGACACGTGACCCGCAGTCCGGTCACGGTGCCGGTGAAGACGGTACGCGGGGTACCGGAGTCGAGGAAGGCAACGCTCAGCGCAGTCCCCGGGGCGAAGGATGACACCCTTCCCGCCAGAAACGTGAAACCGTCGTCGGCAAGAACGATTTCGGCCCGAGAAGGACGGCGCAAGCCGCGGTCGACAGTGACCGACAGCAACTGGGAGGCCAGATCCCAGGGCAACTGGGTGCCGTTCAGGTGAATCACCGGTGAGCTCATGAACCCTCGATTCGCTGCGGCACGCTCATCAAGTCCGGCCGGGGATGGCGATGAGCATGCCCGGACGCAGCGACAGCGGGTTGTCGATGTCGTTGGCTTCGGCGATCAGACGCCACGCGGTCGGGTCCGCGTAGTACCGGGCGGCAATCCGATCGAGGGTCTCTCCCCTACTGACCCGATGGACGGCGTGCGGGCGAAGGGTGGTGGACGTGGGGTTCTGCGGGCCGAAGGCGTCAGACTGCTCGTACTGGCGCAAGGTGACCTGGACCCGGGCCCGCAGCGGTACGCCGGTGGCCGAGAAGTAGATGAGCCGGACGTCGAGCGCGGCCACCACGGCCCGGAACGAGTGCAGGTCGCCCCAGTGGAACACCACGGTCGGCGGGCGAACGTTCCCGGTGCTCTCGTCGCTGCCGGGCACCGTGGGATCGACGTCCATCAGGGCCACCAACTGGCCGGTGTACTGGGTAGCCGACGCTCCGGTGGCGGTGGTGTCGAAGAAGACTTCGAAGCTGAGCGTGCCGCCGGTGGCCCCGGCGTATTCCAGCGTGGGCACGTCCCGACCCGGCCTCGACCCAGAACGCCACTCGTTGCTACGCGTCAAGGCGAGTTCGGCCGGGTTAAACAGGCAAGTGATCTGCTCCCCGGTCTCTACCTCGAAGTAGGCCTTGGTATCGGAACCGGTCATGGTTGCGGCCGCGGGAAGAACTCAGGTGCGCTCAGATCAGGGACGAGCGAGGCGACCGGGGTTTGCAACGGAAGCAGATCGCGGGGAACGATCATCGATCCGGCAGCCTGGACCTGGGCGATCCGGTGCACCGGAACGTCCGTCCGAATTGCCCCGGCCAGCAGCTTGCCCGGGATCGGGCGAAGGGTAGCCGGCTCGGGAGCCGGGAGCGGACGTAAGATCAGAGCACCGGCGAACCGGACGGATCGGGCGCCCAGAACCCCAGGTTTATGGGCTGTTTCACCACTCCGACGGACTCGATCAGGCTTGCGCAGACGATGCACGACCGCAGCGCCCAGCGGATGACTCGGCTCGCTCGGCTCGCTCACGCGACAGTCCGGGAACGGAACCCGGTGTGGGTCACCTCGAGTTCCTCGGTCAGGGCGGTGGAGTCGCCGGTGTCGAGAGTGGGACCGGTCCAGCGCACAGGGAAGGCTCCTTCAACGTCGTACGAGCGCAGCCGGGTTCCGGCGACATCGAGCAGGGTGACGGACGCGGTCGAGGCGACCAGCTTGCTGCCGGCCGCCTCGAACCCGTCTCCCGCCGTCCGGTTCACCCAGTCGAGCAGGTTGTCGGACTCGGTCAAACCGCGACTGAAAACCAGGTTGGGCCAATGAATTCGCCCCGGGAACCGGTGAACATAGCCGTTCACCCCACCCTCGGCGTACTCGTCAACGGAGACGGTCAGCTGCAGGCCGCCGACCCGCCCGAAGGTACCGATCGACAGCCCGTCGACTTCCAGCAGGAAGTGCGCAGCGGTCGGTGGGGTTCCCCCGAGCGGAATCGCATCAGGTGCCGGCATCGCGGGTCTCCTGCCGCGAACGCTGCTCCAGATTGAGCACGGCCCGCACCATCCGCACCCGGTCCAGGTGTTCCAAACCGAGCAGGTCGTCCAGCGACCAGTGCAGGTGGTAAGCCAGGTAGGCGGTTTCCTGCCAGACCGCCTCAGCCGGGTAGCTCAGCATCGTCCCCTCGTTCTTCCGGTCACGCCTGCGGGCGGTTCAGGTTCGGCCTCCCGTGGTGGCCACCTCGAGGATGGCGTCACGACGGGTCAGTGGCGCCGGGACACGCCCGGAGCGCACCCCGAACTCGTTCTTGACGCCGTCCGGCCCGGCGAAGGGAGGCCTACCGGGCTCCCCCGGACCATCCGAGCCATCCGGACCAGCCGAACCGGTCGGGCCAGCCGAACCGGTCGGACCAGCCGAACCGGTCGGACTGACCGCGGTCGGCCCGCCCGGAAGGGTGACCGATGCCGCTGCCGGGGAGGGCCCCGGGGCCGCCGGGCCGGCCGCCCCAGGAGTCGGGACCACCTCCGGCGGCCCGAGCGCCGTCCCAGCCGGGCCAACGGACCCGGCCTCGGGCACCACGAGATCGGGGCGCAACTGTCCGGCCGAACGCAACAGGGCCTCGTACTCCGCTTGGTCACCAAAGTTGACGACGGAGTAGAAGTCCTGCAGAAAGGCCAGATCGGCAGCGAACAAGCCCTCGATCTCGTTGAGCGTGACGTGCTCGATCGCACCCAGTCGCTGAACCACTCGGGCCAGCACCAGCATGGTCAAGCGTGGATCGTCCGGCCCCTTGACGAACGGGTCACGCAACGGCTCGAGTTCGTCGCGACCGGTCGCCAGCCGCATCGTGCCGTCTCGGTGGACCGTGCCGTCGGGACCGATGTAGCCGCGAGGAAGTGTGAACGGGTAAACCGTTCTCACTTCACCCGCTCCAGGAAGTCAATCTCCAGCGTGATCGTCTCCTTGATCGGGGTGCCGCTGGAGACGTCAAGCGCGTCGAGCGAGATCTTCGAGATCCAGCCGTTGGTGAAGTTGTACCGGCCCAGCTCGGTGCTGTCCGAGCCGTACAGGACGACCGAGCCGGTCTTGCGAGCCGCGTCCAAGGCGCCCTTCAACGAGGTCTCCTGGAACCACTTCCAGATCCCGTCGCTGGTCGTGTCGACCACGGCCAACCGGGTCAGGATCAGAGTGCCGACGCTTTGCTTGGCCGCGAGAGTCCGCGTCCAGACGGCCTTTCCGTCCGCGCTAGTCTGCATCAAGTTCGTCACCTCGACGCCTATGTCGAGCCCGCTGACACTGGTCAGCATGGTCAGTGGGGCTCCGTCGACATCGAGGTAGAACGCGTTACCGATCAGGCCGGTATCGGCCACAAGCGCATTAGGCATGACGGGATTACTCCTTCAGTTAGCGAGTTCAGTTGATGGGTGCTCGAGCTCAGTTGAGAAAGCGAATGCGACCGAAGCCGAGCAATCAGGACGAGGACTGCTTGTGCTGCGCGATCCGGAAGATCACGAACTCGGCGGGCTTCGACGGTGCGAGCCCCACCTCGACGATGAGCTTGCCCGCATCGACGCTTTCCGGCGGGTTGGTCTCGGCGTCACACTTGACGTAGAAAGCCTGGTCAGGAGTCGTTCCGGCGAGCGCGCCCTCGGTCCACAGTCCGCGCAAGAACGCGTTGAGCGTGCGCTTGACGCCTTCCCACAGCGGGACGTCGTTCGGCTCGAACACCGCCCACTGGGTGCCGTCCAGGATGGTCTTCTCCACCATGTTGAACAGCCGCCGCACGTTGATGTAGTTCCAGTCGGTGTCGCTGGCAAGCGTCCGGGCGCCCCAGACTCGGATGCCCCGCACCCCGAACGGGCGAATGCAGTTGATCCCGATCGGGTTCAGCAAGGACTGCTCGTTCTGGGTGATGGTGCGCTCAATGTCCAGGACGCCACGCAGGGTGTCGTTGGCCGGCGCCTTCCAGACCCCGCGGGTGGCATCGGTGCGCGCCCACAGCCCGGCAATGTGCCCGCTCGGCGGGATCAAGACCTCGCTGTCACCGCCGGTCCCGATCGGGTTCTCGACCTTGACCCAGGGGTAGTAGAACGCGGCGAAAGCACTGTCGTACATTGCTGTTCCGCTGCGCCAATCCTTGATCTGCTGCGGGCCCATCCCGGGCGGGGCATCGAGGATCGCCATCCGGTTGGTGTACTGCTCGCAGTGCGAGATCAGCGAGGTCTGCACGGCCTTCCATAGGCCCAGGTCGATCGACCCGTCCTCCTTGGTGGCGGCGGTGATCAGATCGGGGACGATCACGATCGTGACGTCCTCGGCGATCGCCAGGCCGCCGATTCCCCGACGGCTGCTCTCACTGCCGGCAAAGGCCCGGCCGGACACCTGCATCGGCACCGGTGTCGCCCAGGCCAGATCGTAGGCACCGGGGCGCAGCAATTCCAGCTGGGCGGCGAGGTCAGCCTCGGCGCTGACCTCAACCTTCACCTTGATTCGGGTCGAGGTACCGTTCACTGCGGCACCCGCCTCGCCAGGACCGTCGAAAGTGAGGCCGGGGTAGGACTCGACGACCTCCTTGCCCTCGTAGACGTCGAGCCGGAAGGTCACCGGCGCGTCTTCCCCTGCCGGCTCCTCCGACTCCACACCGATGCTGAGCACGGCATCCGGTTCGATGGACTCGATGCTCAGCGGGGTGCCCAGGGCTCGGTCGGCCGCAGGCAGGGCAACCGTTGACGGCTGGCCGGACGGACTGGTGTGCGGTACCCGGACGATGTAGGCGATCGATCCACCGTTCTGGAAGTATCCGAACACCGACAGCGGCAGCATTGCCCCGGCCACGAAAGACCCATACAGCTGCTCGAACTGGGTCCAGCTGGTGACCAGTCGAGGGGCAAGGCCCTCCGGGTCCATCGGATCGTCCATCGGGTACCGCTCGGTGAACCCGACGAACGCGGCCACCGCCGTCGGAGCAGCAGTCAGTACTTTCTGCGTGGACGCGACTTCCTCCACGTAGACACCGGGCGCCGTATATGTAGGCATGCGGGAACTCCCTGGGATGCGCGAGTGGGCTGGGCAGCGCGGGAACCAGGAATTCTCGGCTCGGTCCCCTGACAACGCGGCCGATTCAAGCTTCGGCGCGGGCAGAGGGGGCCTTGAGTGATCAGCTCGCAGTGGAGCGCATCGCACCCGCCAGCTTGATGCTGATCGACCCGCCGTAAGCACACGAACAGGTACCACCCGACCCGAGCATGTCCTGTCCGCCGACCTTGGTCTTGGACACCGGGCTGTTCCACGGACCAGTCGGCATCGGTATACAGGGCATCGGGGTGAGCACACCGAGCGCAGCAGCGGTGGCCGCCATCACCATCGGGTTGAGCGGGCTCTTGCACATCCCGAACGGCAACAGATTCAAGAACGGGATGTTGTCGGTGACCACTGCCACCGGGCGCACCTCGACCATCACCTGGGCGACCGGCAGAACGACCATCACCGACGGGACGGTACCCATACCGCACTCCAGGATGGCTCCGGCGACGACCGGCTGCGGGCTCATGGTTTCTCGATTCGCTCGGGTGCGC
>JANNPJ010000156.1:0-4407 GCA_031400005.1 Kineosporiaceae bacterium | reverse complement strand
CGATCAGAGCGTGGCACTACGGACCTCCGCTGTTCGCCTCGGCGAGGACTTCGCCGGCATCTACGGGCCCGAGACCATCGAACGTTTCCTGCACTCCTCCTTCGATCAGTTCGCCACCCGCTCCACCATTCCCACGTTCCTGCCACTGCTGGCCGAACGGTTCGCCCGCCAGCGACTGCACGCCCTGGCCAAGGTCGAAGGCCTGCACGACGATGGCAAGCCCACCGTGCTGTTCCTGTGCACCCACAACGCCGGCCGCTCCCAAATGGCGATGGGCTTCTTCATCGACCTCGCCGGCGACAACGCCGTCGCCTGGTCCGGCGGATCCGAACCCGGCATCGAGGTCAACCCCGCCGCCATCGCCGCGATGAAAGAACGGGGCATCGATATCTCCGGGGAGTTCCCCAAACCCTGGACCGACGAAATCGTCCGGGCCGCCGACGTCGTCATCACCATGGGCTGCGGCGACGCCTGCCCCATCTTCCCCGGCAAGAAGTACGAAGAATGGGTCCTCGACGACCCCGCCAGCCTCGACCTCGCCGACGTGCGCCCTATCCGCGACGAGATCGAACGCCGCGTCCGGGCCCTCCTGAACGACCTGAAGATCCCCTCCGGCTCCTGATTTGATTCCCCCTGCAGCGGGCTCATCCGGGCGTGACAGCCAGGTCCCGGCGGGTATCCATATCCAAACGGAACCACCCGTAGGGTTGAGGTGGCTCCAGAACAGTAGGAACGGCCCGCGCCGGTCCTCCTCCTACACCGCCGTCCCGCTCTGGTGGGCTCCCATAGGTGGCCGCGAAGTCCGGTCGCCCGGCTTGCTCGGAAGCCGCCTCGGCCAGCCAGTTGGCGGTCGACATGACGCGGGCGTGGCTTTCCCGGTCAACAGGCTGAGGACGGCGGCGGGAGACGATACTGAGCATCGTGGCCGTCGACGTGCTGACCGAGATCATCATCGAGCTCTCTCATGAGCGGGTTTCCGAGTTCGCCGGGGATCCGTCGAATGCTCCGCAGTGGTACGCCAACATCGAGTCGGTGGACTGGCAGACACCGCCGCCGGTACAGCTGGGCTCGCGGATGACGTTCGTGGCCCGATTTCTCGGTCGGCGACTGGCGTACACGTACGATGTCGTGGACCTGGTCGCGGGTGAGCGACTGGTGATGCGCACGGCGCAGGGGCCATTCCCAATGGAGACCACCTACACCTGGAAGTCCCTAGACCAGACCCGGACCCGGATGACATTGCGAAACCGAGGTGAACCATCCGGTTTCGGCAAGGTCACCGGGTCGATGATGGCGGCCGCAATGCGCCGCGCGAACACCAAGGACCTGGCCAACCTCAAGCGCATCCTGGAACATGGCGCCCCCTAGCCATCACTGGGCAGACCCGCGGACCAGCACCACGCGCCACAGCCTGATCCGTCGGGCAACTGCGAGCCCGATGGCTCGGCAGACCAGCAGCACGCCACCCTTGGGCGCGCCCTGAGCACCTGTCGCCGGAAACGCCCGCTCGGGAGAGGCGGATCGGTGAGCGCCGGTGCCCGGCTCAGGCTTCTGGTGTGTCGCCGCCGACCAGTCGGCGGAAGGCGGCCTCGGACGTTTCGTCGGCGGGAACATCAACTCCACCCGCAGCTCGGACGTCGTCACCTCGGTTGCATGGTCGAAGCGCATCACAGTCGAGATCGTCCGCACGAGCTGACCATTCACACGGAGGATCGGGCAGGCAACCGGCATCGCCGCGCTGTCCACACCGTCATCGCCGGACTTCAGCTCCTGTAGTGGCAGGTCACGGGTGAGTTCCTCGGCCCGGTGCAGCAGCGCAGCGACCTCACCATCACCGGTCACGAGCAGCTCCCGCCGCAATGTGATCAACGTCGAACGAACCACGTCCGCCCAGTTCACCACCTGCTCCCGGTAGGGACCGGCCCCGAACCACAGGTCGACGACCTGCTCCGGGCTCATCGCGGTCACGCCCGGGAACAGGATCTCGGCGCCGCGGTTGGCGGCCAGGAACCGCAGCCCTCGCCCGATCACCCAGGCCGGGAACGGCTCGTGCTGGCGTAGCACTCGCTCCAGGACATCCCGCACCGGCTGCAGGGCCGGGCTGTCGAGGGGGTGTACCGGGCCGGTCGGGGTCAGGCCGGCCGCGGCCAGCAGGTCGTTGCGTTCGCGCACCGGCACGGCCAGCACGTCGGCCAACCGCGTCACCAGATCGGCGCCGGGTCGCGAACGGCCGGTCTCGATGAACGACACATGCCGAGACGTCGTTCCCGCCGCAGCGGCGAGGTCGAGCTGTGACAGGCCACGCAGTCCCCGCCAGTACCGCAGCCGTCTACCGAACGGACTCGACATCGCTGTCGTCGTGCTCATCAACGCACTGCAGGGGTGTCACGGATGATGGCGGCGAGCTTGCGTGGATGCGCGGTTCCGTTCTCCAGCCGGTACGCGAGTTCGCCGAGGACCTGACCCGCGTCCCGGCGCATCCACCACCGCAGCAGCGGCCCGAACGGGCGCACGATCGGACGCAATGTGAGGGTGGCGTGCACGCGGATCGTGCTGTGGCCCGGCTCGCTGCCGTGGACGGACCATCGGTTGATCGCATGGACGATGAATGACGGGCGGCCCTCGACCCACTCGTATGCCAGCGACTGGTCTGCCGGGTCGAACCGGGTCAATCGTTCCTTGACCACGCCCGGTGCCACCGGGCCGAAGCCACGAATGTGGCAGGTCCGTACGCTGCCGTGTGCTGCTGGAGCATCCATAGTCGAGGTCACGATCGGTGCCGCCCACGTGCCGATGTCAGCGAAGGACTCCCCCACCAGGGCCCACGCCCGCTCGGGCGGAACGCGCACCCTGACCGCTTCACGCATCTCCATCCCCCGAGTGTGGCGCCGACCGGGATGCCCGGCGATTCCCGATCAGGGAATCAGCGCCCAACCTTGGTCCGGGAGCTCGCCCGGGCCGGGACGATCCGGAGCCTTGGTGGACAGCAGTCGGCCTTGGTCGCGGAGGAAGGCCTGCTCGGGTCCGGGCGGAGCCAGCGCGGCGGCCCGCTGGTAGGCCTGGGCAGCTTTCTCGTTGTGGTGTAGGCGGCGCAGCAAATCGGCCCGGGTGGCGTGGAACGGGTGATAGCCGTCGAGATCCATTCCGTCGACCAGGGCCAGCGCGGCGACCGACCCATGGACCTCGCCGACGACGATGGCCCGGTTCAGCGCGATGACCGGGGTCGGGGTGAGGGCCAGGAGGTGGTCGTAGAGGGTGAGGATCTGAGCCCAGTCGGTGTCCTCGATCGCGGCGGCGTCGGCGTGCACCGCGTTGATCGCGGCTTGGAGCTGGTACGGGCCCGGTTCGTTGCGCGCCAAGCAGGCCCGGACGATCGTCTGGCCCTCGTCGATCATCGCCCGGTCCCAGCAGCGGCGGTCCTGATCACGCAGCAGGACCAGCGAGCCGTCCGCCGTGACCCGAGCCCGGCGCCTGGACTCGCTCAGGAGCAGAAGCGCCAGCAGGCCCGAGACCTCCGGCTGATCCGGCAGCAGTTGGGCCAGCAACCGGGCCAGCCGGATCGCTTCCGGCCGCAAATCCTCTCCCCCGCCGTTGGCGGCGATGGGTTGATCGGCGCCCACGGTGTAGATGAGATAGACAACCTTGAGAACCGGTCGCAGCCGGGTCGGCAGGTCGGATTCCCCCGGCACCCGATACGGGATCCGAGCCGCACTGATTTTGCGTTTGACCCGGACCAACCGCTGGGCCATGGTCGCCTCGGCGACCAGGAAGGCCCTCGCCACTTGAGCGGTGCTCAGGCCCGCGAGCAGTCGCAGGGTCAGCGAAACCTGGGCATCAAGCGACAGCGCCGGATGGCAGCAGGTGAAGATCAACCGGAGCCGGTCGTCCGGTACCGTCTCTAGCTCCAGCACCGGTTGATCTTCCGCGGGCCACAGCACCGCGACTTCCTCAAGTAACTCGCGCCCCCGCGCTTGCCGCCGGAGCCGGTCGATGGCGCCGTTGCGGGCCGTGGTCGTGATCCACCCCCCGGGATTCGGTGGCAGACCCTCGACCGGCCACCGGCGCACCGCCGACGCGAACGCGTCCTGCACAGCATCCTCGGCCATATCGATATCCCCGAAAGCGCGGATCAGGGTGGCCACCGAGCGGCCGAACTCCGTCCGGAAAATCCGCCCGACCAACTCCTCATCGATCTGAGAGTCCTCGATCGCGGCGGCGGTCTCGGCTTCACCCATGCGGTCAGGCACCATACGGTCAGGCGCCCGGCTCAGGCCAGAACGGACGCACCTCCAGCGGCGCCCCGATCAGGGCGATCGTGCTGGCCGCCCAGCCGATCGCCGCGTCTAGGTCGTCACACTCCAGAATGTAGAAGCCACCCAGATGTTCCTTCGACTCCACGAACGGCCC
>JANNPJ010000104.1:0-4014 GCA_031400005.1 Kineosporiaceae bacterium | reverse complement strand
AACCCTCGGGAATTGCATCAGGTGGGCGAGAATCCGCAGGTCGCGAGGTCAGATCGAGGGCTCGGCGGGCTTCCGGCGGCTTGGGTATTGGTGGCCTGAGCTGCGGATTTGCAGCGATCAACCCTTCTGATGCAAGATCTGCTCTGCAGAAGGGGGGACTGTAATGGGGGAATTACGCAGAGTTGATCTCGCGGGGGCGGCTCATATGGAGCTCGTCTCAGGTGTGGCGCAGCTGCGTCCTGAGGACGCGATGTTTGAGGCGATGCTGCGGGGCTGGCGGGCGCAGCAGACCGCTCGGGGACTGCGGGAGGACACGATCGGGCCGCGGGAGCGGCTGGTGCGCCGGTTCCTGGAGTTCGTCAACGACTACCCGTGGGCGTGGTCGCCGGGGCATATGGATGAATGGTCGATGCAGTTGACGGCGGAGCAGCATTTGGCTCCCTCGACGATCCGCAACTACCAGGGCACGCTTCGGCAGTTCACCGAGTTCCTGATCGATGGCCGTTACGGGTGGGCGGTGGCGTGTGAGAACGCATTTGGCGCCGGTAAGCACCCTGTCGCGATCGCGCATGAATGGAACACGGTCGCTCATCTGAACGACTACGAGGGCAATCCTGAGGCCAGGCCGTTCACCCGCCAGGAGTTACAGAGGTTCTTGGATTTCGCCGATGAGCAGGTGGAGCGGGCGGCGAACTCCGGACGCAAGGGGGCGTTGGCCGCCTACCGGGACGCGACCTTGTTCAAGGTCATCTACGGGTGGGGGCTGCGTCGCACCGAGACCTCCAAGCTGGACCTGGTGGACTTCGGCCGTAACCCTGCGGCTGCGCAGTTCGACCGGTTCGGGATGCTCAACGTCCGTTACGGCAAGGCCAAGCGTGGGCAGCCGCCTCGACGGCGGAACGTCGCCTCGGTGATGGGCTGGGCGGTGGAGTCGGTCCGCGATTATGTGGAGAACGTACGACCGCGGTTCGGATGCGAGGATCATCCGGCGTTATGGGTGACCGAACGCGGCGGGCGGGTGAAACCAGCCGAGATCAACGCCCGGTTCGTGGCCTACCGCGACGCGCTGGGTTTACCGGCCGCTCTGGTCGTTCACAGTCTGCGGCACTCCTACGTCAGCCACCTCACCGAGGACGGCGTCGACCGCCGGTTCATCCAGGTCAATGTTGGTCACGAGAGCGATAGCTCGACGGCGGTATACACGCATGTGAGCAGTGATTTCATGAATACCGCTCTGCGCAAGGCGCTTTCGCCAGTTCTGGGCGAACAGCAACCCGCCGGGAGGGATCGGTGATGGCGGCCAGACTCGACTACCGGTGGCACCTGCGTCAGGTGATGGCCACCCGCGGCATGTTCTCCACCACCGATCTGCTCGCACCCTTGGCCGAACGCGGCATCACGCTGTCCTCCAGCCAGGTCTACCGGCTGGTCGTGGACCGGCCCGAGCGGCTGAGTTTGAAGATCCTCATGGCGTTGCTGGACATCCTGGACTGCACCATGGGCGACCTCATCGAACCGGTCGCGGTCGCCGGACAGGCCAAGAAGAGCAGAGCAGTCGGCGAGCAGGCGGGGGTTGGGACGTTACGGCCCAGGCGAGCCCGCATCACCGGGCTCGACCCGTGACGGCGCCACCGGCCGAGGCCCTCCTGGATCCGATCGGGACGGTCGTGGCCCTCGTGAGCGCCGCTGATACCTCCCTCACCCCGGACGCGGCACGCGTGATCGTCGAGCGGGTGAGCGGTGGGCGTGCCAAGCGGCGGCGCCTGGCCACGGAACTGGCCGGCAACCCGCTGGTGCTGAGCACCGGCCACTCACCCGCATCGAAAGCCGTCGGTGATCTCCTGCTGGCGTTGCGGGCCACCGGATCGACGCGGATCTCGGCGCCGCGGTGCGCGGACTGCGGACGGCAGATCACCTCGATGCAACGCCGAGGCGAACACTGGTACTGCACACCGTGTTTCGCCCGCCCGAAGACCTGCGCGGCCTGCGGCAACGAACGGCAGGTCGCCTTCCGTGACCACCACGGCCGCCCGCGCTGCAGCAGGTGTCCTGACCAGGACGCCCAGGATCCGCTGCCAGTACTCGTGGAGGTCATCACCGCAATCGACCCGGGCCTGTCGCCCGAAGTGGTCACGGCGGCGATCGAGGCAACCGTCATCAAGCGGGCTCACCTGCAGAAACTCGCGTGGATCCTGCACGAAGCCCCCGCACTGCTGACCGGCGAGGGGGCGAAAGCGCCCATCCCGATGGTGCTGCGGCTGATCGACGCGCTCTGCCACGCCGGAGCCTCCCGCATCCGACGCCCCGCCTGTCCCCGCTGCCAGCGGGTCGTCACGTTGAGCAAGACCCGCGATGGGCTGCGGATCTGCCGCAACTGCTGCGCCCGCGCCCGCGCTGTGGCCTGCGCCCAGTGCCAGAGCGTGCGCGAGCCAGCCACCCGTGATGCTCAGGGCCGCCCACTGTGTCCGTACTGCCTGGTCAGCAACCCGATCAACCTCGAGGAATGCGTGATCTGCCACCGCCGCAGGCAGGTCAGCACCCGCACCCAGGAGGGATCGATCTGCGCGACCTGCACCCCACGGGAGGCCACGACCTGCAGTAGTTGCGGGCGCACCGCACCCTGCACCATCTCCAAGATCACAGGACTGCCGCGGTGCCGTGCCTGCACCCGCTCCTGGGCACACTGCTCGCAGTGCGGGCAGCCAGACACGATCCGCGCCGGCACCCGCACCGCACCACTGTGCGGCACCTGCGCCGTCCCCGATCCGGGTTTCTTCAAGACCTGCCCGGTCTGCGGCAGCCCCGGACGCCTGATCGCCGGAGCCTGCCAGCGATGCCACCTCCACCAAAAGTTACGCGAACTCCTCGGCGAGGACACCGGCCAGATCCATCCCGGTCTGCAGGTCCTGCACCACACGCTGGCCACCATCGAGCGGCCCTCGACCGTCCTGAACTGGCTGGCCCACCAGACCCCACAGACGGTGCTCACCGACCTGGCCGTCGGGCGGCGCCCACTCACGCACGCCGCACTCGACGAACTGCCCCCCAGCAAGCCGCTCACCCATCTGCGTGCCGTCCTGGTCGCCACCGGGGCGCTACCCACCCGCGATGAACACTTCGTCCAACTCGAACACTGGGCCGCCCGGATCATCGCCGACCGCACCGACGCGCAGGAGAAGGAACTGCTGCACCGCTACGGGGTATGGCACGTGCTGCGACGGCTACGCCATCGGATCGGCGGCGCCCACGCCACACACGGCCAGGCCGACGTCGCCCGCCGGAACATCACCGCCGCCGTGGCGCTCCTGGACTGGCTCACCGCCCGCGATCTGAGCATGGCCACCTGCCGGCAGGGCGACCTCGACCGATGGACCGCTGAGGCCAGCACCAGCCAGCGGGGCAACACCGGACACTTCGTGCGCTGGGCCAGAACCCAGAACCTGACCCGACTGGACTTCCCCGCGACCCGGTGGGGCGGACCGACCCGCATCATCGACACCGAGACCCGCTGGGACCAAGCACGCCGGCTCCTGCACGACGACACCCTCAACCCCGAAGACCGCGTCGCCGGACTCCTGGTCCTGCTCTACGCCCAACAACCGGCCACCATCAGCCGGCTCACCCTCGAGCACATTCACACCGACAACGGGCAAGTGCGCCTACGGCTGGGCGCAGAACCCATCGTCCTGCCCGAACCGCTCGACACTCTGATCCTGCACCTGGTCGGCGCCCGGCACGGCCACGCCACGATCGGCGACCGGGGCACCTCCCGATGGCTGCTGCCCGGCGGGCGCCCCGGCCAGCCGATCAGCCCCAGCCGCCTCAGCGAACGACTCCACCAGATCGGAATCCAGCCCGGCCAAGCCCGCTCCACCGCACTGTTCCAACTCGCCACCGAACTACCCGCCGCGCTGCTCGCCCGCATGCTCGGCATCCACATCAACGTAGCCGTTGCCTGGCAACATCTTTCATCCGGAGACTGGATGACCTACGCCGCCGACGTCAGCCGCCGCC
>JANNPJ010000003.1:0-7396 GCA_031400005.1 Kineosporiaceae bacterium | reverse complement strand
TACGGTCAACGCCATTCCCATGATGGGTGCTCGAGATACTCAAGAAGAGCCCGGCGCGTGCCGATGATGAGGGTGCCTGAGGCCTCAGGCGTGCGATCGGAGGGCACATGCTCGGCGTGGAGGGCATCAACCAGCGCATTGCGCAGATCCAAGGCCACATTGCGAGCCTGACACCAGCTCCCGCCATCGTGCCGCAGAGCGCAGGAGCGTTCGCCGCGACCTTGGATCGCGTCGTGACCGGTGCAGCCGCCCCGAAGCGGGCACCCGAGCCGGCCGCCGCCCTGCGAGGCGGTGCCGCCCTGCGCGGCGGCGTCCCGGCGGATCTCATCGCGTACGGCAACGGCAAGATTCCCGCCAGTTCTTTGAGCTCGATCAATGTCGGCAACCACCGGCTGTGGGCGCCGGCGGCACAAGCATTCCAACAGATGTCTGCGGCAGCCACACGAGCGGGAGTCGTGCTACGAGTGACCGACTCGTATCGTTCCTACGATCAGCAGGTCGATGTTGCGAACCGGAAAGGCCTGTACTCCCAGGGCGGACTAGCCGCCAAACCCGGTACCAGCGACCACGGTTGGGGTATGAGTCTGGACCTGGGGCTCAACCGGGAGGCCCAGGATTGGATGCGCACCAACGCCGCCCGTTACGGCTTCCGCGAAAATGTGCCTAGAGAACCCTGGCATTGGACGTTCACCCCACCCCGTTGATCTCCGCACCCGCTTCCGAGAGAGTCAGGGCTTCTCACCTGCTACCAACGGATCACGCGGCACGGCCAAACCCGGCATTTTTGGCGCTATTCGATGGCTGTCAACAACGATCTTCATGGTCAACAGATCATCGATGCACTCGACATGGTCTGCGGAGCAGATACTTACGCGGTCGATGCTGCTAGCTTGCCGCCAATCACTGCTCCATACTGAGCTATTGGTTGGATGCCGACTATCGACGTTCAGGGTTTGCCCAACAGGGCATTCGTCACGATCGAAAGTTCGACTAATCATGCCCTTTTCTCGCTGAGCCACCGCAACCTGACGACACCTCGGCCTGCGTGGACAACGCCACTGATCTGGTCCTCGATGTCCCGTTCCTGGTCGGAGCAGCAGCTCAACGCCCTCTCCCATGGACTGTCAGACCCGGCTGCTAGTCTCAGAATCAGTTCTTTCGGTGGCCTTTCGGCGGATAGCGTCAGGTCGACAAATTGGAGCCTGTGATGCGCGATGCAGTCATCGTTGAAGCGGTACGGACGCCGGTAGGCAAGCGCAACGGCGGGCTGGCGGGCACCCATCCAGCCAACCTGTCGGCGCAGGTACTGATCGCACTGGTGGAGCGCACCGGCCTCGACCCGGCGCTGGTTGACGACGTGATCTGGGGCTGCGTCACGCAGGCGGGCGAACAGACCGGCGATATTGCCCGGACGGCGGTCCTGTCCGCCGGCTGGCCGGAGAGCGTGCCTGGGGTGACGATCGACCGGCAGTGCGGGTCCAGTCAGCAGTCCGTGCACTTCGCCGCCGCCGGCCTCATTGCGGGCCATTACGACGTGGTGGTCGCCGGTGGAGTGGAATCGATGAGCCGCGCGCCGATGTTCTCCTCCGCGATGGGCCAGGATCCGCTGGGCAGTCGGTTCCTGGAGCGCTATCACCAGATAGCCCCAAATCAGGGCATCGGGGCCGAGATGATTGCCGAGCGCTGGCACCTCAGCCGTACTCAACTCGACGAGTTCGCCCTGGCCAGCCACGAGAAGGCGGCCACCGCTCAGGACGCCGGGCGGTTTGATGCGCAGATCTGTCCGGTGACCACGGACGCCGGTGACGTGGTCAGCAGGGACGAAGGCATCCGGCGAGGCGGCACTCTGGAGTCTCTGGGCACGCTTAAAACGGTATTCAAGCCGGACGGCGGCGTCGTCACTGCCGGGAACGCCTCGCAGATCTCGGATGGTTCTGCGGCGCTTCTGATGATGAGCTCGGACAAGGCCCGGGAACTGGGGATGAACCCGATCGCGCGGGTGCACACCGCCGTCCTGGCCGGTGCCGACCCGGTGATCATGCTGACCGCGCCGATTCCAGCAACGCAGAAGGCGCTGACCAAGAGCGGCCTGACGATCGACCAGATCGGGGCGTTCGAAGTGAACGAGGCGTTCGCCTCGGTCCCGCTCGCCTGGTTGCTCGAGCTGGGAGCAGACCCGAAGGCGCTGAACCCGAACGGCGGTGCGATCGCGCTCGGCCATCCACTGGGCGGCTCCGGTGCCCGGCTGATGACGACCCTCCTGCACCACATGCGAGACAACGGCATCCGCTACGGTCTGCAGACCATGTGCGAAGGCGGCGGCCAAGCGAACGCCACGATTCTCGAGCTGCTCTGAGCCAGACTCGCTCCAACCTCGGCTAGACCAACCGATGAACGACCACCGACGCCCGATGAACGACCACCGATGAATCGAGACGGAGAAACATGGAGATCAATGGCGCGGTCGCGCTCATCACCGGTGGGGCCTCAGGTCTGGGGCTGGCCAGTGCCGAGAAGCTGCTCGAGTCCGGGGCGAGCGTCGTCATTCTGGACCTGCCCGGTTCTCCGGGTCAGGCCGTCGCCGACAAGCTCGGCGATCGGGTCCGCTTCTCCCCCGGTGACGTCACCGATGAGGCGAGCGTCACCACCGCCCTGGATCTGGCTGCCGAGCTAGGTCCGCTCCGGGTCGCAGTGAGCTGCGCCGGCATCGGCAACGCGATCAAGACGATTGGCAAGAAGGGTCCTTTCCCTCTCGCCGACTTCACCAGGATCATCAACATCAACCTGATCGGGACGTTCAATGTCCTCCGGCTCGCCGCCGAGCGGATCGCGGCGAGCGACCCCATCACGGATGAGCGCGGAGTCATCATCAACACCGCGTCGATCGCGGCGTTCGACGGTCAGATCGGGCAGGCCGCCTACTCGGCGTCCAAAGGTGGGATCGTCGGCATGACCCTGCCGATCGCTCGCGATCTCGCCAGTTACAAGATCCGAGTGATGACGATCGCGCCGGGACTGTTCGACACCCCGCTCCTGGCCGGCCTGCCCGAAGAGGCCAGAACATCTCTCGGCGTTCAGGTTCCGCACCCGGCCCGGCTGGGTGACCCGGCCGAGTACGGGGCACTCGTGGCGCACATTGTGGCCAACCCGATGCTCAACGGCGAGGTCATCCGGCTCGACGGGGCGATCCGGATGGGTCCGAGGTAGGCCAGCTGCGGACGGGCCAGCAGGCCGACTGCTGACCCGTCACGGCTCAGGGCTGCGGGTGCCCCGCTTGAGTTCCACCGGCGTGAGCCGCCCGGTCTGAGTCTGAAAAACGTTGCGCCCCGGGCATTTGATGGTGGACGTATTGATGGTGCGGTTCCACATCTGCCAAGCGCAGACCTTTCCTCGAAAAATGACCCGGTCGCCCCGTTCGATGTTCTCCAGCGGCTTGATCTTCAACGCATTGGCGACCAGGTCGTCATCCGCCGAGCCGTTCAGTTCACCACTGCTCGGAACCGAACCGGTCGGAACCGATCCAGCCGGGGACGAACTGGTGGGAACCGAACCAGCGGGAACCGAACCAGATGGAGGCGGTCGGCTGGGTATCGGGATGGCAGCTTGACCCTTCCAGGTCGAGTTGTTGGAACTCGATCCCGTCAGGACCCAGCCAAGCGTCAATCCACCGATAATCAAGACCAGAACGACATAGGCGATGATGACCCGCGGGATCCAGGTGAGCAGCGCCCCTGGTTTCCCATCCGAGTGTCGGCCTAGGGTGGCCATAGAACTAGTTCTCCCGAGGTCAGATGGCCCTCCATGGCCACAACGGCACGTTTCCTCCGAAACCCGCCCCTGTGGGCGTCCCCCTTATCTTGGCGCAAGTTGTCCCCGGAATGTACACATCGGAATGATTGAACACCCCTACCGGCAGCACGATTCAGCTCTTCAGCACCATCCTTACCATCTGCATCACGCATCCCACGAACTCGGAAATTGGCATGCTTTAAATCGGATTCCTGGCCGCCGGAGGATTACTGAGTGCCGTAGTATTTTTGTGCTCCGGGATGCAGTTGAACCGGTTCGGATTTCGTGGCGCTTTCCCGCTTGATGTTTCCTGCTTCGGGGTGCACCTTCAACAGATCTGCCTGGTGCTCGAACAGTAACGCGGTCAGCTTCTCGGCGAGGCCTGCGTCCATGGTGTCCTTCACGACCAGCAGATTGGGCACACCGATCGTCGAAATCGCCTTCTGGGCGCCGTAGACATCCGGTTCAATGGTCGCGGGCTGGTACACCGAACCGTACTCGGACTGCAGCTTGGGGAGTTCGGCGTTCAGGTCCAGGAACCGGACGTCCTTTCGTGCGCTGGTGGTCAAGTCGGTCACTCCGCCGGTCGGCAATCCACCGGACCAGAACATCGCTTTCACCGTGCCGTCTTTCATCGCCTGAACGGTTTCGGGCAGGGAGAGTTTCTGTCGGGTGACATCCTTGTCTGGATCCAGACCGGCGGCGGTCAGCAGACGCAGCGCGATCACCTCGGTACCGGAGTTCGGCGACCCGGTCGAGACCGGCTTGCCCTTCAGATCAGCCAACGTCCGAATCCCGGCATCCGAGCGCACCAGCACCTGCGTGTAGTTGGTGTAGATCCGAGCCAGCGCGCGGATCGGCTGCGGTGAGTCGAAGCTGCCCCGTCCGGTGGCGGCATCCGCGGCGGTATCGGCCAGGGTGAAAGCGATGTCGCTGTCTCCGGCGACTACTCGGCGAATGTTCTCCACTGAGGCACCGGTCGCTTCTGCCGTCGCCGTCCAGTTGGGCACGTGCTGACCGATCAGCCGGGCATACCCGCCACCGAGCTGGTAATAGACGCCGGTGGTGTTTCCGGTCGCAATCGATAGTCGGCCGCCGGAGGAATCCGCATCGGTCCCGCCGCGCTCACCGCCGCACCCGGTCAGGACGGCCATCGCCGTCATCAGCGCTGCCATCATTGCCGGGATCACCGACAATCGCTTCGGTCGTGAGCTCATCGCGTCCGCCTCTCGTCAAGAATTCATCGGACTGCTCCGTGGACGTCGCACGTCCCAAGCCAGGGCCGACCGGGCCAGAGTTCTCGCTCAAGTCAGCGTTCTTGCCTAGGTCAGAGTTTTGTCTCAGGTCAGCGTTCTCGCTCAGGTCAGAGTTTTCGCGTGGATCCGAGGAGGTGATCACGTCGGGAGCGGCTCGTCGCAGCACCAGGTGCAGACCCACCGCCAGGGCCAGGACCACCAGGCCGGCGATCACCGGAGCCGGTTTCAGGAAGAGCAACAGGACCGCGGCCATGGCGCAGAGCAAACGTTCCGGCAACCCGGTCGCGCGGATCAACCAGCCACCGGTAGCCGCGGCGAGCGCGGCGACGGCGACTGCCGACACCAGCGCCACGAGCAGCACCTCCGGCAGCGAGGCGAGGCCAAGCAGTGCACCGCCTGCGGGCGTGAGAACGACGGCGAACGGCACCAGGAAGGCGGGCAGGGTGTAGCGGAGGGCCGCGAAGGTGGTTCGGTAGGGGTCGCCCCCGGTGATCGCGGCACTGGCCACCGCGGCCAGTGCGGTCGGCGGGCTGACCTCGGACAGCACCGCGTAGTAGAAGACGAACATGTAGGTCTCGGCGTCACCGACCCCGAGGCTGCGCAACGCCGGCGCAATGATCACCGCGGCGATCACGAAGGAGGCGGTGACCGGGACGGCGAGGCCCAGCACCAGGACCGCGACGGCGGAGAGGGCCGCGGTCAGCAGGAGAACGGTCCCGCGATCGCCGACGTTCTCTGCGACGTCGACGATCAGCCCGGACAGGTTGAGCCCGAGGCCGGTCAGCGTGGTGATCCCGACGATGATCCCCGCGGCCGCTGTCGTCGCGGTGACGGCCAGGACACCGGTGCTGCCGCGGGCCAGCGCCGTCAACACCAGCGGCGGGGTCATCCGGTCCCGACGATCGAGAAACGACAGCAGGAAGGCCACGACGGTGGCGATCACCACGGCTCGGAACACCGAGACGCCGATCGCCAGCAGCCCGACAATCAGGAACAGCGAGCTGAAGTGGTAGCCCGAGCGCAGCAACAGCCGACCGAAGCCGGCGCCGCCCAACTGCACCGGTCTGGCCCCGAAACGCCGGGCATCGATCTCGATCGCCAGCAGGATCCCGAGGTAGTACAACAGGGTCGGGACGACGGCGTAGAGCATCACGGTGAGGTAGCTGACCCGCAGGTACTCGGCGATGATGAACGCCGCCGCGCCGAGTGTGGGTGGGGACAGGATGGCGCCGATCCCGGCCGCCGCCAGCACCCCACCGCCCTGGTCGGCCGGATACCCGGCCCGGCGAAGCAGCGGCCAGGACACCGCGCCGAGACTGACCGCGGTCGCCGTCCCAGAACCGGAGACCGTGCCGAGCAGGAATCCGGCGAGCGTCACCGTGCGGCCCGGTGCCGACCTCGAGCGGCGGAACGCGGCAAGTGAGAGATCGAGGAAGAAGCGGGCGGCTCCGGACAGTTCCAGCACCGCACCGTAGAGCGCGAACAGCACGATGTAGGTTGCCGCGACATCGAGCGGGACGCCGAACAGCCCTTCGGTGGTCATGTACAGCTGCTCGACGATTCGCTCTCCGCCGTAGCCGCGATGCCCAATCGCCCAGCTGGCGGGCAGGTATCCGCCGTAATAGGCGTAGAGCAGGAAGGCCACGCAGACCGCCGGCAGCGCCCAGCCGGTGCTCCGCCGGGTGGCTTCGAGCACCAGGAGCACCGCGAGCCCGCCGAACACCAGATCGGCAGCAGCCGGGTCGAACGTGCGACCGACGAAGCCGTCTGGATCGAGGATCGGGTACCCGGCGGCAGCCAGGCCGGCGACAGCAAGTGTCCAGTCGACCAGCGTCGGTTGTCCGCCAGGTCGCCCGTTCCGACGAAAACAGATGAAGACCAAAACTAGGGTGACGGCGAGAAAGGCGGCTCGGTAAGGCAATCCACCATGTGGATCCGGAACAAAGACTCGGTAGAGGGCGAAAACCGACAGCGCAGCGGCAACCACGATCACCGCATTCCGGATCCACGTCGGCAGCCCGGTTTCCGGCCGCTCGACGTCGATGTCCGGCTCCATCGATGCTGCCGACCCCCTGGGTAATACCGATCCCCTCCCGGTCACTCGGTCACCGTAAATCACCTGATAACGGACGGTCCACCATGTTGCGGGTTATTTATCCTGATCAGCGGCATTCTTCCGCAATCTGCAGACCTGCTGAGCTGGGCGTCGAGGGCCACTCCAGCACGCACAACGGGCCTGGCGGCTACCTCCTCCTGCAGGTATCTCCGTGATCTAATCCGAAAATGGAAGGTGAGTGGGCAGGCCGAAGGCACCCGGCGGAGCGCAGCGGAGCCGGGTTGGTTTGAGCCGG
>JANNPJ010000830.1:0-3636 GCA_031400005.1 Kineosporiaceae bacterium | reverse complement strand
TCTGCCCCGCCACTCCGACCAACTGCCCGGCCTACACCGAGGCCACCCATGCCGCCCTGCTCTCGGAACTGCACGCCATCTTCGCCGGCGCCGCCGCCTGCGCCGCCGTCGCCGCCGTCCTCTGCCTGGCCCTGCTCAGAGCTCCCTGGCAGTCGCTCGCGGGCGACCAGACCGCGACTCGAACCTGACCAGACCATGACCTGAGACCTCGACCAGATCCAGGGCTCGGATCTGTCCTCGCCGGAGAGAGTCAGGAGAGAGCCAGGACAGCCAACCGCCGCATTGGTGGTCAACGACGCAATTGCTTAAGGAAAGATGCCAACCGATCGATAAATTGCTGTGAAGGTCCTGGGTTGCTATCGCCGACGACGCCGAAGCGCGCTGGCTGCGATCGTCATCCTCGCCGCAACCGTGGTCTTGGGCGCCTGTACCGGCGCCGAGGAATCCGCTGAATTGCCTGTGCAACTGACCATTTGGCATCATGGCGGCCAACCCGCGGAACGATCGCTGCTCGCAGATCAAGTACGCCGATTCAACGAGCGCAGCGGCAGTGTTCGTGCTGCGGTCGTCGAGATTCCAGAGGCGGAGTATCCCGATCGGGTGCAACTCGCCGCCATCACCGGGGAGCTACCGGATATTCTGGATTTTGACGGCCCAAATATGCAGAACTATGTTTACCAAGGAAAGCTGCGTGATCTGAATTTCTTGGTCAATTCGTCGACCAAGGCCGATCTAACCCGTTCCATTCGAAATCAGGGAATGCTTGGCGGAAAGCTCTATTCGGTCGGTGCCATCGACTCCGGCCTGGGCATCTACGCCTCCCGTGCCGCACTGAAGGCGATCGGCGCGCGACTGCCTCGCAGCTACGCCGACGCGTGGAGCGCCACGGAGTTCGAACGAATTATGTCCCGGTTGGCTGCAGATGATCCGGACGGAAAGGTCCTGGACATCTCGCTGAACTATGGAATAGGTGAGTGGTACACCTACGGATTCGCGCCAGTGGTGTGGTCGGCCGGCGGGTCATTGGGCCGGGCTCCGACCTACGCCGGCGCCGAGCAATCGCTGGCAACTCCTGCCGTCACCGCAGCACTGCGCCAATTCGGGGGCTGGACGAGAAAATACGTCGACCCAAATAGCGTTCCGGACAAGGATGCGTTTACCAACGACCGAGTGCCGCTGTCGTGGGGAGGTCATTGGCGCTACGCGGAATACCGGGCCGCGCTCGGCACGGATCTCATCGTCCTGCCGCTGCCCGACTTCGGTGTCGGTGCCAAAATGAACTCCGGTTCCTGGAACTGGGGGGTGACGACCGACAGCAAGCATCCGCGCGACGCCGGATCCTTCTTGGACTTCGTGATGTCCACCGATGAGGTGCTCGCGGCCAGCGATGCCAGCGGTGCGCCCCCCGGAACGACGACGGCCGCTCGACGTTCGGTCCTCTACCGGGACGGCGGGCCGCTGGCGCTATTCGCACACGCCCTCGCCAATGCCTGCGCAGAATTCCCCAAACCAGGATGCGACTCCATGTCCCGGCCACCGACCCCCGCCTACCCGGTGATCACCAACGCTTTCCAAGGCCTCATGAAGGGTGTGTTTTCCGGGACCGACATCGGCCGCGATCTCTCCCAAGCCGCCCGACTGATCGATACCGATTATTCTGCTAACCAAGGTTACGAGTTGGATCAATGATGCCTCGGAGGCGCCGCACGGACCGCTATTTCCAGCTCAACTTGCTTCGATTCGGCGTGCGACGATCGAGTCGGATGGCCACCGTCGGCCTTGCCCTGTCGCTGACGCTGATGGCGACCTTCACCTTGCTCGGCTTGCACTCCTCAACCACGGAGAGCGTCAACGCGAAGGATGAACTCGCGCTGAACAGGGCCTATGCCGACGTCGAGACCGCCGTCCTGGCAGCCAAGCACGCCCAGAGAGATCATCTCGAAGCTGACTCGGCAGCCGGTCGCACGGCTTCGGCTGCGGCCTACCGTGAGGCCGGTGAGCGACTGCATGCGGCAACCAGCCAATTGCGGTCCCTGGGGGGCAACCAGGACCGCGCACTGGCCTCCTATATCGGTATTGAGCAACGGCGTTTCGACGAGACCACCCGGCAGTTGTTCGCCGATGTTGCGCTCGGCAACTATGATGCCGCTCGGGCCCTGGAGCGAACCACCGCCCGATCCGCACTGGACTCCCTGGAGTCCCTGGTGAGCGCTGCTGCCATGGTGCACCGCGACCGAGCCTCGGACGTCATGCGCCGACTGACGGACTCGAACCGTCATTCGATCAAAACGGTGGGCGCCTTGTTCGGCGTTGGCCTCGCCTTCCTCGCCGGCTCGTGGGCCCTTCTCTTGCTGCTGCAGAAAGAGTTACAGCGAGCAGCCCAGGAACAGAAGCACCGCGCCGATCACGACGGGTTGACCGGATTGCCGAACCGCGCCCTGTTCCACCTTCGGGCTAAGGCCGCGGTCGAGCAGTCTGCGATCGAGGGAACCCGAGCATCACTGCTGCTGCTGGACCTGAACGACTTCAAACCTGTCAATGATCAATTCGGGCATCACGCCGGCGACGTGTTACTCACGCAGGTAGGCATCCGGCTGATCGCGGAACTGCGCGGTCATGACACCGCCGCACGATTAGGCGGAGACGAGTTCGGGGTTGTCCTGCCCGATGCCAACCCGGAAGACGTGGCGTCCATCCTGGTGCGGCTTTGCGACGTCCTTGCCGAGCCGTACGACATTGATGGTCAGACGGTGATCATCTCGACCAGCGTGGGCGCCGCCACCTGGCCAGAGGGCGGCCGCACGGTCGATGACCTGCTTCATGCGGCGGATACGGCCATGTACCTGGCGAAGCAAACCCGTTGCGGCTGGCGGATCGCCGAGCAGGCCGCACCACTTACGGACGGCGTCCCGGCGTGAGTCACGCCAGCCACCAGCACCCCTGGGCTCGCCCGTGCGGGGGTATCTGCTCAGGCCGATAATCAACCCTCAATCAACCAGGTCACGGCGGCTTCGGATCGCGCTGGCCCAGAGAATCAGTGGCGACACCAGATTGACGGCGCAGAACACCCACAAGGCAGTGCGTGGACTGGTCCAGGTCGCCAGCCCACCGGCAGCCAGCGCACCGACCGGGATCACTCCCCAGGAGACGAACCGCACGGTGGCCATCACCCGGGAGAGCAGTTCGGGCGGGCTGGCCACCTGCCGATGGGTGCGGGTGTTGATGCTGGAGATCACCACGCCGGCGGCGAGTCCGGCGTTGCCGAGGGCGAACAGGCCGAGCGCCCAATAGCCGTCGCCGCCTGCGCCGCGGTCGCCGCCGTCCTCTGCCTGGCCCTGCTCAGAGCTCCCCGGCAGTCGCTCGCGGGCGACCAGACCGCGACTCGAACCTGACCAGACCATGACCTGAGACCTCGACCAGATCAGGGCTCGGATCTGTCCTCGCCGGAGAGAGTCAGGAGAGAGCCAGGACAGCCAGCCAACCGCCGCATTGGTTGGTCAACGACGCAATTGCTTAAGGAAAGATGCCAACCGATCGATAAATTGCTGTGAAGGTCCTGGGTTGCTATCGCCGACGACGCCGAAGCGCGCTGGCTGCGATTGTCATCCTCGCCGCAGCCGTGGTCTTGGGCGCCTG
>JANNPJ010000305.1:0-2584 GCA_031400005.1 Kineosporiaceae bacterium | reverse complement strand
CCGATCGAGCCGACCAGAGTGCGGGCGATCTCCTCGGCGATAGGGCCATCGGTCAGCACCCGTGCCAGTGGCCGGTCATAGAGATCGATGAGAATCAGTGTAGGTAGCGCTGCGCCGGCGTAGGCAAAGGCGATCGTGTAGACCGTGGAAGCGAGGTGGTCACGACCGACGCGCATGCCGCTACTGAACAGGCCCCGGATGCCCAGATTCGGTGCGTGCGCATGCACCTCCCAGACAGCGGAAGCCTGGGTGATCGTGACGTCGTTCAGGACGCCGAGGCCGGCCACGATAATCCCGCAGAGGATGATCCCGGAGATGTCGGTGCCACCGGTGAGCTGGCTGAGGCGGTAATTCTCTTCGCTGCCCAGACCGTTCAGGTGCGCAGCCGAGGAGGCCCAGGCCGCCAGTCCTCCGGACAGGAGCAGACCGAAGATGGTGCCGAGCAGGGCCGTCGTGGTCTTGGCGGACACCCCATGCGCCAAGTACAAGACGACGGTCATCACGGCGATAGAACCGACCACCGCGACCGCGACCGGATTCTCGCCCAGGCGTAACGCTGGCAACATGAACTTGATGATGGTCAAATAGGCGATGGCAAGCCCGGCGATCGCGGCGAGTCCGCGGAGCCGGGCGGCGCCGAGGACCAGGACCACGAACAAGACAGCCAGGACACCAAGCGGAAAGCTGCGGGAGAAGTCCTGCCAGGCGTAGGTCGTGCCGTTGCTCAGCGCGTTGGGGTTCCTGGCCCGCACGTCGGCGGCCTCGGCGGGCGCGGGTACGAAGCGAGCCAGGAGGATCCGGTCATCCGGCGCGATGCCCGAACGGAAGATCGGCGCTGCCACGGCCACTGTGACGTCGCTGCCCTTGTCTGGCCCTGAGGTGACCCGTGCCACCACGAAGGCGCACGTCGCCGTGGTGGGGATACTTCCGTCCGGCAGTCGATCACTCGTCTCGCCCTTGCACTTCCGGGCGGAGGACGAGTTAACCCGGGCGGACACGACTTCCCCGGCGGCCGCAGCGGTCGACGTCGACAACGTTGACTGTGGCTGACCATTGGGCCACATCACGAGCATGGCGACACCGCTCCCGATCAGAATCGGGACCAGGAATATGAGGAGAACAACGACGGTCCGCGGACTGGCGACGAACTCGAGCGAAGCATTGTCCTCGCCGCCAGAAAGACCTGCATTCCCGTGGTGAGTTCCCATACCGGCCGAGACTATCCGACATCGATGCTGACAGGTAACACCCATCGCCACATCAAGTCCCCAACGGTCAAGGACGTCAAAACCGGCGCAAAACCGTTAACCCTGAGCAATATTCGGGCGAACCAGAGCACCATCCTTGACACGAGACCAAGGAGCACTTTTCGCCTGGTGAACCGGGATTTACGTCAAAGGAAAAGGACAGAGTCCGGGCCGAGCGGCAGCAAGCACCGGAACAAGAGCGATCACCAATGGGACAAGAGCAGTCAGCATCAAGGCAACAGCGATGGATGTACGACGCACCAGGGGCAGTGGCCGGCTCGGCTCCAGGAGTCGCTGAACGCGGGCGAATGACGCCACATTCGAGGCGCCCAGAGCGGCCGCCGGAATAGGAACTTCAGCCAGGCGCACGAGCGCACGAGCCACGGTCAGGCGACTGCTGCTTCGCGCGGCCGCGTCGTCAGCCACCATCTCCAGGAGCCTCGCTTGTTCCGCCCGAACCCGAGAAAGGTTGGGCACGAACGGGAGCGCGCCTGTGAGCGCGTCGGCCACCGCGAGAACGAGATGATGACGCCCACGAAGGTGCGCCCGCTCATGTGCAAGCACCGCACCTAGTTCGTCCACATTCAGCGCGGCAACGGCACCTCTGGTAAGGACAACCGTCGCAAACCGCCCGGGCAGGCAGTAGGCGACCGCTGACGGATGATCGAAGAGCAAGACCCCGAGCCGCTGATCGGGCTGGGACAACAGGCGCACTTCAGCGAGGTGATCCAACCGATCCCGCCGACTGGTACGCAGACCCTGAACCAGCATGTAGCCGACCCGCAACAGCAATCCGAGTGTCATCGCGGCGCCGGCGGACTGAACGACCATCGCACCGGGGCCAGCGTACTCGGCGTGTAGCGCGTTGATACACGCATGCAGCAGGTCCGCGATGTCGACGCTGAAAGCGACCGTGGGGACTGCCGCACTGAAACCGGCGAGGAGCAAGGCTCCGAGAATGGACATCGACAGGATCTGCCAGGCAAGAACACCGAGCCAGGGGGTGCGCACCAGCCAGCGGGCGCGCTGCAATAGCGGAATGCCGAGGACGCTGACGATGACGGCATATGACGCCAGGGCAGTGACTACGATCATCCGCGGGATTCCTTGTTTCTCAGTCCTCGCGGCGGGCGATGCGAGGGCGGTGGCTGGCTCAGCGACTCGCTTTCGTTCAGCATCGCACGGAGGCGACTCACTTCTTCTGGCGTCAGGCGCTCCATGAAGCGCAGGAGCGGAGCAGCACGGTCAACGGTGTCGGCTAGGACAGCCTCGATGAGTCGGGCGCTGTGCTCAGCGCGGTCCCGCAGCGGTGTGTACCGATAGGCCCTGCCCTCGAG
>JANNPJ010000763.1:0-1723 GCA_031400005.1 Kineosporiaceae bacterium | reverse complement strand
TATCTCCAGTTCGTGCGCCGGCCCTGATGGTTCAGACGGTGCTGTTCGCCTCACTCTCGATCGGGGTGAACCTGAACACGGACATCCAGAAGGGGGTGTTCGACCGGTTCCGGAGCCTGCCGATCCCCAGATCCGCGCCGTTGGTCGGGGCCGTGCTCGGGGACATCGTCCGCTTCGTGACCTCGATCGCGGTCCTCATCGGATTCGGTTATGTCATCGGCTTCCGGATCGGGACCGACCCCTTCCAGGCCCTGCTCGCCTGCCTTCTGGTGCTGGCTTTCGCACTGTCCCTGAGCTGGGTCGCGGTGCTGATCGGCATGCTGGTGCGGGAGCCCGGAACGGTGCAGGGCTTCGGTTTCCTGCTGATGTTCCCGCTCACCTTCGGTAGCTCGATGTTCGTCCCGGTGAACACCTTGCCGGGCTGGTTGCAAGCCTGGGTCAAGGTCAACCCGGTCACGCATCTGGTCGACGCGGCGCGTGGGTTGATGGTGGGTGGGGACGTCGCCTGGCCGGTGACTCAATCGCTGCTCTGGACGATCGGGATCACCGCGGTGTTCGCGCCACTCGCCGTCCGGGCCTACCGCCGTCGGGCCTAACTCCTACTCACCGTTTGATTTTCAGGGCGATCTCGATCTGTGCCAAAGCGGCGTCCTTGGTGAGATTCCGACCGGATCCGTGGTGGCGATCGTAGTCCTCAGGGCCCAGGGCAGCCCGGACCGCGCCCGCCACCCTCCGCACGTCCAGGTCGCTCAGGTCCTCCATTCCACGCAATTTCACTCCGGAACCAAGCATTTCGGCTGCCCCAGCGGCATCGCCGCGGGCAAGCAGGTACTCGGCCACGCCGGTCGCGAGGACGGCCGCGACCGGCATGTCCCGGGAGGCCAGGACTGCCTGGTAGGCATCTCTCAGCCGCTGCGCTGCACCGATCGGGTTGTCGGCCGACATATTTAAAGTTGCTATCCCGCAATGAATCAACGCCTTGACCTGAGGTGGCGAGAACGGTGCCGTGGACAGTTGGGCCAAGGACTGGTAAGCCATCACCAGCGCCTTGGGGGTGTTCCCCTCGTGGTGCGTCAGAACTGCCAGGCCGAACATTCCGAATGCGACCGACATCGCCGAACCGGTCCGTTCGGCAATCTCGACCGCCGTCTCGATATCCTTGCGGGCCCCTTCCAGGTCTCCCAGTCGAAACCGCAACATTCCGATCCGGTTCAATGCAAAGCATTCATCGTCCACCGCGCGCAGCTGAATCATCAACTGCCGGGACTCCTGCAAATGCGCGATTGCCTCCTCGATGCGGCCCTGCCTGCTGTCGAGGGTAGACATTGCCGCCGCAGTGGTTCCGATTCCCCAGCGGTCACCGATCTCTCGGAAGCCCGCCATCGCCAACGGCAATCGGTACTGCAGGGTTTCGACATCACCATTGTTTTCCGCCTGCACGGCGCTCATCAGGTTCAGCATCGCCCGAGCCCAGGGATCGGGATGGGCGAGATTGCGGTCAAGGGTCAGCTTTGCCGTCTCACCGTCGTCGACAAGCATCCCAATTCCGGGCTCGACCAAGGCCAGAAACGGGTGTTGGTGCTTCTCTGGGGGTCCGGCTCGCGAGGGAGGTTTCTGTCTCTGCGTTTCAGCAGGTCAGCGGCCGATTGATAGAAACAATAGTGATGCGACAGGTGTGGTGCAAGTGCGCCGCGCCGGGGTTTATCGCCGTGGTGTGGGGGTG
>JANNPJ010000762.1:0-1618 GCA_031400005.1 Kineosporiaceae bacterium | reverse complement strand
GCAAGACCGGCGAGTACGCGTTCTACCGGGCCTTCTCCCCGACCCCGGTCCCGCTATCGGCCCTGGTCAAGGTAGCCGGGCGCCGCTGGACCATCGAAGAATCCTTCGCCGCGAGCACGGAACTCGCCGCCCTCGACGAGCGCCAGGTCCGCACCTGGATCTCCTGGCAACGCTGGACCGCGATGGCGATCCTGACCCACGCGTTCCTCTCCGTCATGGCCCGCCACCGAACCCCACGCAGCCGACGAGAAGATTCTCGTCCCTCTGTCCCGCAACGAGATCCGCCGCCTACTGGCCTTCGCGCTACAACCAGTACACGACGTCGTCCATGCCCTGCACTGGTCGACCTGGCGACGAACCCACCAAGCCCGAGCCCACACAAGCCACGTTCACCGCCAACTGATCACCGAGCTGAACTGATCACGATCTGGGAGGGTCGAGGGCTGGCGCGGTACCAAGGTGCGGCCCGTTTCCAGCCCCCGCCCGTCAAACCGTGCATGCGGTTCTCCCGCACACGGCTTACCGACGTTCTTCACCGTCGGCGTTCGGCACGCCAGTCCCGAAAAGGTCTGGGCGGAACGACGATCCCATCGAGGCTGATCAGCCCTAGGTTGTCCGGAGACCGGAGCACCTGGCCCACTCCCCACCGCCATGCTCGACGCCGGTTGCCTTGTTTCGACAACCAGATGCCGAGCCGCTCCAGGGCATGGTTCCTGATCTGGCCGAGGATCAAAGCCGAGTTCCCGTAACGGAAGTACCCAGCCCAGCCGCGCAGGAACCAGTTCAGCTCCTGCACGATCACCTCGACCGGTAGCAGCAGCCGGGACCGGGCAGTGATCTGCCGGATCCGTTCCCGGGCATGCTGCACGGCCTTGCGTGCGGGCCAACGAGCAAGGAACGTCAGATGTGCCGATCTCGGGGTCCGTCCGCGCACCAGCCGATTGTGGAACCCCAGGAAGTCCACTCCCTGACCACCTTCGACCAGATGCACGATCCGGGTTTTGGACTCTTTCGGCTCCAGACCGAGTTCACCCAGCAGCACCCTCAACCGCGCCAGCGCGGCCTCGGCCTGCTCCCTCGTGCGACACATCACAACCACGTCATCGGCATACCGGACCAGCGTGCCGTGCTCACGCGCCGACCATGCCCGGTCCAACCGGTGCAGGTAGACGTTTGCGAGCAACGGCGATGCGACCCCGCCTAATGAGCAGTGCTGGGTTATGCGTAGCGCTGGCTCGTTGGTCCAGGTGAGAGCTGGGGTGGGGGTCGAACACTGCGCATAACCCGAAGGCGCTGGGATCAGAGGTTGGTGAGCCAGTCGAGCAGTCCGTGGTCTTGGGTCCATTCGGGCCGGTCGTCGGGAGTCAAGTCTGGGTAGGCGGTTTCGAGGACTTTTCGTTTCGCCTCGGTCGAGGCTCTGGCGTAGATCTCGGTGGTGGATAGGTCGACGTGTCCGAGGATGTCTCGGAGCACGAACTCGGTGAACTCGATGGCGACGGGGTCCGGGTCGTCTTCGAGGGCTTCGAGGACATCGCTCCAGGAGATTGGGAGCCAGGGGGCGGGGACGTTTTCGGCGCGGAGGCCGACCATGACGAACGCGGGCTGTTCGATCCACTGG
>JANNPJ010000740.1:0-3981 GCA_031400005.1 Kineosporiaceae bacterium | reverse complement strand
TCTTCGAGTCGCGGTCGTCGACGTGGGTGGCGGAGGTCGGCGCACTCCTGGCCCGGACCGTGGAGACACCGATCTGGTTCGTGGACGCAGCAGGCATCGCTTGGTCTGCGGGCCGGGTCGATCCGGCCTGTGTCGCTCTCGCCTAGAACCCGCACTCATCTGCCGCCGAGCGGACGCCCGATGCTGGCTCTTGATTGGTGTTGCGCGACCCGTTCGGGATGAGTTTTTGCTCGTTGGTACCGGGAAGGGCATCCTCAAGCCGTGGAGTGGACCGAAGACCTGAGTGTGCCCCTGGGCCGTGGAACATCGGCGCGCGGCCTTGTCCTGTATCTGCGGGCGGCGGACCGGGAGGGGGCGCGCCGTCGTGATGTCCTTGAGGTCTTGACCGAGCGCTTCGCGCTGTCGTTCGACGATGCGCGGCTGGCGATGGACCGCGTCGAGGGAGGAGTCGTTCGTGCGGGTTCCGGCATCCCTGAGAATGAGCCGGACCCGGTCAAGGACCCGTTGGCATGGACGTCCTATCAGGTCCAGCTCGGGCTGCCCGTCGACGACGATGAGGATGCTCTCGGGCCATCGATCCAGGAGCGGGCGGCTGCGGAGGCTCTCCTGGAGCGAGCCAGGCGGGGCGAGTCCCCGTACGGTACCGAGGACGTCGCTGTAGCCCTTGAGGTTGCGCGCCTGGCGGTCGCGTCGCAGGAGCCGGATCGGACCCGTTTCTCCCTCCTGGTCGAGGCAGCAACGTGTTTGTCGGTCGCGGCCGAAGCCTGCATCGATCGGTTGGGGCAGCAGCCTTGCGCCCAGGAGGGGTCCCAGGAGTGGGTCGACGCTGTCGCCCTCGCCGCGGCAGCGCGTGAGGTCACCGCGAAGCTAGCCCGGATGGACCCCGCACACGAGGAGCGGGGCCTGGGACTGGTCGCACGGATCGTCACCGGGCTGCTGGGCCAATGTCATGCCTTTGTGGGACGAGCGGTGATCGAGTCGGCCCGCTGTATGCAGCGCAACGGTGGTCCCGACAAGGCCGCGTCTCGCGCCGAGTCGATGCTGGCCGACTTCGAGGTCCTGCTCGACTGGTTCGCGGTAGAGCCTCCGTTCGACGAGCACGTCATCGCCCTCGAGTACCTACTGGCCGCCGTTGAACTCCTCGTCGAGGTCAGAGGCCGTTCCACCGAGCTCGACACCCTTCGAACCAGGACCGAGCACGTGCTTGCCCGTTCATTGGCTGACTGAACCGGATTGTTACAGCACCACCGTTTTCAGCGAACGGACTCAGCTCAGTCTCGATATCGATCGCTATCTAGATCCATCCAGGCCCGCGTTGTCGATGTCCGAGTTCGCCTGCGGGATGTCCGTACTCCTCTGCGCAGCCTTCGGCGGCGCGGGAGGCGGAGCTCCACCTGATACTGGTCAATCGCGATTCAGTTTGTGCGGCAGCCGGATCCGTTCGTAGAGGATCTCGACCAGTTCGCCCAGGGCGGTCAGCTGGTCCCAGGTGTAGCGCCCGGCCGGGTTGCCCCAGCTGGCCGGCCCGGGCAACCCGGCCCGGTGATCGGCCCCAACCACTAGGCGTGTCGCGGCCGCCGGCCAGCCCGTCCCGTGCGTCTTTCGCGTCGGTGGCGCTACCCTTCCCCGCATGAGTATCTGCTTCGCTGCCGTGCGGGTTCGCCGCGCATAGCGCGGCGGCCTGTCCGTCTTCCGACCGCCGCGCCCGTGGCCAAATTCTTCTGACGGGTTCGGAGACTCTTTCATGTACACAGCTTTTGCAGAACTCGACGTTTTCCCGGATGGCTTCGACTGCCTTGAGGTAGTGCATCGGTGGCTGCGAATGTGCGGCCGTGGCCACTCCGAGCGCGCGGCTATCGGTTCTCTCCAGACGACCGACGAATTCCCGCCGGTACGGCGCGCTCCACCCCGGGATGCCACACCTAGCCTCACCCATCCGGGCGGAGGGAACGGCTGTGCTGGGACAATCAGTCGATGATCAGCAATGAGATCCGGTTTGACTGCCAGCGTGGCGACGGCGGCGTGCTCGTGATCCTGCCCAGGATCGACCGAGCCCTCCTCACCGAGCTGATCGACAGCTTCGAGATCGCCGCCGGGATGCTGCCCGCGGGCAACGCCTACGGTGGTCTGATCCCGCAGTTCTTCCGGTTCGGCCCGATGCAGGACCACTTCCTCGGCCGATCCACCGACGCGATGGGGCCGAAGACACCCGTGCTCGGTTGTGAATGCGGCGAGTGGGGATGCTGGCCGTTGATGACCCGCATCACCGCGACAGCCAACCTCGTGATCTGGGACTCCTTCGAGCAACCTCACAGCAGAACGCGCAACTACACGGCGTTCGGCCCGTTCCAGTTCGACCGCCACCACTACGAGGACGCCCTGCGGGCCCTGAGCGCGGTGATGGATTCCGACGCCGGCGACCCACGAACATGAAGCATCAACGAGCACTACCTGCTGGGGGTAGAGGATGGGGAAACAGTTCGTGGAAAGGTTCGAGAGAGAAAGCCTGCCGCTCATGCCCGGCCAGAAGGTCCAGGCCAAGGTTCTGAGCCATCACCGATGGGGCGTGGTCGTTGAGATCGTCGGTTACGAGAACGCCGGCCTGTCGGCCTCTGTCGACATGATTCAGCAGTTCTCCCGGACCACGAGCAGCCATGACGAACTGCTCGCGCTCTTTCCACCCATCGGTTCGAAGATCGATGCGGTGATCGAGCAGATCCGTCGCTGGCATCCGCCGGTATCGGTGCGGCTCAGCATCCGACCTGCCGACCTGGAGTCACTGGACTGGCACTGCGACTTCTGCGGAGAACAGATCATTTTGAGCCCAGGTGGAGACGCCCTCGTCTTGGACTCGCGCAGCCACAACGGCCCAGGCAGCCACACCATCATCTCCCACCGGCACTGCTTGGCCGAGCGAATCCGCCCAGAGAACAGCGGAGAGCGGGCGCGAGCATTGAAGATCGGGAACATGGGCTGAGGGTCGCGAGTCAACAGCGGGCAACGGTAACGTGATCCCCGCCCGCGCTTCAGCAGGCTGTCCGCAATTGCCGCTGTCAGCGTGTGTCGAGTTGGCCGCCTTCACCGGCCTGATCTTGTTCCTCATCGAGACGGTCATCGCTGATCGGGGAGTGGGTGTTGCCCGAAGCCGGTGAACGTTGTCGCGTGTCTTGCCGGTAGGCCGCTCGCCGCCAGATTTGTTGCCACCGGTAGGTGGTGTCTGGTCGGGTGGATGCCCGCACGTCTGAGGGACTGCGGGTATCGGCTCCGCAGTGTGGACACGGTGGGGATGGGCGTGACCGGCCGCAGGCCGCGCATTCCGAGGGGCGTGTGGCCTCGGAGCCGTAGGTGGTGATCAAGCGCTGGACCACCGTGGCGAGGCGTTCATCCGGGTGCACCTGCGGGTCCGGGCAGAAGGCCAGTTGGCCGTGCCAGGACAGCCAGCGCTCGCTCTGTCGCGGCTGCCGTTGCCCACCCGCCTTTTCGAGCCGTCGTCGTGAGGTGAACTCCTGTGAGTGAGCCAGCCAGAGGTGGCGGGCCTCTTCCAATTCGTCGATCGCTCGCAGCAGTGAGTCGGGGTCCAGCTCCAACTGTTGCGGTAGGCCAGCGTTTACTACGAGGTGGTCCCAGGTGGCGCGGAAACCATAGGGGGCGAAATGCAATACGCATTCGCGTAGCGCCAGTAGTCGCCGTCGTAGTGGTAGCTCGATGTCACGCACGCGTCGAGCCTGGGCAGGAAAGCTGCTCACGACTGGACCCTATCGATCGGCTGGACCCTATCGATCGGCTTCCTCCACCCAACCCTGCGGCCGCGCTCAGGGACCGAACGTACTGACATGCCGCCGTTGGTGCGTGCTAGCCAGCGGGCGCCCTCACGCTCGGTGGTCGGGGAGTGGGTTCGGAGAGCGTCTTGAACTGCCGAATTGAGGACGTCGGCTTGCATAAGCGTCCGTCCGCGCGGAGCGTCCGGCCGATCGGGAGTGT
>JANNPJ010000137.1:0-3392 GCA_031400005.1 Kineosporiaceae bacterium | reverse complement strand
CACGCGATGCGGGTGTTGACTCTGGTCGGCAACCCGCACGGATTCAACCTCGGAATCAACCAGGGTTCGGTGGCCGGTGCCGGGATCGCCGCCCATTTGCACCAGCATGTCGTCCCGCGCTGGGGCGGGGATGCGAACTTCATGCCGGTGATCGGTCAGACGAAGGTGCTGCCGGAATTGCTGGCAGACACCCGCAGTCGAGTCGCCGAGGCCTGGGTGACAACGATCAAGCCATGACGATGATCACCAGCTCGGTCGGACCCTGCCGTCTCCTGCCGGGTGATACGCATCGGTAGAGTGGCGTAGCCATGCTCAATCGATTCGCACGAGCTCTGTTCACGCGCCTGTTCACGCCGGTCGCGCGCCTTCTGCTGCGCTGGGGGGTCAGCCCGGACGTCGTCACCGTGGTCGGGACGCTCGGCGTCAGTGCCAGCGCGCTGATCTTCTACCCGCTCGGTGAGTTCGTCATCGGCACGCTGGCGATCACCGCCTTCGTGTTCTCCGACATGCTCGACGGGATCATGGCCCGGCTGTCCGGCCGCTCCTCGGACTGGGGCGCCTACCTGGACTCCACCCTCGACCGGGTCGCCGATGCCGCCGTCTTCGGAGGGCTGGTGCTGTTCTACGCCGGCCCCGGGGACAACGAGGTGATGGCCAGCCTGGCGCTGACCTGCCTGGTCCTCGGCAGCGTCGTCTCCTACTCCCGGGCCCGGGCCGAAGGGCTCGGGATGCGGGCCGACGTCGGTATCGCCGAGCGGTCCGAGCGACTGGTCGCCGTCCTGCTCGCCACCGGGTTCGTCGGCTGGTTCCTGCCCGAATGGGTGCTGCTCGTCGTGCTTGCCCTGCTCGCGGTGGCCAGCTTGATCACGGTCCTGCAACGAATCCTCTACGTGCGCAAACAGGCCCACGCGCCGGGCCGGATTGACGGCGTCAGTACCCGCGATGCCCGAGTCGCCACCGATCAGGCCGCGAGCGATCAGGCCGCGACCGATGCCTGAGCGCGTCATCGTCCTGGCGTACACGCTGGGCTGGCGGATCGTGAGTGTGCTGCCCGAGGCGATCGCCTACCCGCTGTTCACCCTGATTGCCGACGTCGCCTGGTGGCGGCACGGCAAGGGCGTGCACCGGCTGGAGGCCAACCTGGCTCGGGCGGTCCCGACCGCGGACGCCGCCCAGCTCCGGGCGCTGTCTCGCCGCGGGATGCGCTCGTACCTGCGGTACTGGTGCGATGCGTTCCGGATGCCGGGCTGGTCGCGGGAACGGACGGTCGGCACCTGCCGGGTGGAGAACGAGGACATCCTGCGCGGAGCATTCGTCGACGGTGGTGGAGTGGTGGTCGCGCTTGCCCACCATGGCAACTGGGACCACGCCGGCGCTTGGTCCACCTTCGAACTCGCCAAGGTGACCACCGTGGCCGAGCGGCTCAAGCCGGAGGAGCTGTTCGACCGCTTCCTGGCGTTCCGGGAGAGCCTGGGGATGGAAATCCTGCCGCTGACCGGCGGTGGAAACGTCTTCGGGACGCTCATCCAGCGGGTGAAGAACGGCGGGTTCGTCCCGCTGCTGTGCGACCGTGACCTCACCGACAAGGGCGTACCGGTCACGCTGTTCGGCGAACCGGCCCGGATGGCGGCCGGACCCGCCGCACTGGCGATCGTCACCGGGGCGCCGCTGCTGCCGCTGAACATCCACTACGAGCGCCTGCCCCGAGGAGCCCCGGCCCGCTGGGGCATCGTGATCACCGCGCATCCGCCGGTTCCGGTGCCACCCGGCAAGCGCCCCGAGCAGTTGGCCCTGATGATGCAGGGCTGCGCCGACGCCCTCGGCTCCGGGATCGCCGAGCACCCTGAGGATTGGCACATGCTGCAGCGGGTTTTCGAGGCTGACCTCGATGCCCGATAGATCGAGCCCTGATAGATCGAGCCCCGATAGATCGAGCGTGGAGAGCTCGATGGCCGAGCTTTCCCGGCCGCTACGAATCGGGGTGGTCTCGCCGTACTCCTTCGACGTGCCAGGCGGAGTCCAATTCCACATCCGCGACCTGGCCGAGCACCTGATCGCCGGTGGCCACCACGTCAGCGTCCTGGCTCCGGCGGACGACGACACGCCACTGCCGCCGTACGTGGAGTCGGCCGGTCGGGCGGTGCCGGTGAAGTACAACGGTTCAGTGGCCCGGATCAGCTTCGGGCCGGTCAGTTCCGCCCGGGTGAAGCGCTGGCTCGCCGACGGCGAGTTCGACATCCTGCACGTGCACGAGCCGTCCAGCCCGTCGCTGTCGCTGCTGGCGATGTGGGCGGCGAACGGGCCGATCGTTGCCACCTTCCACACCTCGACCCTGCGCTCCCGCTCGATGCAGGCCGCATATCCCTTGCTGCGCCCCGGTTTTGAGAAGCTGTCCGGACGAATCGCGGTCTCCGAGGACGCTCGGCGTACCGTCGTCGAGCACCTCGGCGGCGATGCGGTGGTGATCCCGAACGGGGTCTACGTCGATCGCTTCGCCACCGCACCGGTCCGTCCGGAATGGCAGGGCACCCCGGAACGACCCACCCTCGCCTTCCTCGGCCGACTGGACGAACCCCGCAAGGGGCTGCCGGTGCTGGCCGCCGCGCTGCCGGCGGTGCTGGCCCGCCGTCCTGGGACCCGGGTTCTGGTGCTCGGTCGGGGGGACGGCGAAGAAGCCCTGGAATCCCTCGGCGATCAAGCCGGCGCCATCGAACTGCTCGGTGCGCTGGATGATGCCGCCAAAGCCTCGCTGCTGCGCTCGGTCAATGCCTATGTGGCGCCACACACCGGCGGCGAGAGCTTCGGGATCGTGCTGGTCGAGGCGATGAGCGCGGGCGTTCCGGTGGTCGCAAGCGATCTCGGGGCGTTCCGCAGGGTGCTGGACGACGGCAAGCTCGGCGTCCTGGTCCGGACCGGTGACCCGGCCGCGCTCGCCGAGGGCATCCTCGACCTGCTCGATGACCCCGACCGTGGCACCGAGATGGCTGGCCGAGCCTCGGTGGCGGTCCGTCGATACGACTGGTCCCGGGTCGCCACCCAGGTCCTCGACGTCTATGAAACGGTTCGGCTCGGTGCCGACCGGGTCGGCGCCGACCCCCGGGCGCAGAGCCTGCTGGCCCGCTGGCGAGACACCTCACGGACTTAGATCACCGTTAGGCTCCCTCGGCGTGGGCGACTTGCTGCGGCGAACCGAGGGTGTGGTCGACGGCCCGCTCGGCCTGGCCCTCCTGATCCTTCTGCTGTTACTTGCCGTCGGCTGGTACCTGTCCTACCTGGCGGGCCGGCTGGATCGGCTGCACCACCGCGTCGAATCGTCCCGGGCAGCGCTGGAGACCCGGCTGGCCCGGCGGGCCTCGGTCGCCCGGGAGGTCGGACGGCTGCTGCCGCCGCCC
>JANNPJ010000704.1:0-3536 GCA_031400005.1 Kineosporiaceae bacterium | reverse complement strand
GTCCGACACCGACGGGACCGGCCGGCGGAACCTGACGAGCGCCTCGCCGTCCTCAGGCACCGGTCCGGACCGAAACAGACCGCCGACCGCGATCGCATGGCCGCCGACAACGTAGAGCCGGTTTCCCACCACCGGATCGGGGCCGATCGCCTTCGGAATCGCCACGCTCAGAGCATCGTGCAGTTCCGCGTTGGTGAACCGCTCGGGTACCTCGCGGGTGCCGTCTGGACCCATCACACCGTTACTGACATCCACCGTGACGGTCCAGCGGTCGAGCAACTCGCCTGACCCGATGAACGGCGAAGGGCTCGAGAACAAGATCGTGTTGGCCTGATCGGCCGCCACCAGCGCCTCCTCCACCTCCCGGTCGAGCGGCGGCGGTTCCTCCGCCTGGGCACCTTTGATCCCGATGGCGGCGATTGACGACTGATGGATCAGCGAGTAATGCCACCAGACGATGCTGAAGGCAGCACCGCACGCGGTCAGCCAGACCACCAAACCGAAGACCACGGCAAAGGCGATCGACAGCCATCCGGTGGCGAGCAACAGCACCGCCAAGCCCTCGGCGAGCGCCAGGCCGCCGAACACGGCCAGCAGCCAGGTGTCGCGCTGCGTGCGGCGATCGCGGGCCTGCTGGGCGTGCCGGACCAGGGTCGGGGTGTCGATGTTCCAGTTCGGTGCCATCGCTCGATGCGTCGGGTCGACCAGGTTGTCGAGGACATGGTCGGCGAAGGCACCCTTCAGGTGCACCGTCGAGCAGAGCATCCGGGTGACGACGTCCCCAGGCACCGCGAACGGCACCGCTGTCGGTGGCTCCGGCGTTTCGGCAGACTGCCAGATACCAACGGCGAGCGGATCAAGCGGATCGCTGGGCGCATCCTGCTCGCCAGCGTCGTCCGGTGGTTCATGTTCCTCGAGCTGCGGCGGGCTGGTCGAGGCAGAATCCATGGCTCACTCCTGCTGGATTGGAATGGCTTCTAACCCTAGATCCCGATGACCATGATGTCCCTCATTGAGGACCATCGACGTGACCATGATGTCCCCCATTGGGAACGATCGACCACGATCAGTACTCAAGTCAAGACAACCAGTAAGTAGCTGTGACGCCACGGCATTCTAATTGCATCGACGGCCCCATAAAACACGCATTTCACCGCGCCTGCGCCCTCGGCAGGAACACCTCGGCCCGCACCCCGGGCCCGGCATCGCTCAGCCGGATCGTCCCGTCATGACGGCGGACGAGTTCGGCGACGATGGCCAGCCCCAAGCCGGTGCCACCCTCGTCCACCGCGCGCGCGTCATCCAGCCGGATGAACCGGGCGAAGACCCGCTCACGGTCGGCTTCCGGGATGCCGGGGCCATCGTCGGTCACGCTGATCCGAACCCGACCGTCGTCCTGCGGGTCCGCCGCCAGCCACACACCCGAGCGGGCATGCCGGACCGCGTTGTCCACCAAGTTAGTGAGTACCCGGTGGACGTCCTCCGGATCGGCGTGGACCAGCAGCGCGTCCGCAAGGTCGGCGGCCGACATCTGCGCGCCGTCCGCAACCCGCACCGGGACCCGGGCTTCCCGATATCGGGCGGCGACCACGGCCAGCGCTTCGGTCACCGGCACCGCCACCGGCGGCCGGAGCGGGCGGGACTCGTCGGCCCGGGCCAGCAGGAGCAGGTCGTCCGCCAGGGTGGCTAGCCGCTCGGTGTCGACCAGCAGGTCCTCGCTCAGTTCGTGCCAGTCCGTGCCGTCCGGATGCCGCCGGGCCACCTCAAGCTGAGTGCGGATCCCGGCCAAGGGATTGCGCAGCTCATGGGCGGCATCGGCGACGAACTGCCGTTGCCGCCGGCGCGCCGATCCCAGCCGGTCCAGCATGCCGTTCAGCGTGATGGCCAATCGATGGATCTCGTCCCGACCGGCCGGGACCGGAAGCCGCTGCTCGGCGTCCGGCTGACCGGTGATCTCCTCTGCTCCGGCCCGGAGCGCCTCCACCGGCTGCAAGGTGCGCCCGATCACCCACCAGGCAATCGCTGCCAGACCCGCGACCAGCGGAACGAACAGGCACAGCAGGGCCACCCGCAGGTACAGCGTGGCCTCCCGGATGTCGCCCACCGGGGCAGCGATGATCACGACGAGCCGGTCGGCCGAACCCGCCCGGCCCGCCGACTGGACAGCCGCAACCGCCGACACCCGCAGCGGTCCGTCCAGCCCGGTGCGCACACCGCTGATCTCCAGCCGCTGCCCGGACAAGGCCCGGCCGAGCTCATCCGGCTCCAGCAGTGGCACCAGCCGATCGGCGCCCGGCGAGCCACTTCGGACCCGGTTCTGCGTGTCCACCACCTGAACCAGCTGGCTGCCGACCACCGGAACGGGTTGCGGTAGCTGATCGACGGCAATCAGCCCGACGATGTCCGAGGCGGTCTGCCGGGCGGACGCATCGACGCTGCGATTGAACGCCCACCCCAGCACGGCCAGCAACAGCCAGCCGGCGATCAGCAGGCCGAGCGACAGGCCGGTCAGGCCGATCACCATCAGCCGCCACCGCAAAGTCAGCCTGCCCCAGAGCATCCCGGGCCGCGACTGCCCCGGCTCCGCCGACGCCGGCTCCGTCCGCCGTCCGGTGGTCGCGGGTTCGCTGATCACGAGCGAGCGCCGGGCACCAGCCGGTATCCGGCGCCGCGGACGGTCTCGACCCGGTCCCGCCCGATCTTGCGACGCAGGTACCCGACGTACACCTCGACCACATTCGTCTCGGTCCCCTCGGCCGCGTCCCAAACCTGTTCCAGTAGATCCATTTTGGACACTACCTGGCCGGGACGACGCATCAGGTACTCCAGCAGGCTCAGTTCCCGGTGCGTCATCACCACGGACTCGCCGGCCACCGTGAGCTGACGGCTGGCCGGATCGAACCGGAGGTCGTCGACGGCCAGCACGGGAGGACGCTCGACCGCCCCGCGCCGAACCAGCGCCCGCAGCCGGGCCAGCAGGACGACGTAGGAGAAGGGCTTGGTCAGGTAGTCGTCCGCACCGGCGTCCAGCCCGGTGGCCTGGTCGTACTCGCCGTCCCGGGCCGAAAGCATGATGATCGGCACCCAGTTCCCTTCCGCCCGCAGCGTCTGGACGAGGTGATTGCCGGACAGGCCGGGCAGCATCACATCAAGCACGAGCGCGTCGTACTGTCCGTGCCGAGCAGCTTCCAGCCCGGCGAGGCCGTCGACCTCCAGATCGACGACGAATCCCTCCGCCTGCAGGCCGCGGCGCAGCGCACGGGCCAGCCGCACCTGGTCCTCCACCACCAGCAATCGCATTCGCCCAGACTGTCACGGCCAGACTGCCCGGACATCGAGGGCCACTCCAGCACGCACAACGGGCCTTGCGGCCACCTCGTCCTGCAGGTATTCCGGTGATCTAATCCGAAAATGGAAGGTGAGTGGGCAGGCCGAAGGCACCCGGCGGAGCGCAGCGGAGCCGGGTTGGTTTGAGCCGGGCTCAGGCGACGGGTTGGAGGGTGACCTGGTAGCCGAGGGCTTGGAGTTGGCGGACG
>JANNPJ010000660.1:0-12100 GCA_031400005.1 Kineosporiaceae bacterium | reverse complement strand
GCAGTGGTTGCGACGGTTCTGGCGATCGTCATCAACAGGCGCCGGTCACTGTGCTGTGCTCCTGACTGGAATCTATATTCCGCGATCGCGATTCCTCGATCGCGCTGGATGATGGGATCGGCCGCACCGGGTAAGGAGCTTGGGGCCAAGAATGAGGGCGGCCGGCGATAGAGACAGCCGGCCTGGTCGGGCTTCTGGCATCCAGGGCCCGACCACGTCCGGCGTCTTCTTGCTGGCTATCACGGGTAGCTTTACTCGCTGCGCAGCACCTCCGCGATTGTGGCCCGCGAGGCCGATCGGGCCGGAAGGAAGGCACCGAGTGCGGCGATCACGACACCCGCCAGCGCCAGTAGAAGGAGCAGCCCGGCGGGGTAGACCTGCAAGATGAAGTCGGGTGTGCCAATTTGCGCCGAGCGCATCATGATGGGAACGACCAGGCGGTGGACGGCGACCCCGATCGGCAGACCGAGTAGGCCGCTGATCGCTCCCAACGCCGCCATCGACGTCACCATCATCAGGGTGACCTGGCGCGGAGTCATCCCGATCGACTTGAGCATGCCCAGATCGCGTCGGCGCTCGCGGGCGTTGAGTACGACCGTGTTGAAGACACCCAGCGCCGCAACGCTTCCCAGCATCAGCGTCAACAGCGAGATGGTGGCGAAAAAGATCACGATGAACTCGTCCGTACCCTCCTCCGTTGATTCGACATGCAGTGCTGGGTTGCCGGCCATGACGCTGGACATATACGCCTCAACATTGGTGCCTGGCTTCAGTTGCACCTCGTACTTGTCGACCTCGGTGTCTGGGGCGAAGCTGGCCAGGGTGGCCCAATTCGAGAGCAGCAGCCTGGAGGTGTTCAGCAGTTGCCCGACGATCTGCACCCGTGCTCGCTTTCCGCTTCCCTCTAGGTCAAGGGTGTCGCCGACAGCCAGCCCGCCTTGAGTCAGGAACCGCTCCGACGCCACCACCTGACCGGGACCATCTGGCCAATGCCCTTTCAGGATACGGTAATTGAGATTGGTGACATCACCCTGATAGAACTTGACCGCCGCGTCCTGGGTGGCGCCGGCTCGGCGCAGAAACAGGTCCGCGCTCGGGTTCAGGTGCGTTGCGCCGGGGATCGAGCGCAGCAGGGCTTCGACCGCCGGCCTGTTCACCTCCTCTTTTCGCTCAGCTGGTGCGTTGGGGTCCGGCGACGGGACGAACACATCGACCTGATGCGCGCCCGAGCTGACATCGGCCTTTTGGTAGGTGGTAACCGACTTTCCCAGGCCGATCGCGAGCGTCACGCTCGCGACACCCAGCACCACTGACGCCATCGTCAGGGCGCTGCGGGCGGGCCGGGCGAACGGCAGACCCAGACCGAGGCTGACCGATCGCGGCAGCCGAGTTCCGCTGAGCCAGCGCTGGATCCACAAGCCTCGACCGGTGTGCTGGGTACTTCCGGCGCTGATTGCCTCGGTCGCCGACAGGCTGCGGGCGCGCAACGCGGGCAGCAACGCCGACAGCGCGACGACCAGCGGAATGCCTAGCAGGGCCACCACATCCACCCACGGAGCCACGCCGACATCGCCGGCCCCGTAACTCGAGAAAGCGTTATTCAGCAGCGGCGTCGCCAGCAGGTTGCCCAGCACGGTACCGACGACACAACCGACGATCGCCGGGATCGAGACCATCGTCAGATACACCGCCATCACCTGCGTCGGGGTGAATCCGAGGGCCTTGAGCACACCGATGTGCCGGAACCCCGCCACCACCGCGCCGCTCACCACGTTCGCCACGATCAGCACTGCTACCGCCAGTCCGAGGAAGCCGAACACCACGAGGAACGGCACGAAGGTCCCGGGTTCGGCGGTGACTATCGCCCGGAGCGTGAGATAGGACCGGGAGCCGACCAGCGCCTCCGCAGGCAGATCGGTCGTCACCGCGGACAGAGCCGACGTGATCTGCGACGCTGTCTCGGCCTGGGAGAAGCGGTAGAGCATCTGAGACGTGGTCGGGTTCAAGCTCGCCATCTGTTCCGGGGTCACCCATGCCTCGGCGGACTCGCTCACGGTGAAGGCGAAACCGACGACGGTGAGGGTCGGCCCGTTGACGACGGTGAACGTGGACCCGAGCAACTCCGAGCCGAAGCCGAAACCTCCGCCCGGGCCCGGACCGGGACTGACCGGGTTCTGATTGAGGACGATCTCGCCGGGTCGAGTGGCCCAGCGGCCCTTCCACACGTTGAGCCGGTCCACTCCGCCACCGGGATCGGCACGGCCGACCGTCGTGAGGGGGAGCGTTTCTGAGGGTCCTTTCTCGAACGTGACATCGAGGGTGGCTGCCGCGAACGGGCCGGCCACGGCCTCCACGCCCGGGCGCTTGGCAGCCCCGGTCAAGGCCGAGTTCGACGCCTTCGCCGGGTCGAACGCGGCGACGATGTGGGCGCCGCTCTGCTTGGCATAGGCCTGGTCGAAAGGACGCGACGATGCGGCCAGCAGCCCGAGCGCCACGACGCTCATTGCCGTGGACAGCCCGACCACGATGCCGATCACGACCGTCTGAAGCCGGCGCCGACGCACGGCACCCCGCGAGGCCCGCCAGACGGCACTCATGCCTCCTCCTCGATTGGGCGCATCCGTCGGCCCGAGCTTTGCCCGGTGTCCGTCGATGAGCTTCTCTCTGTGCCCTTTGATGAGATCACTCATAGCGTCCGCTCCAGGGTGTGCTCGTGCGCCACGCGTCCGTCGGCGAACTGGATCACCCGGCTGGCGCACCGAGTGGCCAGTCGCTCGTCGTGCGTCACCAGCAGCAGCGTCTGGCCGATCTGGTTGAGGTCGAGCAGCAGATCCATCACCTGCTCGCCGGCCTTGCTGTCCAGCGCCCCAGTGGGTTCGTCAGCCAGCAGCAGCGCGGGGCGGTTCATCAGCGCTCTGGCGACTGCCACCCGCTGCCGCTCGCCACCACTGAGCGAAGCCGGATACGTGTTCTTGCGTCCGGCGATGCCAAGTTCGTCGAGTAGTTCCAGCGCCCGCTTGCGGGCCTGAGCGGCCGAACTTCCGGTGAGCTGGGCGGCCAAAGCGACGTTGTCCAAGGCCGGCAGGTCGTCGAGCAAGTTGAAGAACTGGAAGATCATCCCGATTCGCCGGCGGCGAAACAGGGCCAATCCCTTCTCGTTCAGAGCGCCCAGATCCTCGCCGTTCACGATCACCGAACCGGAGGTCGGGCGATCCAGTCCGGCGATCATATTGAGCAGCGTGGATTTGCCGCTGCCCGAGGGCCCCATCACCGCGACCGCTTCACCGGCCTGGATCCTCAAGGTCACGCCGTCCAGCGCTAGCGTCTCGCCAAATTCCTTGTGGACGGCGGAAAGTTGGACAACTGTCGATGTCGCCTCGGTTGTTCTTGTCATAGTTGTAGAGCCTTCCGGTTGCGGGCAGGCCACACGTCAGCCCCAGGAGGTAATTCGCACCCGCCGTCATCCCGCAGATGTAGTCCACCCTCCTGGAGCATGATGCGATATACCGGGCACCCTGCAACAGTGATCGTTATGGAGGACTCCGTGTTGGGCTGGCTGATCGGCGTGGCGGTGCTGACTTCGCTGGCCGCCATCGGGTGTGCGCTTGCCCTGATCCGGGCTCGGCGGGCGTTCGCCCGAGCACTGCAGGAACGCGGTTGGCTGCTGGAGCGGGAGCGGCAGAGCGCCGCCGCCAGCGCGGTCGATGCCGAGCGCGCCAGCATTGCCCGGGAGCTGCACGACATCGTCAGCCACAACGTCAGCCTGATGGTGGTTCAGGCCGGAGCCGCTCGCCAGGTCCTCAGCACCGAACCTGCCGAAGCCCAGACCGCGCTGCTGGAGATCGAAGCCGCTGGCCGGAACACGATGACCGAGCTACGCCACTTGCTCGGCGTGCTCGCACCTTCGGCCGAAGGTAAGGACGCCGAAGATCTGTCGCCGCAGCCGAGCCTGAGCCGGCTCAGCCAACTGGTTGACCGGATTGCCTTCGCCGGCCTGCCGGTGGAAGTGCGGATTTCCGGCGAGCCCCGACCACTGCCGCCGGGGGTGGACGCGACTGCCTACCGGATCATTCAGGAGGCGCTGACCAATGCGCTCAAGCATGGCGACGGTGTGAGAGCAGAGGTAACAGTGCGGTATGCGGACCACTCGCTGCGAGTGGAGGTGCTGAACAGCGGGCCCAGCGTGCTCACCGGCCCGATCGACTCGCCTCCTCGGTCGGCCGCCGAACCCGCGGAAGGCCGCGAGGTGGTCGCGGAAGGTCGAGGGGTGGCTGCGGAAGGTCGCGGGCTGCTCGGGTTGCGGCAACGGGTCGCGGTTTTCGGAGGCAGCCTGGATGCCCGGCGGCGCCTCGGCGGCGGCTTCCGGGTCCGGGCCCGAATCCCGCTGGATCGGCCATGACGGACACCTGGCCGGGCGGGCCGGTCGGGTCGGTGAGGTCGAGCGGGTCGAGTGGGTCGGTCGGGCGCAGTGCGCCGCGGGTGGTCATTGCGGACGACCAGGCCCTGGTCAGGACCGGGTTCCGGATGATCCTCGCCGCCGGTGGCATTGACGTGGTTGGTCAGGCGGCCGACGGTGCCGAGGCAGTCGAGCAGGTCTTCAGGTTGCGACCGGACGTCGTCCTGATGGACATCAGGATGCCAACCATGGACGGCCTGGAGGCCACCCGGCGGATCGTGAACCAGGGATCCGGCTGCCGGGTGCTGATGCTGACCACCTTCGACCTCGACCGCTACGTCTACGAGGCGCTCGCCGCCGGAGCCAGCGGGTTCCTGTTGAAGGACGTCACTCCCGAGCACCTGGTCGCCGCCGTCCGACTGGTCGATACCGGCGACGCCCTGCTGGCGCCGTCCATCACCCGGCGATTGGTGGAACGCTTCGCCGGTGGTGACGGCGCGCGGCGGGAGGAAACGGCTTCGGCGATCCACCGGGACCTCACCGCGCTCACCCCGCGGGAGCTGGAGGTGCTGATCCTGATCGGGCATGGCCTCTCCAACACCGAACTGGCCGATGAGCTATCCCTGAGCCCGGCGACGGTGAAAACCCATGTGGCTCGGATCTTTTCCAAGCTCAGCCTGCGCGACCGAGCCCAAGCCGTCGTCCTCGCCTATGAGACAGGCATCGTCGCCCCCGGCGACCGAGCCTCCTGAAGAACCCGGGTGTCCCATCCGCTATGGCACTCGAACCAAGGGTCCCATCGCGCCAGGGCACGGCCAGGCCGTCGGTGTGATCGAGGTTGAGTCTCACCAGCCATCCGCACGTCTGGTTCGCTCGGGATCAGCCAAGGATGGCCGACTACCAAGATCGGCGGATGCGTCGCTATGCGCGAATAGCGACCTGAAAGTGCTCGTATCTGGGTATCTTTCAGCACTCCAAGGTGATCAAACCAAGTTCCGGACATCGAGGGGCCACTCCAGCACGCACGACAGGCCCGGCGAGCACCTCTTCCTGCAGGTATGTCCGTGATCTGCGTGCCTGAGTGGCCCCACACCACTCGCCCCACGTCCACCCTGGGGTCGCGGGCATCACGGAGTGTAGGTAGATCCAACTCCGGTAACGCCGGCGAAGGAGAATGAGGACTGGGTGGATCGCGTTGCTCAGCCGGTGATGACGGCGACGACGGTGGTGCCGGGGGCGAACCGGCCCTGCTCGGTGAGAGTCAGCAAACCGTAGAGCATCTTGGCTACGTACACCCGTTCTGGGCGAAAGCCGTGCCGGGCGGCGAAGTCCGTGATGAAGGCTTCAAGTTCAGCGGTCTGCTTGGCGAAACCACCAAAATGGAAGCCTGTTTCGATTGACCAGTTGGCGAACGTTGTCCCAAATGCTTGATTCTGCAGGCGATGGACGTCGTCCACCAGAAACTGTCCGCCCTTGAGGGCGGAGAAGCCGATCGCGCGCTGACCGGCGTGCAACCCGCTGGCGATGCCGGCCAGGGTGCCACCGGTTCCGCTGGCACAACAGATGACGTCGAAGGCGACGTCGATCTCGGCCGGGACGTCGGCGCAACCGCGTGCTGCCAGGGCGTTGCTGCCACCCTCGGGTAGGACGTAGCAGGTGCCGAAGCGCCGCAGTAGGCCCTCGAGGATCTGCGGATCCAGCATTCGCCGATAGCTTGCCCGGTCGAGATAGGTCAGCTTCATGCCGTGTTCGGCCGCAGCTGCCAGGGTGTCGTTGAGCGGCCGGTGCTCCTCGCCGCGGATCACGCCGACGGTATCGAACCCGAAGTGATGTCCGGCGGCCGCGGTCGCGCTGATGTGGTTGGAGAACGCGCCGCCGAACGTCAGCAGGCGGGTAAAGCCCTGCTCCCTGGCCGCAGCGAGGTTGAGCCTGAGCTTGCGCCACTTGTTGCCACGCAGTTCCGGATGGATCAGGTCATCCCGCTTGAGGTACAACCGGACGCCGTGCCGGGCGAACCGCTCATCGTCCACTTCGACCAGTGGCGACGGCAGGCGGAGCATCGGCATCATCCGACCGTCCGGCCTAAGCCCCGGTTCGGCCATCGATACGTTCGCGGAGCAGGTCGGCGTGGCCGTTGTGCCGGGCGTACTCGGTGACCATGTGGACGTAGACCAGCCGCAAGGAGTAGGTCTCGCCCCGCAGTTCGAAAGTGTCGTCGAAGGACAGGCTCGCGGCCGCCTCGTCGGCCAACCGGCATTCCTGCTCGAAGGTCGCGAAGTCGCTCTCCGCCGAGGCCGGATCCAGTGCGTTGAAGTCAGCGTCCTTGCCCAGCTCCGGGTCGTACAGCGGCCCCACCGGCTGCCCCGAGGCGCGCTGCCGAAACCAGATCCGTTCCACCTTCGCCATGTGCCGGACCAAACCCAGCAACGACAGGTTGGACGGCGGTATCGGCCGGGACGCCAACTGCTCCGCGGTCAAGCCCGCGCAGATCTGCAGCAGGGTCCGGCGTTGCCAGGCCAGGGAACCCTGCAGAATCGGCCGGTCGTCACCCACCAGCGGCTCGGCCGCAGGTGATCCGGGCGTAGGCGCAGTCCAGGTCATGCCGCGAAGCCTCTCATGATGCCGTTGCCGCGATGTACCGATCGTCCACGGCAGCGGACCGAGCAGAGCAGGCCAGGGTGAGAAATGCCGCAGCCGGGGGAGTGTGACCAGTTCAGTTGCCGCGGTCTGCAGTGCCGCGATCTGGCACTGGCAGGCGTGCTAGCTCCGACAGGTTCGCAGCGAGCGCCCGTGCATGATCACTGGGAAGTGCGGGTGGATCATCGGGACGACACGTTGGGGAGATGGGGTGTTGTTGGGTCAGTCCGGGTAATACTGGCTCGATGTCCGTGTCCCGCCCTCCTCCAGCTGGGCGTTCAGCGAGAGGGCGGGGGACCGGCCCGGCTCGCTCGACCGGCTCAGGCCGTCGGACCACGGGGCCTTTTGATCAGAAGTCTCGGTCCCGGTCGGCCGGTGCTTCCGGCAGGCCAGATGCTGAGCGAGGTACTGCTGAGCGAGGGATTGCTGAGCGAGGTAGCGGCGGGAAAGGTGGAGCCCTGCCCAGGTCAGCCCCGCCCAGGTCAGCGCTCCCGAGGTCAGCCCGGTCGGCGCAGGCCGCCAAGGTGGGATTCCGTCGGGCGCTCACCCTGCTGGGGCTCACGGTGGTCGCCCCCGGCTCTGCGCAGGTCATCGCCGGTACCGAGGGCCGGCGCCGACTGATTGGATCGATGGTGCTGCGGGCCTGGGCGGGTTTCCTCGCCGTCCTGATCCTGCTCGCGATCGGCTGGCTGATCCACCGCGAGTTCGTGCTCTCGATCTTCACTCACCAGTCGGTGCTGCGCGGGCTGGCGGTGCTGCTGATCGTCGCCGGGGCCGGCTGGCCGCTGTTGATCATTGATGCGTGGAGGTTGGCCGACGTCCGGCCGCTGCCACTGCGCTCCCGCCGGCAGATTGCCCTGCTGGCCATCGTCATGGTGATCGTGACCTGTGCCTTGCCGATCGCCGCTGGACGTCGGGTGTGGGCCGGTGCTGAGCTGCTCGGTGGGGTTTTCGGATCTCACCGGAAATCCGAGGCGGTGGATGGTCGGTACAACGTGTTGCTGCTGGACGGTGACGCCGGGCCGGACCGAGTCGGCACCCGCCCAGACAGCGTGAACCTGGCAAGCATCGACGAGAAGACCGGTCGGACGGCGTTGATCAGCTTGCCGCGCAATCTCCAGAACGTGCCGTTCCCGATGGGCAGTCTCGCTGCGCAGGCCCAGCCGAACGGTTGGGCCTGTGGCGACAAGTGCCTGCTCAACGCGATCTACCAGTGGGGGTCGGAGAACCCCAGGTATTTCCCGGGGGTGCAGGACTCGGGCGCCGAAGCGATGAAGCAGGCGGTCCAGGCGGTCACCGGGCTCAAGGTCAACTACTACGCCATGATCGACTTGCAGGGCTTCCGGTCGATGATCGACGCCGTCGGTGGGATCGATCTGATCGTGGCATCAAAGGTGCCGATCGGTGGCGGGACCTCGCCGATCAAGGGGTACATCAAGCCGGGCAAGCGGCACCTGAACGGCTTTCGCGCCCTCTGGTACGGACGTTCCCGAGAGGGATCCAGCGACTACGAGCGAATGGCTCGTCAACGGTGCGTGATGACGGCGATGGTGAATCAGCTCGATCCGGCCACCTTGCTGACGAATTTCCAGCAGATCGCCGCGGCCGGTGAGCAGGTGGTCAGCACCGACATCCCGGCCTCCGAGTTGCCTACCTTCCTCAGGCTGGCGCAGCAGGCGAAGAACCACCGGATCGAGAGCCTGCAATTCGTCCCGCCGCTGATCGTCCCGCACCACCCGGACTACCGGGTGATCCGCCAGCAGGTGGCCGCGCTGATCACCGCAAGCGACCAGGACGCTGACGCACCGGCGGACGCGCCGGCACCCACGACCTCGGCCGGTGTCACCTCAGCCGCCGCGACCCCCGATGCGACGGCTGCGACGGCTGCGACCAAGCGGAGCACTGGTGCAACGGCTGCCACCAAGCCGAGCCCGGACGGAAGCACCCCAGCCGCGTCAACGGGTCCCGAATCGGCTCCGGCGGTCGACGTCCGTCAGGTGTGCAAGGCAGCGTGAATCGGTTTCGGCCGCTCAAACAACGACTCGCCGGTATTCAGCCCGGGATCTGTGAGTGAGGTGCCTCTGCCCCGGCTACGCTGTGTCGCGACATGGAAGAGCTCCCGCCCGTGGCGTCCCACGAAAGCGATCAATCGGTACAGCTGCCAGCTGATGTGCCGGTCAGCATCGTGCTGTGCGTACTCAATGAGCAAAGGCACCTTGCTCAGGCAGTCGCGCATGCCCTCGACCAAGATCATGCAGGTCCCCTTGAGCTGGTGATGGCCCTCGGGCCGTCCCGGGACCGGACTGACGAGATCGCCGCTGAACTCGAAGCGGCCGATCCGCGGATCCGTTCCGTGCGCAATCCAGATCCCTCGGGCAGCACTCCCGCAGGGCTGAATGCGGCCTTGGCGGCTACTCGGCATCCGGTGGTCGTTCGGATCGATGGTCACTCTATGTTACCGCGTGAATACGTCCGGATCGCAGTGCAGACCATGCGGGAAACCGGCGCGGACAATGTCGGCGGAATCATGGCTGCCGAGGGGATCTCCTCCTTCGAGCAAGCCGTCGCTCGGGCGATGACAAGTCGGTTCGGCGTTGGTAACGCCAGTTTCCACACCGGCGGCAAGGAAGCCGAAGCCGAAACCGTCTACCTCGGGGTGTTCCGCCGGACGGCGCTCGAGCGGGTCGGCGGATACGACGAGACGTTCCTGCGCGCCCAGGACTGGGAGATGAACCTGCGGATCCGACGGACCGGCGGGCTGGTGTGGTTCCAGCCGCAGCTGCGGGTCGCTTACCGGCCTCGGTCCAACGTGCGCGCGCTGGGTCGGCAGTACTTCCACTACGGCCGCTGGCGCCGGGTGGTGATGCGTCGGCACGAGGGCACCGTGAACTTCCGCTACTTGGCCCCACCGGTTGCTCTGGGCGGGGTGGCGCTCGGGTTCGGCCTGGTCGCCGCCGGGGTCTGGGCGGGTGCGGTGCTGCCGGTCGGCTACGTCGCTGCGGTCGCCGTCGGGTCCGTGGTCGAGGGTCGAGGTTTGCCGCTGAAGGCCTGGGCTCAATTGCCCCCTGGCCACCGCCACCATGCACATGTGCTGGGGAGCCGGCTTCCTGACCAGCCCACGCCGACTCGCCGCCGCCAGCAGCCGAATCGGCGCCATGGTGAGAACCCCCACCTCCGGCTAGCGGCTTCGCGCGCGGCAAACCCTCGAGCGGAGATCAGCTGCGGGCGGCTAGTCCCCAGGTTCTGAGCAGCTCACCGAACCGTCGTCCATCATCGCGCCAGTCCAGGTCGCGCACCGCACCGGCACGACCGGCCGCACCCAGGCGGCGCCTGAGTTCCTGGTCCGCGCGCAGCGACAGCACCGCCTCGACGGCGGAGCCGGGGTCCAGGAACGGCACTACCAGACCGCTGCCGTAGCGCCGGACCAGCTCGGCGGAGGCGGCGTTGGGGGTGGTGACCACCGGTACCCCGAAGGCCATGTACTCCATCACCTTGGTCGGCCGGGATGTCGCATAGTTCGGCTCGTCATGGAGCAGCGCCAGACCGGCCAGTGCGCCTCGGAGCAACCCCAGCGCCTCCTGGTTCGGAACGAAGCCGTGGTGGCGAAGCCAGCCCCGCCGATGCGCGTCCGCGATCGCTTCCGCAACGTCGGGGTCGGCCGGGCCGATCAGCTCCAGGGTGATGTCCGGAGCGAGTCGCCGTCCTAACTCGATCATCTCAAGTGCGCCGCGCGGCTCGGTCAGGCGACCCAGGTACACCACCCGGTCGGTGCCGGCAGGCGGCAGCGGATCGGTGGGAACGATCACGCTGTTCGGTACCACCGGGTGTGGACGGCGGAACCGGTCGCGATAGCTCTCCTCGGCCAGCAGCAGGGTGCAGCGCCGTTCGGCCCACCGCTCGCTGGCCCGGATCCCGGCCGCGACCAGCGGCCGTAGCCGCTGCGGCAGCCAGCCTTTCATCGTCAGCGCGGCCGCCGTGTCCTCATGCACGTCCCAGACCACCAGCGGTTGGCGCCGGGCGTTCATCCCGGGGACGGCCAGCAGCAGTTCCGGGTCGTGCAGCAGGGCGATGTCGTGGTTCGGCCCCTCGCGGTGCAGTAACCGGCGGGCGGCCCGGATCGCGGGCAACCGCTGCCGGCCGCGCGCTCGAGGCAGGTCAATCGCCCTCACTCCGGCCGGTGGGTCCCGGTCGTAGGCGGTGAACGGCGCGGCGTAGGTCACCGTCGCGCCGCTCGCCTGCAGGGTGCTCAGCTGCCGATACCGGATTCGCGCGTCGTCCGGGTCGTGGACCACAGTGATGACCAGGATGCGCAGCGGCAGGGCGTCGGCACTGCTGCCGAGCTGGCGAGAGGCGCTGTCCTGGGTCACTGTTGGGTCACGACCAGAGTGCATCACGGGATGGGCCGGTCATGAGGCCGAGTTGGAGTAAGCGTCCACAACTTCCTTGGTCGGGCCGTCCATCTTCAGCTCACCTTGCTCGACCCAGAGCACCCGGTTACAGGTCTTGGTGATCGCCGGCAGCGCATGGCTGACCAGGAAAACCGTGCCCGCGGTGGTGCGCAACTCACGAATTCGCTGTTCGCTGCGCTTCTGGAAACCCTTGTCGCCGACCGCCAAGGCCTCATCCACCAGCAGCACTCGGTGGCTCACCGAGGCCGCAATGGCGAACCGCAGCCGGGCGGCCATCCCGCTGGAGTAGGTGCGCATCGGCAGATCGAGGAATTCTTCCTTGATCCCGGCGAACTCGACGATCTCCCGGTACTTGGCCTTGACCTCGTCCAGGGACATCCCGAGTGCGAGCCCACCGAGCATGATGTTCCGCTCGCCGGACAGCTCATTGATGATCGCCGCGTTGACGCCGAGCAAGGTCGGGTTGGTGTCCGAATAGACCGCACCCTGGCTCGACGGCACCAGCCCGGCGATCGCCTTCAGCAGCGTGGACTTACCCGAACCGTTGCTGCCGACGACCCCGATCGCCTCGCCCTCGTACGCGGTGAAGCTGATCCCGCGCACGGCGTGCACCTCGCGCGCCCGACGCATGCTGGGCGAGCGCTTGAGGAACCGGTTC
>JANNPJ010000644.1:0-2017 GCA_031400005.1 Kineosporiaceae bacterium | reverse complement strand
CCAGTGTCAGCGGTGGCCCCGCTTTCTCTCCTCGTTCCGGTCTTCGGCCTCGCCGGGTCGATGCTGATCTTTCACGAGGCCGTCCCGGCCGCAAAGATCATCGCGCTGGCTCTGATTGTCGGTGGCGTTGTCGTCGGGCTCTACGGGCCACGGGTTCTGGCCGCAGTCGGCGACCCGATGCAGCTGACGCGAAGATTCACCCGGCCACGGTGCTCTGGACCGGGGTGAGGCTAACGGTGTAACCCATCTTCTGGAGTTGGTCGATGGCGCGGGTCTTGGTCTTGCGCGATCCGTCAGCACGTCCTGGAAATGCCCGCACCCGTCGTCGACGCTCTGGGATACCACCAGGTCACCACGTTTGCGTCGGTGCGGATCGGACACCGGGTGCTTGAGGGCAGCGGCGGTGCCCAGCCCCGCCGGCCAGGACGCCGTCCTCTGGACCATGCGCTACCGCATCGTCGACGAGGACGGCGTCGTGGATCGCGAGCTCGTCGTGGACTACCCGTGGCACGGGCTGTCCCCGCAGGGCCTGGCTGCGACACCTGGGGTCGCTGGATGGTGCAGAACCAGACACCCACGGCGCCCTGAGCAAGACCGACGCGCGGGTTCAGTGGATCTTCGATGACCAGGCGGCCATCGAAACCTGTTCCCCGGAGCTGCGAGTGGGTCAGCTGACTGGTGACATTCGCTGTCTCGTCAGTGTGGAAGTGGTGTGGCTGGCCGGGGTCCGACAGCTCGCTTGGCGGCCTGCTTCAATCGTTGGCCGCCCAGGAACGGCAGTCCGATCGGGGCGTTGGAGTACAGGCCCGGGACGAGGACGCGGTAGACGTGGATTCCGCTGGAGAGAACGTCTGGGGTGGTGACGTCGACGGTCAGGATCCGAAGTCCGGCGTTCGTCAGGCGGGCAGGCAGGTCCGGGTGAGGAACGTCGTGCGTCGTGAGGCGGCCGCTCTGGTCCGGTGGCGGGCTGAGTGGTCCAGACCCGGTGGTGAGGCGCCGGAGTTCGTCCTGGAACTGTTCCTGTACCTGCGGGTCGAGGTGGAGTTGCAGGTGGCAGGCGTAGTCGGTGACGTCGGCTCGGTCGCGGCGGTAGGACTGCCCGTAGCGGCGGTCTGCGCGCCAGGGTTTCAGCGGGCTGGAGGGTTCTTGCGCGGCAGCGGCGAAAGCGCCGTCGGGTTTGTCGTAGTCGCTCAGGACGAGCTGGAGTTGCAGGGCTTCGGCGTAGGCTTTGAGGGCACCGGTGATGGGGTCGGGATTCACCCCGACTCCGAGGCTCAGGTATCCGGTCACGTCGTCGGCGACGAGGGCTCCGATCACGGGGATGCCGAATTCCTGGTGCAGGCGGAAGAATCGGGTGCTGAGCCGGGCTGCGGGCCCGGCGGCGAAGGCGGTCAACCAGGCGGGTGGTTGCAGTTCGTGCAGGCCCTGCGCGCCGAACCAGGACATGGTCATGGCGTCTCGCTCGATCACCTCCCGCAGGCCGGCCTCGATCGCCGCGCGTGGGCTGGTTCCGGCGGCGAGTCCGGCCTGGATCACGGGGTTGGTCAGGGGGCGGGCACCGGGCCGGGGCGATCCGGCGCGGTCGGCGATGCTGAGGTAGGAGGGCCAGACCAGGCTGGCCGGGACCAGGGTCTCCTCCCCCGAGGTCAGGTCCGTGCCGGACGCCCATTGCTGAGGAAGGTTGCGGGAGAGCGGGACGGCGGGAAAGCCCGGGGACGCGTACTGGGCGGGTGAGTACAGCGCGACCGTTTGCGGGTCCAGCGCGGATCGGCCGGATCGAACCAGGTCGGTGTAACTGTCTTCGAGCAGGTCGGGTAGCACGAGGTTGCCGCAGTAGCGTTCGGCTGCCTCCCCCATCGCGGCGCCGAGCATTGCCGCCGGGTCGGCGAAAGCGTATCCGGCGCCGGCCGGATCACTGGGCCATCGGCTGAAGCGGGTGGTATCGCTCAAGCGGGCGGTGGTCATGGCGAAGGACGGGGGGAAATGGGCCGGAGGGTGCGCCGATTCCAGGCGCCGG
>JANNPJ010000631.1:0-1521 GCA_031400005.1 Kineosporiaceae bacterium | reverse complement strand
CCGGCTCGCTGGGGGCCGTCATCTCGGTCCACGTTGCCGAGCACCTCCCCCTGCCGGTGCTGGTCGAACTCATGGAGTTGGCCTGGTCACGCCTTCGCCCCGGTGGTCTGTTCATCGCCGAAACGCCGAACCCGATGTCGTTGATCGTGCTCGGCAACTCCTACATCCTGGACCCGACCCACGTCTGGCCGCTTCACCCGTCATTGCTCACCTTCATGGCCGAAAGGGCCGGCTTTCGCAACGTGGACTTGCAGTTCTTCTCCCCCGCCGAGGCCTACCACTTGCCCCTGATCGTCGACGGCCCCGACGCTCCACCATGGATCGCCGAGATCAACGCGTCTTTCGAGCGGCTGAACCACGTTCTGTTCGGGCCCCAGGAGTACGCACTGGTAGCCACAACTCCACCGGGTGAGCTCCCGGGCTAGCTCCCGGACCGGCCCAGCGCGGCAGGAATCGTTCGGAACAGGATCTTGAGATCAGTGCGCAAGTTCACCGTCGCCACGTATTCCAGATCGATATCGGTATAGAGGTGCATGAGACCTTCGCCTCGACGCGAGATCTGCCAAAGCCCGGTGAGGCCCGGCCGCACCAGGTGCCGTTGGTGCTGCCAGGGTTCGTACCGCTCAACGATCTCCACCAACTCCGGGCGCGGCCCAACGAGGCTCATCTCGCCCCGCACCACATTCCAAAGCTGAGGCAGTTCGTCCAGGCTCCACTTGCGGAGGCGTCGCCCGAGATCCGTGTGACGCGGGTCCTGCTCGCTCTTATGCGTGAGCCGACGATCCTCGAGCACCGGGTGAGGAGACTGGCGCCGGTCTTGCTTCATCGTTCTGAACTTGAGCACGTGGAATGGCGTGCCATCGATCCCGCATCGGGCCTGACGGAAGATGACGGGCGATCCAACTTTGGTCCGAACCGCGAAGGCGACCAGTCCAATGATCGGACTCATCACAACCAGCGCGGCCGCGCCGACGACCCGATCCATGATCGGCTTCACCACCCGCACATAGGACGACCGAGGCTTCGCGACGAAGGCGAGGTGGGCGACTTCCTCGGAGTGTGCTCGGTCAGGGACCGGTTCGGAGCTCATGCGGGAAACCAAGGTATCCGGACGCGAGGACGCGGCCGACAATGCCGGCCGCGCCTCATCGTCATGGTGAATGCCTGAGTCAGGCGGTGACCCGGCGGCGTGACTGGCGTACGAAGACCGCACCCGCGGCAACGGCGCCAACGCCGATGATCGCAAGCCCGGCCGCGTCGCCACCCGTGAACGGGAGCGTCGATGACCGGCTGGCGGTCGCAGCCTGCACCTGGGAACCCGGGTCACGCGGAGTGTTCGTCTGGTTCACGTCAGGGTACGGTGCCGCGAGCGCTGCCGCGGGTGCCAACGTGCCGAACACGATCCCACTGACTGCAACCACTCGTAGTGCTCGCCTGGCGAACTTCTGCTGCTGACTCACATTGACCTCCACGCCATCCCGCTCGTTCCCGAGTCGAGTGCTTGATCGAAAACCCCAGCCC
>JANNPJ010000629.1:0-15169 GCA_031400005.1 Kineosporiaceae bacterium | reverse complement strand
ACCGGTGCGGACAAGGGTGTCGTGGGCTCGATGTCGGTATTGCCGATGTTGTAGCTGATGGTGTCGAGGTGGAACTCCAGGTACGTGAACGATGGTTCGGGATGTTGGGGGTGCCAGACACCCTCGCCCGAGGTCAGGACGCGATGCCCATCGGTGTCGTGGTGTCCGGTGAGCGGGGTTGACCACCGTTGTCGGGTGAAGGTCTTGCCGTCGGCCGATGCACGGGTCCGGTCGTCGGACACGAAGTCGACCAGGTCGTGGTCGGCGTTGAAGCTGAGCGTGGCGGAGACGGTCTGGTCGCCGTCGGTGAAGGTGCCGCGGACGTGCAGGTCGTCAATGGCCTCCCAGGTCGTATGGGCGCCGATGAGCGCGCCCGGGGCCATGACGAGGAGGTCGTTGAACACCGTGACGGTTTCCCCGCGGTCCATCTGCGGTCCGGACGCGTCGACGACCCGGATCAGGGAGAGTAGCTTCACCCTCATCGTGGCCGTGGTGTCGGAGAACACGTGCAGGACAGTCACGGGAAGCCCCGATCTGGTGGCGTCCATCAGAAAGATCCGCTGTGGGCGTGGTCCGTAAGTGTTGACCTGCTCGCCGGTGAACGGCATCCAGGCCGCGTCCGGGCCGCTGCGGATGCGTCCGTGGAAGTCGGCGTGGAAGCTCACCACCCGGGGTTCTCCGACGGCGCCGGAGCGTCGGAGGTAGGCCGCCAACGGCGTCGGCAGGTCCACAAGATCCGCTTCGCTCACCGTCGGCGGTGAAGGGTCGATGCCGGCAAGTGCGCGAGTGGCACGCTCGCGGTACTGGGCGTGGAAGCTGGTCGGTCCCTCGGCCGCGAGGCCGTACCCGGCAACGAGGACCAGGAGGAGGTTCACGATCGTCGCGGCCTTTGCGTCGTTCCAGGAGGTGATGACGGCGATCTGCGAAATGGCAGCCGCGCTGAAGGCGATGGCCCACCACCAGGTGGGGGTTTGCGCGGCAAGGAGCGCCGCAGTGGTCAGGACGAGAGCGGCTGCGAGTAGCCAGAGCGCACCTGCCCAGACGCCGATCGGTTCCGTGAGCTGTGCGACGTCGGCCCACCCGGAACCTTTGGCTGCGCCGAGAAAATGGATGAGCCCGTGGCCCGCGAACACGGCAACGAGGGCCCAGCGGACTGTAGCGGCCATTCGGATCATCTCTTTCATGCCCACTCGCGTGGGCTTTGTGCGCCTCGGGTAGGCGGGAGCCGTGGGTCTGGGGCTAGGAGCTGGCGATGGCCTGCAGGATGCCCAGTCGCACCGCCCGGAGCGCGGGCAGGACGGAGGCCAGAACGCCGACGATGCCCGACGCGAGCAGCATCGCCAGGATGAGTGCCCACGGCACGGCGAGCGTGGTCAACCCCTGGGTCACCAGGCCGCGTTGCAGGGCCACCCAGAGCCCGAGGCCAAGAACAGTGCCTAAGAAGGCACCGAACACCGACGTCGTGACGGCCTCGATGGTGATCATGGAGCCCAGCTGTCGACGCCGTAGCCCGATGGCGCGCAGCAGCCCGATCTCGCGGGTGCGTTCGAACACGGACAGCGCCAAGGTGTTGATGATGCCCAGCACGGCGACGATGATGCTGAAGAGCAGCAGGACGTAGAGCAAGTTGATCAGCGTGTCGACCGCCGCGCCCTGTGCATCGGCGAACTCCGCGCCATCCTGGACCGAGACGATCAGGTACGGACGCACGAGGTCGGTCAGCTCGGTTCTCAGCTCGCCGAGGTCGGCTCCAGGCTCGGCCCGCAGGAACAGGCGAGCATCGGCCCTCTGGTGGGCCGGCATGGCGGCGGTGTAGAGGGTGCTGTCGACGATGACGTGCGACCCGAAGGCCTGGCTGTCCCGGTAGATGCCACCGACCACGAGCGGCTCGTCCCTGAGGGTGCCGACCATCGCGGTCACGGTGTCGCCGAGGCTCCAACCATGCGCGCTCGCGGTGGTCTGATCCACGAGCAGAGTGTGGCGCTCGAGCGCGGTCAACCGGCCCTGTTCCATCGTCACCGCGAAGTTGTCGGACACGTCGGTAGCCGTGACGGCCGATGCGATGGTGTGGAAGGACCCGATACGCACGTCGAGGAGCCCGATGGCGGCGACCGAGCGCACGCCCCGGAGGTTGCGGGCTGCGGCGGCGACCGGCCCGGGGACCGGTGCGACGTTACCGCTGTTCAGGACGAAGTCGGAGGTCAGCTCTTCGGCGACCCCGCTACTCACGCTGGCCTTGACGCTCTGTGCCAGCACCGAGACGCCGGCGATCAGGGCCAGGCCGATCATCAGGGCGCTCGCGGTGGTCGCCGTACGACGGGGGACGCGCAGTGCGTTCTCGCGGGCGAGCCTGCCGACCGCCCCGACGAGCGCGACGAACGGCCAGGCGATGATGCGTACGACGGGTCGTGTCGCGAGCGGCGCACCCACCAGCAGTCCGAGCACCGCCGCGACGGCACCGAGCGCAGCCACTGGCCAGGAGACCTGCTCGCGGGTGACTGCTGCGCCGAGGACCACCGCGCCGGATACCAGTAGCCCGAAGCCAACCAGACCACGCAGGCCGAGACCACCGCTGACGGCTCCGACGTCCCCGCGCATGGCGGCCACCGGGGCGACCCGCGAGGCACGGCGGGCCGGCAACACGGCCGAGACAACGGTGACCGCCACGCCGACCAGCACGCTGAGCGCCACGGTGGTCGCGCTCAGGGGAAGGTCGGAACCGATGTCGGTACTGAGGAATGTCCCGATGGCCGCCTGGGCACCGGCGGCGATCAACAGCCCGAGGCCGATACCGAGGACCGAACCCGCCAGACCGATGACGACGGCCTCGCCGAGTACCGTGCGCACCACCTGAGCCTTGGTCGCTCCGATGGCACGGAGCAGGGCAAGTTCGCGAGCTCGCTGCCCGACGAGCATCGAAAAGGTGTTGACGATGATGAACGATCCGACGAACAGGGCGATGCCTGCGAAGGCCAGCAGGAAGGTCGTGAAGAACTCCAGTCCCTTCTGTACCGAGGTCTCCGTCTCGCTCTGCACTGTCGCGCCGGTGACCGCCTCGACATTGGCGGGCAGGGCGGCTGCGACGGCAGAGCGCAATGTCGTCTGGCTGACTCCCGCAGCCGCGGTGACAGTCAGGGCCGTGACCGTGCCGTCAGGAGCAAACACTCGTCGCGCCGTGATCTCGTCCACCAGCACTGCCGTGGCACCGAAGAGAGAGCCGAAGTGCACCTCTCCGGTGATGGTGACCTGCTGCGCTTGGTCGCCGATGACGGCACGGGTGCGGTCCCCCACCTCGAGCTGCGCACGGTCCAAAGTGCTGCTCTCTACGGCGATTTCGCCCGGACCGGTGGGTCCCCGGCCGGAGACCAGAGTGAACCCGGGATCGTCCTCGACAAAGGCAAACCCAAGCGACGGCGCGCCACCGTTGCGGACCGCGATTCCGTCGCTACCGGCCAAGATGGCCGTGCCCTGCAAGGTGGGAGTCACCTGCGCGACGCCGGGCACAGCCGCGACGGTCTCGACGAGCGCCAGGGGAACCCCGAGCCTGACGGCGGACCCGTCGGAGACCGGGGACACGGCCTCGGTCCGAGCACTCCGAACTGACACGTCGAGCCCTTTGGATGACTGTGCGACGAGACCGCCCAGGGTGTTGTCGATGCTGTCGCGCAGCACGAAGGTGCCGGTGACGAAGGAAACGCCGAGCATCACGGCACCTGCGGTGAGCAAAAGACGCATGATGTGGCCCTGCAGGCCTCTGAGGGTGACGTGAAACATGTCAAGAGTCCTGTCCGGCGAGCTCGAAGCTCTTCATCCGGTCGAGTACCGACGTGGTGGTCGGCGCGAGGATCTCATCAACAATGCGTCCGTCGACGAGGAAGAGCACCCGGTCGGCGTAGGACGCCGCGACCGGGTCGTGGGTGACCATCACGATGCTCTGCCCGAAGTCGTCCACCGAGCGGCGCAGAAACGCCAGGATCTCGGCGCTGGCCCGGGAGTCAAGGTTGCCGGTCGGCTCATCGGCGAAGACGATCGCAGGCCGGCGTACCAGAGCCCGGGCACACGCGACACGCTGCTGCTGACCGCCGGAGAGCTCGTTGGGCCGATGCCCCAGCCGGTCCCGGATCCCCAGCGTGTCCACCACCGTGTCGAACCACGCGACATCCAACTTCGCGCCCGCGATGTCAACAGGCAGGGTGATGTTCTCGCGGGCCGTGAGGGTTGGCACCAGGTTGAAGGCCTGGAACACGAACCCGAGCCGATCGCGGCGCAGCATGGTCAACGTCTTGTCCTTCAGGCCACGGACGTCGACACCGTCGACGTCCACGCGGCCCGATGTCGGTGTGTCCAAGGCAGCCATGCAATGCATCAGCGTGGACTTGCCGGACCCGGACGGACCCATGATCGCGGTGAGCCGGCCACGGCCGAACTCCACGGTCACGTGGTCGAGAGCCACGACCTGGGAATCGCCTGTCCCGTAGACCTTGCACAGGTCTTCGGCCCTCGCGACCGCGTCACCGTCCGTGAGGGCGTCGATCTCGGCTGCGGTGCGGGCCTGAGTGATCGTCATGTGGAGCTCCAGAACAGGTCAGCAAGGGGCTGCCCGAGTGTCATTTGAAGAGCACACCGCCCGGTCGCTCTGACGACGCGCTTCCTGTTTACGACGCTAGGTGTCGGACCTCGCGACCGGCAGGGCACAACGACTCCACCCGCAGGGTCGCCTGGCACTGGTCTGAGGGGCGGGCGACCCGCTGGACTCGAGACGTCGATGAAGACGGCCACGAAGGCGATCGACACCAACCATAGGTTCGTGAAAGCGATGAACCTGGTTGCTGCGATCCGAGCGGCGCTGGTGCGAAGCCCCCAGCTGAGGGGTCAGAGCGTTGAGGTGGTGACGGACCGGTGCGGTCACGTCACGTTGAACGGAACGGTGAGTTCCTGCGGACCGCAACCTGGCCGAGCACGTCTGCTGGGCGCGCCGGGAATCGGCGAGGTCAGACGAGCTCCGTTTCATGTTCTGAGTGGGGGGCCACGGGACAGCTCGGGTAGGCCTCAGATCCCGTGCTGGGACCAGGTGGCAGCATTCAGCCGAAAAGACGTTGGCCGCTGAATCCCGAACGTGCCCCTCAATCAGCTGGCTCCGGGCGAAGACCCTGGCAACACCGGACCGTGCTAGCGACCAACGGGGACGTTGTGCCCTGTTCCTGGGTCGACCCGGACGGAAGGATCAAGGCATGAGCCTGACTGCGCAGACGCCCGAGTTCCGTGACCATGCGGGGGCCGAAGGAGGTCCCGGAGTCGAGTTGAGCCCGGATCTGATCCACACCGCCCGGTGGTTGCACGAAAAGTATGATCGACGGCTGGGTCGCGATCTTGTTGATCAGGAAATCCAGCTCAGTGCCGCGAAGTTCGCTAATGCTCCCATTCGCGCTTTCGTCCCTCTCTTCGTTGCGCGCTTTACCGGCGCCGCTCTGAGTAATGACTGCTTGCAGCTTCGAGAAGGCGATGCTGAGCACGCAGCTCACCTCAGGAGTCCGTCATCTGATGGCTGAGACAACGGGCGCCTCGTCGAACGATAAGCAAGGTAAACCGCTTTCAGGACTGCTCTAGCGCGCGGCACCGGGTTCGCCCTCCATCTCCCTGGAGAAGCTCACCGATTGCCGATTTGTCGCGATATCCTGAGCCGAGCGGGTCTCCCGGACACCCGGGCCGGACTGTTCTCTCCAGGCCGCATCCGCTGGTCATCGGGGAAGGGGCATAGACTCCGGTGGTCGCGCAGATTGGTTCCGCGTTCATGCAGCTTGGCCGGCGCAGATCGGTCGAAGCCCCTCAATGAAGGATCCCGGGATGAGCGAGTCCGAGGCAGCGCCGGGAACGACCGATCGTGACTTGAGCGCGCGTCAGGCATCCTCCGACGAGGCTGACCTGCAGAGCAGCCTGGGTGAACTGGCCGGCCTGGTGACCGGCAGCCTCGGACTGGAGGAACTGCTGGGCAGGGTGGCAACATTTGCCGCGCGGGCCATCCCCGGTGCGGACGGGGCCGGTGTCACCTTGCTGGAGGTGAAGCAGGGTGAGCATCGTGTCCAGGCGCTGGCCGCCAGCGATCCGCTGGTGGCCCAGATCGACGAGATCCAATATGTGACCCTCAAAGAAGGGCCATGTATCACTGCGGCGCTCGAGCAACGGACGGTTCGTTCCGGATCCCTGGGCGGGGAGCAGATGTGGCCGCGGTTCGGTCCCAGGGTGGGGCGAATGGGCATCCACAGTGCGCTGTCGCTTCCGCTGCTCCTGCCCGGGCATCTCGTCGGCGCGATCAACGTGTATGCCCACGGAAAGGACGTTTTTGACGACCACGCAATGGAACTCGGGGAATTGTTCGCCTCCCCGGCCGCCGTTGCCGTTCACAATGCGCAGATTCTCTCGCAGGCACTTGCGCTGACGGCCCAGCTGCAGACAGCGCTGTCGAGCCGTCCCATCATCGACCAGGCCATCGGCCTGCTGCGCGGGCGTGGGGGAGTCACCGCCGATGAAGCCTTCGCGCGGCTGCGCACCATGAGTCAGGCGGAGCATTTGAAGCTGCCTGAGGTCGCTCAGCGGATTGTCGACGAGGCGGTCCGGCGGGCCCGCGCGCGTCACACTGACACCTGACCCGCCGCATTGCGTCGGCGGAGACCATCGAAGACGTGTTGCCGCGCGGTATGCGCAGTAGTCTTCGCCTGGCCGAGTTCACTGGATCCGGGCCCCTACGGCTTCCAGCTCTGCCACCTCGCACTGCGACCTGCGGTGCCAGGCCTTGGGCAAGTTCGGGCGCCCCGGGTATGCGCCTCCGGAGCTTCCTGCTGCTATGAAGATCCCTTCGCGGGCGGCCGCAAGTCTGGCTGAACTGACTGAGACCTTCGACGACCCCGACATCGACATCGGGCGATCGCTGGGCCGGTTCGCTGATCAGGTGCGCTCGGCGGTGCCGTCCTACCTCGGTGTCTCGGTAGAAATGATGACGGCAGACACGCAGCGCAGCGTCGACGCGATGGAAGACTCCTTCGTGCCCGGCACAATCCGCTCCTCGGTGAAGATCCCCACCTCGACGGCTCTCGGTGCTGGACCTGAGCGAGCCGGTGGTGCGCAGCGAATCGCGCTGATTCTCTACGCGGCCTCGCCGGGAGCCCTCATCGATCTTGCCGCCGACCTGGCTTGGCTGACGTCGCTTCCGCTGTCAGACTTCGCGCTCGATCAGCATCTGACCGGTCCGGAGTCCCTCAGTGGTTCGGCGGCTGCGACGTCTGTGGTGAACCAGGCCATCGGCGTGCTGCTCGCGCGTGGGCGAACTCCGGAAGAGGCCGAAGCCGACATCGATGGACGGGCAGTCAGGACCGGCCTCACCCGACAGGTAGTGGCCACGGCCATCCTCGCGGAGACGGAAACCTCCCTGGAAGACCCCTGATCCGCAGGCGCCTTCATCCGGCTCTGTGGATGGGGCCAATGATGCGAAAGCCGTCCTAGCCCCGACTGGGAGAGACCATTGGTGTACCCTGACCTTGGTTGGGACCCTCAGCCAATCCGGAATGAGTTCGGCCGTCCGCTGCTGAATTCGCAGGAGCAAGAGCTCCGAGCCGGGTGTCCGGTGATCGCTCGGCGCATCGGCCTCACCATGCAACGACGCGGACGGTCCTTTCCTGTCCTGCAGTCGTGGTGCGTTCATCCCAATGGCGGCAATGGATGAACGTCAGTCTGTTCCGCGGCTTACGGAATCAGCGCCCTGAGTTTCGGCGAGCCATGTCTTCGCGATGGCCAGGGCGAAGACGGAATGAACAAGAGATTCAGGGGTCAGGCTCATGACCGTTCACAGTGACCAGGTGATTCAGTTGGGCTTGATGCCCGGTGGAAAAGAGCTGATGGCTTCCGCGGTCGGCGTCGCGCTTCTGGATCGTTCGGGTGTCGTCGTCTCGCTCAATCCGACATGGCTCGATCTTGCCCGGCACAAATCTGGCGGCGCGGACCTGTCGGGCGTCGGCGAGTCTTATCTGGAGAGTTGGACGGCAAGCGGGGACACTTTGGTCTCCGTCCGGGTGACTGATGCGATTCTGGCTGCGCTGCGCGGGGACCTACCGGTCCCGATGAGAATCCGCACCCGCTCTCATTTTTCTGATCAGACTCACTGGCTCGACCAGTCGATCGCTTCTCGGTTCGCCGATTCCGGAACCATTCTTGGGGCGACAGTCACCTTGTCGCAGAGCGATTCCCGCACCGAAAATGCCCAGTTCGCGGCCGATGATCTGCGAGATGAAGTCGTCAGATTGCTTTTCGGCGCCGGGCTGGCCATGGATGCTCTGATCGACCGGCTCATCGACCTGGACAGCCGGCTCATCCTGGATACGGCCGTGACTCACCTGAACGACGTTGTTTGCCATGTCAGGCTGATGTTCCACGAGGCCGATCGACGTCAAGAGGTCCTCAACAACGCTACTGAGTAACGGTTCCTGCGTCGGTCGGCGGATCTCGTTCATGGACGATAGCCAGCGACCGGCTGACGGCCGAGAACCTCACCACGGACTGGGCTACCCGCCCCAACGCCACCCAACCGCACAACGCTTTTGACGCGATCGCCTCGACGGGTGCGTACCTCTGCGGTGGCACCAAGCGCCTGAACGGCGTGGAAGCGCCAGGTGGGACATCACCCCGTACCGGGTTTCCGCCCACCAGCACGCTGGAGTCGGTGGGCGGCGGAACCCGAGACCCGGGCCCAGGCAATCGGTTCGTCGCTGAACCGGCGCTCAAGGAGGAAATGGTCGAAGAACCCGATCAGCTCGTGCTCCTCACCCGTCACTATCGGGCCGAACCAATCCTCGAGCGCTCCGCTTCGCGCGTTCGCGAACCGTTTACCCTGCGCGAAGCTCAGCAGTTCGCGTTTCAGGTCTCCGCTGCGTTCCACCCAACTGGTCTACCTGGGCCACCGATCAAGCCCTCCCGTTCGCGACGACGTGTGCCAGATCAGCGTAAGGGTGCAGCGGGTGAGCCTTCATGGACTGCTTTATTTGCCCTCGTTGAAGAGATCTTCCAGCATGGCCCGGGATCGGGGTGGGCGGAGGTGACCTCGGGAGTGCGCTCGGGCGAGCTGGTCCGGCTACCCGGCGCCTGACGTCGCCGGGCCCACCGGGGATGCTGCGGCGGTGACCTTCTCGGGCTAATCTCGTGATCCGTAGGCGGACCGATCCGTCGATGGGGTGCTCTCGGAGGTCGTCCATGGTCGTCAGTGCCGAAATCGAAGCCTCGGACGGGCCGGGTGGCGCCCAGTGGCCGGATCTTGCCACCTTGTTCGCCGCGGCCTCCGGCGGCGATCAGACGGCCTGGGACGCACTCGTCCATCGCCTGGAAGGTCTGGTCTGGTCGATCTGCCGGTCATTCCGGCTGAGCGAATCAGATGCCGCCGATGCGTTCCAGCTCACCTGGTTCCGGCTGGTAGACAAACTTGACACCATCGACGATCCGCGCAAGTTGCCTGGCTGGCTGGCGACGACCTGCCGTCGCGAGTGCATTGCGATGTACAAGCGTCGCGGCAAGGTTGTGCCGATCGGGGAAGACACCGTCCTGGACAAGCTGTCGGGACCGGTCGGCGGCGCCGACACCCCGGCGATCACCCGGCAGCGCGACTCCGAGGTCTGGGAGGCGTTCTTCAAGCTCGGGAACGACTGCCAGCGGGTGCTGTGGGTTCTGGTCATCGATCCGCCCGAGGGCAGCGTCTACAACAAAGCGTCGGAGCAGCTCGCGATGCCGACCGGCAGTCTCGGGCCCCGACGTGGCAGGTGTCTCAAACAACTCAAGGGCCATCTGGCGGCGATGGGTATCACGGGAGCTGGTGATTCCTCATGATGGGACAGCGGCCAAGCGTGGTGAGTGGTGTCGGCATCACTCACCCTCACCTCCGGCCCGGACGCCCTGGGGAGACCTCGTGAGTACGACAGACAGCGACACCGCACCGGAGCCAGACCTCGGTGATCAAGAGCTCCTCCAGGAACTCGCCACCCTGCGAGCGGACACAGCACCACCGCCCTCGGTGGCCGCCCTGGCACGTCAGGCGTTCGCTCTGCGCCTGCTCGACGCCGAACTCGCCGTCCTCGTTTTCGACTCCGACGACGACATCGTCGCTTCCGGGACAGATCGGGAACTCCTGGCGGTTCGCCGGGCCGCACCAGGCAACGAGCGGCGGCTCGTGTTCGAGTCCGCGGGCGAGCGGCTGGCCCTGGAGTTGACCTTGACCAAGTCGGGTCAGCGGCACCGCCTGGAGGGGCATGTCCTCCCGACCGGCGCGGTGACGATCGAGATCCGGTCCGGGGCGGCTGGCACTGCGACGCCTGTCGACGCCGATCTGCTGGGCGGGTTCGTCGTCGAGGGCCTGGAGTCAGGACCGATCCGGGTGACCTGCCGGCGTGAGGGCGAGGGCCCGGTGTCCAGCGAGTGGCTCATGTTGGACTGAGCCACCCGCCGGACCGAACCGCAATTCACGCCGGCGTGCCCGGCAACAGTTCGTCGATGACGCATCCGTAATTGGTGAGCATTGTCCGGTTGCTCAGCAAGGCATTACGGGCTTCGACCGGTGTGCAGTCATTCATCTGGCACAACCTCGCAATCGCGCCACTGATCTGCGGGGCGGAGAACGAGGTGCCACTCCAGACGGCGAACGAGTCCCGGCCGAACTCCACATCGTCCCGGCCGGGGATCGGCTCCGGCGGAACCACACCCTCCACATAGGTGGAGACGACGCCGACGCCCACGCACGAGCAGTCGACCCAGCTGCCGAAACTGGAGAAGTCCGCCGGCTGATGATCCGCCGTCAGTGCCCCGACCGCAACGACCTCCGGGAACGCCGCCGGGAACATCGGCGCGGAGGTGCCGTCGTTACCCGCACTGGCAACCATGACCACTTCGGGGTGGTGGGTGCTGACGAACTTCACCGCGTCCTGCAGGGCCAGCGGCGCAAGCCCATTCACGGCCGGTGCGCCCACGGACATGTTGACCACAAGGTGGACATCATCCTGCTGAGCCTGCTCGACCGCGCGCAGGAGAGCCGCGGCGACCTCCCGCTCGGTGCCGATGCCGTTGCGCATGGTGAACCGGTAAACGTAGATCTCACAGAACGGCGCAACCTGCTGTACGACGCCGGTTGCGAAGGTCCCGTGCCCGGCGAACCAGTCATTGCGGTTCATCGGGAGCACGATGTCGAGCTGGTCGATGTCGTCCGGCCCGTGGACAACGTCCACCAGCCAGCCGTCCTCACGCTTCTCCGCGGAAATGCCCGTGTCGATCACCGCGACCCGAATCGGTTTACTCGTGGCACTGGACGGTGTCCGCATTGTGCGGGGCGGGAACTCGTGTGAGAGCGACGAGGCCGGTTCCGGGAAATCGTCGCCCTTCACGATGTGCCCCAGCGGAACGATGTAGTTCAGTGACGCATCGATATTGAGGGTCTTCAGCAGGCGCACATCGGCGGCGAGATCCTGCGGCTTCTTGGCGGAGATGGACCGGAATGCGTCGGTTCGCCGCGGAACCGGGAGCGCGGCCTTCAGGTCACCCAGTGGTTCGGTGATCCGCTCATAACCCTCGATCGGCAGTTCCTGCCCCTGGGGTAATGCGCCAGGCAGGTTGTCACCGGGGCTCTGGACCTGAACCACAATCTGGTCCCGGGCCACCAGGAAGAGCGCCCCATCTGTCTCGTCGCCCTCCCAGATGTCAAACGGGACTCGATCTACGGGCTCATCCTTACCATCGGAGCAGGTGTCATGGTCCTGGCTCTCCTGCAGTTGGGTGAGGATCTCCCTGATTCGCCGGCGGGACACCGGGTCACGCGGTGACAGCAGCGTGAGCTGCCGTCGGGCGATCTCCGCATCCCGCGCCAGGGATTCGGCGTCACGCAGATCGGGGTAATCACCGGGTTGGATCCGGAACGGCAACGACCCTGAATCGCTGGTCGGTGGAATTGTGGCCATCGGTCAAATTCCCTTCTGAAGTGCTCATAGACTATGTCGCGATTGCGGCCGACACGCTGATATCTGATCTCGGGGCGGAAAGTTGATGGACGACAGCCTTCGAGCAGCCGTAGAGACCATTTACCTCAGAGTGACGAGCGACCCGGTTAGATACGCCTCACTGACTGCCGAGCTTTTGGAGCAGGCACGGGCCGAGAAGGACGCCGAGACGCTCGTCATAGCGTTACGTGCCCGCGCCTGGGCGCTGCACGGCGGACTCGACAATGCAGCCGCCAAGCGGCTGCTCGATGAGGCAGTTGGGATCGCCGAGCGGCAGAACCTGCCCGAGCGCCTGGGCGAACTGCTGGTCACCCGTGCCATTGCGCATCAGGAACTCGGCCGCTTCGATCGTGCCCGCCGGGATCTCGAGCGCGCTGGATCACTGCTGTCCGGACCGGCACACGCCGACCTGCTGCTGCAGCGCGCGGTCCTCGCCCACAACACGGGACGAGTCAAAGACGCCGCAGTCCTTTACCACCAGGTCCTGGCCGAGCCCGACTGCGAACCGGTGACCTGGATCAAAGCGGCAAACAACCTCTCGAACGCGCTGACTCAGCTCGGCCGTGCCGGGCAGGCCCTCGAGTACCTCGAGCGCGCCGCCGAACTCGCCAAGGGCCACGGTGCCTGGCTGGCGGCGGTGATCGCCGGGAGCCGGGCCTGGTCAAGCTTCCACGCCGGCCATATCGCCGAGAGTTTGCGGCTTTTCGAGGAGGCCGGGCAGCTCTACCTAGCGGCAGACGCCCCGATCGGGGAGCACTACCTCGAGTTCGCGGATGCCCTGGTCGATCTGCGGTTGCTCGGCGAGGCCGCGCGCGTCACCCGGCTCGCGGCCGACGAACTGGCCCGGCACGACGCCCATCTGATGGCGGCCGAGGCCAGGCTCCGATCCGCTCGCCTGGCGCTCGCCCTCGGCGATGTCGACACCGCTCGCCGGGAGTCCCAAGAAGCTGTAGCCGACCTCCGGCGGCAGCGCCGGACCGCGTGGGTCGCACGAGCCACCGTCGCAGCGGTGGAAGCGGAGGCCGCAGCCTCCGGACCGTCGAGCGAGGGCCTGCACCGGCTGAGCCGGGCGGCTTCCACCCTGCAGCGGCTCGGGCTGCAATCGGTCGCCGTCGAAGCGCACCTGGCTGCGGGCCGGACGGCCGTCGCCCTCGACCGACGTGCGGTAGCCCGGCGGCACCTGAGCCGGGCCGGCGAGTTGTCGCAAGGTCAGGCCGTGCTGGTGCGACTGCGCGGGCGACTGGCTCTCGCGCTGCTCGCCGAGGCCGGTGCCGACCCGGAGGCCGTCCTTCTGCAGTGCCGCGCCGGCTTGCACGACCTGAACCGCCACCGGTCGGCGCTGGCCTCTGTCGAACTGCGGGTGCTGGCATCTGGGCACGGCCATGAGCTCGGCCTGATGGGGCTGCGGACTCTCCTGCCGTCGGCCTCCCCCGCGCAAGTGTTTACCTGGCTGGAGCGCACCCGCGCGGTGTCCCTGTTGTTCGCCGAGCCGGTGCCGGACGCGGTTGACGAGGATCTCGCGGCGTTGCGCAGCCTCGAGCAACAACTGCGCAGCGTGCGCCGGGAGCAAGCCGACGAACCCGCGGACCTCGTCGACCGGCAGGGCGTCCTCGAGGCTCGAATTCGGCGGCGGTCCTGGGCTCGGCACGGTTCCGATGATGCCCCCGGTACGGTCGTCCAGCCCGCGCGGTTGCGACGGCTTCTGGACGGCGGGTGGCTGGTGGAGTTCGCCGCCCTCGACGACCGATTGATGGCCGTCGTTGTCGGACCCCATCGAACCCGACTGGTGGAACTGGGTGACGTCGACCTGCCGCGTCAGCACGCGAAAGCATTGTTGTTCGGGCTGCGGGGCGTGCTTCGCGGTGGGCGGTTCGCCTCGTACGCGCGAAAGGCCGCGGAGGAGGCGCTCGCGGCGCTGCGAAACCTGCTCATCCAGCCGCTCGGCGTGCCCTTTGATGCGTCAGTCGTCATCGTCCCGTGCCCCCCACTCCAGCAAGTGTTGTGGTCAGGGCTGCGGGAAGGGCCTACAAGCGTGGCATCGTCGGCATCCGTCTGGGCGCGCAGCCGCGAGCAGGCGTCGTCGATCCAGCCCGGACCGGAAGCTCCGATTGTGGCAGCCGTAGCCGGGCCGGGACTGCCAGGAGCAGCGGCCGAAGTCGCGGCGATCGGGCAGAGCCACCCTGCCTCACGTGTTCTACTTCCGCCGGCGAGCACGGTGGACGCCGCTGTGGCCGCCATCCGTGGTGCCGACCTGGCCCACCTGGCCTGCCACGGCCGCCTTCGCTCCGACAACCCGCTGTTCTCTGCCCTGGAACTGGCCGACGGACCGCTCACGCTCTACGAACTGCTGGAACGCGGCGTCGCACCCCGCCGTCTGATTCTGGCGGTGTGCGAATCCGCCGTCGAACACGGATACGACGGCGGTGAGGTACTCGGCTTCGCGAGCGCGCTGATGGCCCAGGGGACGGCGGGCGTGATCGCCTCCGGCATCGAGGTTCCGGACGGCGCGGCCGTCACGCTGATGACCGACCTGCACCGGCATCTCGCCTCAGGCCTCACGCTCGCGGACGCCTTGCACCGCAGCCGCGCCGACTGTGACCGCGAGGACGTCGGCACGTTCGTCGCCTGGTGCGCTCTTACCGCCTATGGTGCCGCCTGAGATTGCCTTGGACGTCAAACCGGCTTGAAACTAAACGTTTTTCAATCTTGAGTTCCGGCTTGCCACGGCAAGACGGACTCCCAGGGCGATGAGAATCGTACCCATGACCCGGCTCTTTGTCATGAGGGTGGTGCTCCGTTGATCAGGGGCAGCCTGCGGCCGCGTGGTCGACGGCGGTGTCGAACAAGGCCAGACCGTCGGCCGTCATCCGCGCGATCCCCTGCGACACCATCGGTACGGCGATCCGGCACGCCGGCGCGGTGAGCCCTGGCATCGCGACGCCCGCCGGGTACGCGAACAGCGATGCCTGACCGTTCACGGTGGCGACCACGACCGCGTTCGCACCGGCCGCGCCACGCGGCAGGGCGCTCGTGGCCGAGGTCACCGTCACCGTGCCGCTGCGACCTGCAGCGAGCGGGTGCCCGGCGTTCGCGATCTGTACGGCCGTGCCGTCGAGGGTGTTGCCGTCGGAGGCCGTCATGCCGAACTCGTC
>JANNPJ010000598.1:0-9596 GCA_031400005.1 Kineosporiaceae bacterium | reverse complement strand
ATCGGTGGCGACCAGCACGCTGGTGTCGAGCACCCCGCGGCGGTTCACGAGCGATCCCACGGATCCTGTAGGTCATGGTCCAGAAGAGCGTGGTCGTTGGCCCATTCGTCGTCACCGGGGCTGGTCGTGAACAGCGCGGCGACCTCCTCCCAGGATCTCCATGCGCGGGTTCCAATCGGGCTGAGCATTGCGGCCGGACGACCAGAAACGGTAATCGTGATTCGTTCGCCAGCCTGGGCGCGTTTGATTAGGTCGCTGGCGTTTTGACGCATTTCGCGCAGTCCTGCTTCTTCCATTCGACCAATGTAGCACTTGTGCTATCGGTGGCGATCGGCCACGCACCTCCTGGCGGCCCAAGGTTCCGGCGTGCGGTCAACTCCACGCCACCCCGTAAGTGCGCTCCCTCTCAAGTCAATTCAGTCTATCGCCGACTAATTTCGGATTTACCCTAACGCAGTAGGGTGTCACCGGTACGCCATAGGCCCCTACAGCGCCCTGCCGAGGGCCGGGGAACTCCATCTGTCCAGCAGTTGGAACCCCCTGGCGCTCTCCGGCGATCAGTGGTCCGGTCATCACCCACAATGGGACGGTGACCAGCTTGACGACGATCCCCGGTATGCCGGGCCCGCTTACCCTCGGTCCGTATCGGATTGCCACTCCCGTTGTCCTCGCTCCGATGGCGGGGATCACGAACCAGGCGTTCCGGCGGTTGTGCCGTGAGCAGATGGCCTCGGCCGGTGGGGAAGGGCTGTTCGTCAGCGAGATGGTGACGTCGCGGGCGCTGATCGAGCGCAACGCCGAGTCGATGCGGTTGATCCAGCACGATCCCGAGGAGCACCCGCGCAGCGTTCAGCTCTATGGGGTGGACCCGGCCACGGTCGGCGCCTGCGTCTCGATGTTGCTGGGCGAGGGCCGGGCCGATCACATTGATCTCAACTTCGGATGCCCGGTGCCCAAGGTGACCCGCAGGGGCGGGGGAGCGGCCTTGCCCTGGAAGAGCGGTTTGTTCGCCGCGATCGTCGGCGCGGCGGTCAAGGCGGCGACTCCGTACGGGGTGCCGGTGACGATCAAGATGCGCAAGGGGATCGACGCCGAGCACCTGTCCTACTTGGACGCCGGCCGGATCGCCGAGGCCGAAGGGGTGGCGATGGTCGCGCTGCACGCTCGCACGGCTGTGGACTACTACGGCGGCACCGTCGACCGCGAGGCGATCGCCCGATTGAAGGCGGCGGTCACCAGCATCCCGGTGCTCGGCAACGGTGACATCTGGTCCGCCGATGACGCGATCGACATGATCAACGAAACTGGGTGTGACGGGGTGGTGGTCGGCCGCGGTTGCCTCGGCCGGCCATGGCTGTTCGCCGACCTGGCCGCCGCGATCGCCGGTCGCCCGGAACGGCTCCGCCCCGGCCTGGCCTATGTTCTGGCCACGATGCGCCGGCATATCGAGCTGCTGGCCGAGCACTACGAGGGCTATCAGCGCCCCTCCCGGTCGGTGGGTGAGGCCGGGCCGCCCACCAGCGAGAACCGGGCCTGCCGGGACTTCCGCAAGCACATCGCCTGGTACCTGAAGGGCTACATGGTCGGCGGTGAGCTTCGGGCCAAGCTCGGCATGTTCACCTCGCTCGCTGAGTTCGACCGGTTGGTCGCCGAGCTGGACGCGGACCAGCCTCATCCGGGCACACCTGCCGAAGGCCAGCGCGGCCGTTCCGGGGTGCAACGTCAGGTGGCGCTGCCGGAGGGCTGGCTGGTCGACCGGGAGATCGACAAGGCCACGGCCAGCATGATCAGCGCTGCCGAGATCAGCGTCTCAGGTGGCTGAGGTGATCACGGGCAAAGGGTTTGCTGGCGACATGAGTGACGCAGCCCTGGGCGGGTCGAGCGGGTTCTGGCGCGGCAGCGAACCCGGTTACGTCCAGGCCGACCGCGAGCGCTGGTATCTGGAACCGCCCAAGGACCCACGCCGGGGGGAGTTCTCCCGCGACCGGGCTCGCGTCGTGCACTCCTCCGGGCTGCGCCGGCTGTCGGCCAAAACTCAGGTGGTCGGTCCGGGTTCGGACGACTTCGTCCGCAATCGGCTGACGCACAGCCTGGAGGTGGCCCAGGTCGGCCGCGAACTCGGGTCTGCGCTCGGCTGCGACCCGGACATCGTCGATACCGCCTGCCTGGCGCATGATCTCGGGCACCCACCGTTCGGTCACAACGGTGAGGAGGTGCTCGCCGAAATCGCTTTTGAGATCGGCGGTTTCGAGGGAAACGCGCAGACGCTGCGGATGCTGACCCGGCTCGAACCCAAGGTTGTGGACGTCGAAACCGGTCGCGGGCACGGCCTCAACCTGACCCGGGCCAGCCTGGACGCTGCGACGAAATACCCGTGGCGGCACGGGCAATCCCCGACCGGATCGGCCAAATTCGGGGTGTACGACGGCGATCTTGCCGCGTTCGACTGGTTGCGAGCCGGCGCGCCGGCAAACCATCGGTGCGTCGAGGCGCAGGTGATGGACCTGGCGGACGACGTCGCGTACAGCGTGCACGATGTCGAGGATGCCGTCGTCTCCGGGCGCCTCGATCCGCGCCAGTTGCAGGATCCGATCGAGGCTTCGCGGATCGCCGACCAGGTGCGGTCCTGGTACCTGCCCGACCTTCCGCAGGATGAGGCGCTGGCCGCCTTGGGCCGACTACGGTCGCTGTCGGCCTGGGTGACGCAGTTCGACGGCGAGTATCGCTCGCTGGCCGCCTTGAAGGACATGACCAGCCAGCTCATCGGCCGATTCACCCGGTCCGTCGAGTCGGCCACCCGCAGCGCGGCCGAGTCCGAGGGCAGGCTCACCCGGTACAGCGCGGACGTCGTCGTCCCGGCCGGAACGCTCGCCGAGATCGCCGTCCTCAAAGGGTTGGCCGCCGTCTATGTGATGACCGTCGAGGACCGCCAGCCGATCTACGCGCGGCAGCGGGAGTTGCTGGCCGAACTGGTCGAACTGCTGGTCAACCGGTCGCCGGACGCACTCGACCCGCCGTTCGCGGCCGCCTGGCGGCAGGCCGCGGACGACGCCGAACGGCTCCGGGCGGTGATCGACCAGGTCGCCTCGCTCACCGACGCCCGCGCCGTCAATCTGCACCGCTTGATGATCTAGGAGACGGCCGATGATGTCGGGCAGCTCGCGGCAGCGAGTCCAGGGGACGTTCGACTAACCGGGGTTAGTTAACATCAGCTCGTGAGGATCCGTCGGGAAGATGTAGAGACGGTTCGGGACGAGTCGAAGATCGAGGACGTCGTCGGCGAGCAGGTCGCGCTGCGCCCGGCCGGGGTCGGGTCGCTGAAAGGGCTGTGCCCGTTCCACGACGAGAAGTCGCCGTCCTTCCATGTTCGGCCCACGGTCGGGCTCTACCACTGCTTCGGCTGCGGCGAGGGCGGCGACGTGATCTCGTTCGTCCAGAAGGTGGATCACCTGGCGTTCGCCGAGGCGGTGGAACGTCTCGCCGCCCGGCTGGGAATCGAGCTGCGGTACGAGGACGACGGCGGTAAGGGCGGCGGGCGGCGCGAACAGGTCGGTCAGCGGCAGCGGCTGATCGAGGCCAACCGGGTGGCCGCGGCATACTTCGAGGAGCAACTCGGCACGTCTGCGGAGGCCGCGGTGGCCCGGCAATTCCTCGCCGAGCGCGGCTTCGACCAGGCAGCCGCGGCCCAGTTCGGCGTCGGGTTCGCCCCCCGCGGCGGTTCGGTCATGCTGCGGCACCTGCGGGCCAAGGGGTTCTCCGAGGAGGAGTTGCTGGCCTCCGGGCTGGCCGGTCAGGGCCAGCGCGGGCTGTACGACCGGTTCCGTGGCCGGCTGCTGTGGCCGATCCGGGACGTCACCGGTGACACCGTCGGGTTCGGGGCGCGGCGGATCTTCGACGACGACGGGATCGAGGCGAAGTACCTGAATACGCCGGAGACGGCGATTTATCACAAGTCGCAGTTGCTGTACGGGGTGGACCTGGCCAAGCGGGAGATCTCGACGTCCCGGCAGGTGGTCGTGGTGGAGGGCTACACCGACGTGATGGCCTGCCACCTGGCCGGGGTCGGCACCGCCGTCGCGACCTGCGGGACGGCGTTCGGAGCCGACCACATCCGGGTGGTCCGCCGGCTGATCGGCGACGACACCCGGGCCGGTGGAAAGGTGATCTTCACGTTCGACGGCGACGGAGCTGGTCAGAAGGCGGCGCTGAAGGCGTACGAGGAGGACCAGCGGTTCGTCGCCCAGACCTACATCGCTCTGGCCCCCGGCGGGATGGACCCCTGTGACCTGCGGCTTCGACACGGCGACGAAGCGGTGCGGGAACTGATTTCTGCTCGCCAGCCGCTCTTCGAGTTCAAGATTCGTTCGGAGCTGAGGGACGTCGAACTGGACACCGCCGAGGGCCGGGTCGCCGGGCTGCGCAAAGCCGCACCGGTGGTGGCGCAGATCCGCGACCCCGCGCTGCGGCCGGAGTATGCCCGGCAGCTAGCTGGCTGGCTCGGGATGGAGATCGAACCGGTGAACCGGGCGGTCAACCAGGCGCTGCGGCACCCGCAGAGCGGGTCCGGTGGGCCCGGCGGGTCGGGTTCCGGCCCGGGTTCGACAGGCGGGCCGGGCCGGCGCGAGGATCAGCGCCGGGGGGCGGAGCCAACGGGAGAGTCCAAACCGGCCCAGGCCCGACCGGACGACCGTGACCCGGTGGTCGCGATCGAGCGGCAGGCGCTGGAGTGCCTGTTGCAGGTGCCGCGGTTGGTGCCCGCGGTGGATGCCGATGCGCTGGAGAGCGACGCGTTCCAAGTGCCGGCCTATCGGGTCGTGCACTCCGCCATCCGGGCCGCTGGTGGAATGTCCGTCGCGGCCGGGCTGAGCGGCCCGGCCGGGGTGAAGGCCGTGCAGGAGAACGCCCCGGACGCGATCGAGGGTCTGATCAACGAACTCGCGGTCATGCCGCTGCCTGCGGATCGAGAGGAAGCCCTCGCCAAATACGCAGCGGGGGTGGTGCTTGGAATGGCCGAAATGATCATCCTTCGGCGGATCGGTGACCTGCGCAGCAGAGTGCAGCGGATGGGAACTGACGGGTCTGACGCGGGTGCCCTGGCCGAACTGGTCGCAGCCGAAGCAGAGCGGCGGGCCCTGCGGGGACGGATCTACGGCTGACTGACCCGGATGCATCGGTCTCCGTCTGCGGAGGCGTGCTGGCCGCGGAGACGGAGCGCCGCACGCTGCGTGACCCGATCAACGGGTCGAAAATCTCTGCGCGGGAGCGCTGAACCGTCTGTGATCGGTACCCGTAAGTTCACTAACGGCCATGAGCGGCACGGATCAAAGGAGCACGCAGATGTCGGTGGATCGATCGGTTTTCCAGGCGCTGGAGAGCGCGGTGGCCGGGATGTCCCCGACCGATTCGTCCGCCATTCCGGTGCGGATCCATCTGGCCGGCCTGTACCTGTCCGGAGGGATGGCCGACCTGGCACTGACCCATGCGATGACCGTGCTGGCAATCGCCCCGCAGGACACCACCGCGCTGTCCCTGGCTGCTGCGGCGGCGTCGGCCACCGGCAAGGACGAGCTGGCCGATTCCTACCGGCTACTGCATGCGGCGCTGTTGAACGGCGAGTCCTTCGGCGGACCGGCGCCGGCCATGGTGACCACCGACTCCAGTGTCTCCGCCACGCCACAGCCCGAGGCCGCAGAGCGCGGTGCGCCGGAACCGACGCCGCCGCCCGCACCGAAGCCGGGGCCGGTCGGCCCGGCGCAGGCTCATTTCTTCGACTCGCCCGCCGCCGAACCGACCCTTGACCCGACCGGCTGGGACACCAGCGACCCGCGGGCGGTGACGCTGGCCGACGTCGCCGGGATGGAGGACGTCAAGCGCCGCCTGCAGCGCTCGCTGCTCGGCCCGATGGCCAACCCGGCACTCAGCGAGGCCTTCGGCAAGCAATTGCGCGGTGGCCTGTTGCTTTGGGGGCCGCCCGGCACCGGGAAGACCTTCATCGCCCGGGCGCTGAGCGGCGAACTCGGGGCCCGCTTCTTTTCCGCCACGCCGGCCGACATCTACGGCAGCTTCTTCGGTCAGAGCGAGCAGAACGTGGCCCGGCTGTTCGCCCAGGCCCGCCGGGAAGCGCCCGGCGTGGTGTTCCTCGACGAACTGGATGCAGTCGGCGGGCGGCGCTCGCGCCGCAACACCGATCAGGCGCGCGCCGTCGTCAATCAGTTACTCACCGAACTCGACGGGCTGGACAGCAACGAGGGGGTGTACGTGCTTGCCGCCACGAACGCGCCCTGGGACGTCGATGACGCCCTGCGCCGTCCCGGCCGGTTCGATCGGACGATCCTGGTGCTCCCACCGGATGAGCCGGCCCGCGATGCCCTGCTGCGAATGGAATTGCGAGACCGCCCGGTGGCCCCCGGAATCGACCTGGCCCGCCTGGTTCGTGCCACCGAAACCTACTCGGGAGCCGACCTGGTTCGGGTCGTGGAGGCGGCGACCGAGCGAGCCCTGGAGCGGTCGATGCAGCTGGGGCTTGTCAGTCCGGTGACCGACGCGGACCTGCAGGCCGCAGTCCGGGACACCCCGGCCTCCACCCGAGGCTGGCTGAGCACAGCCGCGACCTATCTCGCCCACGTCGGTGACGGTGAGGACTTCCACGAACTGCGTGGATACCTCAGGTCACACAAGATCGGGTGAGGGCGATGTCCGGTGGATTCCCGGACGACGTCTCGCTCGGCACCCTGTTGGAGGTGACGGCGGCCGGCTGGGGGCGGTGGTTCGATGCCTGCGGCCCGGTCGATCTGATGGGCCGGCAGATAGCGCTCGATGCCTCCGCCCCCGCTCTCGACCACCTCGCCGAACTGCCGCCCCAACTGCGCGGGCTGTCGCTGGCCGGGCTGGCGGTGACCGACGACGACGTGGCCGTGATCGTCGGTCGGCTACCCCTGCTCACGTGGCTGGATCTGCGCGGAACCGGGGTGACGGCGGAGGCTGTGGGTGCACTGCGTCGGCTGCGTCGACTCCGGCACCTAGGGTTGGACGAAGCAGTGGTCGCCGCCCGACTCCGGACCGGTTCGATCGGCGTCCGAAAGGCTGTCAAGGTCGTCAGCGAAGGTGCGGATCTGGTGCCGTCCCATTCCGGGCTCCCCGAACCGGATGTCGACGGGTTCACCGACCTGCTGGCCGCGGCGGTGACCGCGAACCCCGGTCTGGCCGGCACCGAACCCGCCGAGGCGGGGGCTCGAGGTGCCATCCTGCTGGACGCCGGGCGGCCCGAGCAGGCGCTCGCCGTCCTTGCCCCGACGCTGGTTACCGGTGACCCAGCGCTGGTGCTGATCGCGGCTCGGTGCGTGAACGAGATCGGTACCGCCGGTCAAGCGCTGGCCGCGCTCGCACTCGGCCCACCCACCGGCGAACTGCTTGCCTGGCGGGCCATTTTCCTTTCCAGGACGGCGCCGGCTCAGGCGGTGGAGGTGGCTCAGGTCGCGCTGCGGGAGGTGCCCGGGGACCTGGCCGCGCTCTGGGCGATCTGCTCGTCCTACCTCAACGCCGGTCAGTTCCGGCTGGCCGAACGGACGCTGGCAGACCTGGAGGCGCAGCGCCCGGGATGGCCGGACGCGGCCAAGATGGCGGCCCGGTTGGCTCGTGGCCGTCGCCTCTACGACGACGAAATTGTCGCCTGGAAAAGGGTTCTCGCTGAGCAACCGGATGACGCCGATGCCCTCGTCGGCTTGGCCCGGGCCCAGCGCTCGGCCCGGCCGCTGTCGATGACCTGGATGACAACGCTGAATGCCGCTGCCACCGTCGACGTGCACCGGTATGGGCAGTCCTTTCTGGAGTCCGTGACCCGCTATCGCCGGCAACTGGCCCGACTGGTGGGGATCGTGGCCGCCGTGGTCGCGTTCCTGGTCGGCACCGTGGCGCCACTGGCCGGGACCGGACGAATCGGCCTGGTTCTGGCGACCGGTCTGCTGGCGACCTATCTGACCGCCGGGCTGCTGTGGATGCTCACCCCGGGGGCGGTGCGAGGGGTGATCCGCCGCACCGACGACCTGACCGGGACGCGCCGCGGCCCGAATTGGCGGCGACCCTTGATCGGTGGTCTCGTGGCGGCCGTCGCGCTCGCGATACCGATCGATGTACCGAAATCCGATAACTGCGGCGGGAAGTATCAGTCGGCCTGCGCGGATTCCATCGTGGCCCCGCCGATCGAGATGCCGACGTTCTCGCTTCCACCGATCGAGATGCCGATGTTCTCCTCGCCGATCATCCCGACCATGCCGACCTTCTCCCCGATCCCGCTGAAGCTGCCGGAAGCACAAGACTGAACACCTGGGTCTGGGCTGGTAGGCCGGTGGTTCGCTGGGCCGGGTAGGCCGTGAGCCGGACCCTGAGCCGGGCCGTGAATAGCTCGGCGTAGGCTCGCCGAGTGTGAGACTGATTCCCCGGATGCCGCGCCGAGTGACGATGCCGGCCGAGATGCACGAGCTGCTCGAGCTGGGCGAGTCCCGCTCCGGCGATCGCTTGCTGGCGTGGTCGTCGCTGGTTGGTGGGGGAGCGGCAGCTGCGACGATCAAGCATCTGCGGATCGTCACCCCACGCGGGACGAAGATCTTCCGCCCGTGGCTGGAGGTCGATCACGCCGTCTGGGAGCAGGAGTCGCGGACCCTGGTGATCTGGTGGGTAGACAGTCGCCGCACGACTCCACTGGAGATTCAGGACGACGTCGGACGGCTGCCCGAGGTGATCCGGGAGCGGGTGCAGGCCTCGGTGGTGCTGACCGCGTCGGTACCGCTACCGAACGGGCGGGCCGGCCGGGTCGCCCTGCGCCGGGACCCGGACGGTGCCCTGGTGGCGCAGTCGCTGGTTCCGCCCGGGGTCAAGCAGGAGGCGCCGGACGTCGCTCCGCTGCTGGCGGCCGCGGTGGACGCGCTCTGGTCCGAGGCCGGCGACCGCGGGCTGAACGAAACGGCGGTGCCCGGCCTGTAGGCGAGTAGCGCATCGCCTACACGATCGGCTGGTATGCCCACGATGACCCTGCTGGCCAATCCCGCGTCGGTAGCGAAGGACTCCTCAATTTTGCCGTGATCATGCCCGGTTGCCCGCTGCCCGGCTCGCGAAGTGAGCACCGTGCATGATCGCGGCAGGTTTGCGTGCCCGCGCTACTGCGGATGGACGGTCCTACTGAGGCGGTACTCAGCCTCTACGAGAACCAGCACACAACCTGATCACGAGCCAGCGTCCCTTTGCACGAAGACGGCACCTGCACCGGTGACCACGAGGACGGCCCATCCGAGGAGCACCAGTGCTCCACTCCCATGTCCGAGGCAGTGGGGCGGGTTCGCCGGCATGCCGAGGAAGCTGAGAGTCGCCTCGTGCGGGAGGAACTGCACCGCACCCGGAAGAACGTGGTGAAGTCTCGGTGAGATCAAAGTCGGGGTAATGAAGAGCACGGCCAGGGGGGTGACGACCGTTCTGGCGATGACCGCGAAGCCGAATCCGATCAGGCCGAGCAACAGGTAGGCCGTGACGAGCGCCGCGAAGTGACTCGGCCCTCTGGCGTCGCCTGGTGCAGCGTGCTGGATGAGATAGCCCGGCAGAACAGC
>JANNPJ010000590.1:0-1632 GCA_031400005.1 Kineosporiaceae bacterium | reverse complement strand
ATCAGAACGTAGTGGCCCTTGCGGTTCTTCTTGATGCGATAGGACAGGTTGCGAAGACCCCAATACTCCTTCTTCGCGACCTCGCCGCCGTTCGTCTTGACGATTTCGGCGATCTGCTCGGTCAGGGCCTCGACCTGCTGGTTCGAGATATCCTGGCGAGCGATGAACACGCTCTCGTAAAGGGGCATGTGCCCGCTCTCCTTCTGGCCTTCGCGCCAACACCGCCTCGGTCGGTACGGCGGCCAAAGCCCGGCATACCTCGTCGAGTCCGCCGGGGCGCAGGAGGGCCCATGCGGCCTGGGCACGGGCCAGCAGTACCGGATCCTGAGCTGTCTTCGCCCACTGATCGAGGACGGCTGCGCGCGTGGCCTCGACCACCGCGGGCGTATTGGTCCGAATCAGGCTCGCCAGTACCGGCGATCGTCCCGTCACCACCGGGCTGTCCGGTGGTGACATCAGAGGTGAAAGGGACAGCGTGATCCGGCTATGCCGTCGACCCGGTAGGAACTGGCCCAGGATCCGCCATGGCCGGTCCTTCAGCCGGAGATCCACCTGGACCGCGGACGGCGGGTCCGGAACCAGGAGATGCCGAGCTGGGCCGGCCAGATTCGCGAAAAGATTTACTGCCAATGGATATTCGTCTGCCAACAGGCCGGGAACCCGTAGCGACAACACCGCTCCGGCAGGCCCTTCCTGCACCGACAGCACCTGGAGTCGGTCACCGGAGCGAACCGGCCCCGAAGGTGAAGGGGTCAGCGGTGACCCGGTGGCGCTCGGTGCGTCCGGACCGAGGTCACCGGCCAGGGACAGGGCCACCTGATCTGCCCGGTAGTGGGCGGCGTGGAACTCCTCGATGTCGGAGGGGAGGATGGCCGACCGCTCGGCGCGCGGGCCGATCACCGATTGGAGCCGGTCATGGGGGCCGCCGTGGCCGCCGGCCTCGACGTCGATGACCGCGAGTTCGGTGCCGAGCCCGGCCGCCGTGACGTTCAGCGGCCGGAGCATCCCCAGCAGCCAGCTCACGGCTCGGTCGACCTCGTCCCGGTGGCCCAGGGTCTCGAAAATGGTGACGTCCCAGGTGGTCAGCGCGTTCGTGATCACCGGTGCGGCGATGGGCTCGCGGTTGGCCGCCAGATGCTCGACGACGTGCGCCAACCCGGCCCGTCCCGGTGGGTCGTCCCGTCGACCGGCCGGTACGGCGAGTGCCACGGCGCACAGGCCCGTTACGGGAGCGGGTGAGACCGTGACGGCCACCCCCTCGCCGGTCCGAGCCGTCACTCGGCGCGCTCCTTGTTGAAAAGTTCTATGTAGGAGCATAGTTCGGTGACGCCTCGATCGATCCGTTCAATCACCGTCTCACCACTCAGCGTGTAACCATCTGTGGTTTGGTCGAAATCCGATGCAAGCGAGAGGATCTGGCAGTTGATCGCCACGGCATGCAGATTGACGGCCATCGCACGCATGTGCTCGAACACCGCACCCCCGAAACGGCCGCCACCGTTTAGCGGAAGCGGCTATCAAGCATAGGGCCATCGACAATGAGCCCATTAATCGGATTGGGGCGGTCGAGAACAATCACTTCAATGGTCTGTTTAGCAGCCTCCTCCATGGTGTAGAAAAGGGTCGTCGGAT
>JANNPJ010000585.1:0-2013 GCA_031400005.1 Kineosporiaceae bacterium | reverse complement strand
CCGACTGGCTCCGGGCGGACTGCTGGTCGAGGGAACCTGCGACGAGTTGGGTCGACGCGCGGCCTGGATCGCGGTGACAGCCGAGGGCGGTGCGATCTCACTGACGCTGTCGTTGCGGCTGGCCGGGTTGGTGCGGCCCGGTGAGGTGGCCGAGCGGCTGCCCAAAGCGCTGATCCACCGGAACGTGCCCGGTGAGCGGGTGCATCGCTATCTGAGCGCCCTCGACGCCGCTTGGGAGCACACCGTCGCGTTGGCCCCCTTCGGCGTCCGCCAGCGCTGGCTGGCGACGGTCCACGCCCTGGCTGCCGACGGTTGGCCGGTGTTGGACACCCACGCCCGCTGGCGGTTGGGTGAACTCACCGTCCCCTGGTCTGTGGTGCGCCCGTGGTAGCCGGCCGGTCACGCCTGCACCGTCACCGGGGCCGACATCGCCCGCTGCAGCACTGCTCAGATGGTGTCGGCCATGCTCACCGGATCGAGATTGTCGAGCTGATATCGACGCGCGACCTCGGCGGTGAGTGCGTCCACCACCTGCTGCACGCCGCGCCGGGATCGGCTGACGCGGGCCTCGATCTGTGACAAACCGGTGATCGCCTCGTCCAACGTGAGGTCGTCCAGCGCATCGAGATCGGAGCCACCGACATCGGCAACGGCCCGCTCTGCTTCGCGGCGGTGCTCACCGACCCGACTCGGACTGGATGTCAGGTGCCGGCCCAGCCCGTGATCGATGCGGCGCTCATCGGCGAGGATCCGCTTGAGCGCCTCGACAATCGCTTCATCGGTGCGAGTGCCCAGCACGGTCGCCGGCCGACCACCACGGCGACGCTGCTGCTCGGCCTTGAGGATGTCGATTCGACCCTGCATCAGCCGACGCGCGTAGGAGAGGTCGACCTCTTCCTGGTCGGCCTCCGCCCGGCGGATCCGCACTTCTTCGAGATCGAGTAGGCCGATCCCGTCCAGGTAGCCCGGTGCGAGAACCCGGTCTATCCGACGTCGTCCACCGGCCACGAACTCGGTCATGGACCACTCCTCAGACATCACCGGACCCGATCGGAAGGCCAGGTCTCCACCCGCACACTACCGCGCGCTTGGTGGCTGTGTGTGATTAAACAACTGCAGATCGAGACTATCGGTGGGCCGAAGCCGACTGGCTGATGCTCACCACGGCCCGTACGGACCGTTGTTTCCACCCCTACCGGTGATCGCCCGGACCGCAGGGCGCACATCGACCAGATAGACGGCTGCCGCGACAAAGGCGATCAGATCGAAGAAGCTGAAGGGGGTTTGGACGAAAATCACCCCGATCGCGGTGGCAACGCTCAGAATTGCCAGCCAAATCGGCTTGGTCAGCTTTCCCGCCGCCGTGAAGGCATCCGTGCGCTGGCGGATCGCGTCCGCAAGGGCAAAGACCTGCACACCGAGCGCAAGCACACCGATGATCAGCGTGAGCAGGGCCTGCAAACTACTGAACGCGTCCATACGAACCACCTTAGGGCTTGAGCGACATAGCTTTGCAGACTCGAGCGGAGAACCCCGCAGACCGAAGCCTGCGGGGTTCTGCCAGCCATGCCGTCATCGTGACCGTCTCGAACGGACGATCAGGTCAGTTACCGACCTTCTTCGTGGCCGCCTTCGCCGCCGTGGTGCCCTTCGAGGCGGTCTTCCGCACGCTGGTCTGGGCGCCCTTGGCCGCCGACTTGGTGGCGGCGGCACGCTCGCGTGCGGTGGTCGCCGTCTTCGTGGCGGACGCCCGGGTGTGCTGCACCGCGGTGTCGGCATCGTCGATGGTCTCGTTGACCAGCGTGCCAGCCTCACGTCGGCCGACGATCAGTGTGCCGAGGATCGCGGACGCGGTGTCGTCTGCGGCCTTGCGCGCCACCGTGACGGCGGCCCGGCCCCGGCTCAGCGTGTTACCGGCCTGGTTGAGGAATTCCTGCGTGCTGGCCTGCGAGCGAACCCGATCGACCAGTTGCTTGCCGCGCTCGGCGAGGTCCTCGTAAGCGGCTTCGGCCC
>JANNPJ010000571.1:0-5026 GCA_031400005.1 Kineosporiaceae bacterium | reverse complement strand
CTGAACGCCAACCCACCCACCCCGATCAGCCCCGTGCTGAAATTTGTCAGGTCATTAGCGAACACGGCCGCCCCACCCCCCAGCGCGGCCGCCCTCAACGCCCCCCCGACCGGGGCCGAAATGAACAACGCCGCCGTCCCGGCAATCAAGGCGACCTTGCCGGCCATGCTGACGAAATCGTCCCAGGACCGAAACGGCGCCGAGACCGCAGCCCAAGCCTTCGCGTACCAGGCCTTGTCCGTGATCCCGCTCCCTGACAACGCCTCATCGATCCCCCGCACACACCGATCCTCCGCCTCCGCCCGCAACCCGGCCGCCTGATCAGCCAAACCACGCGCCCGATCAAGATCCTCATCCGCGAACCGGGCCCGCCGCGCCGCCGCGCGCACCTGCTCCCGCGTCCCCTCGTCCAAACCGGTCGTCACCAGGGAAACCGTCACCTCGTTCAGACTCAGCCCGCTACCCAAGAGGGCCGCTTGCGGACCCGGCAGCAGATTCCGCATCTCCGCCACCGCCGCCCGATACCGGACATCAGCATCCACCCCCTCCCGCAACGCCGCCCCAGCCCGCACCTTTGCCTCCGCCAGCGATCCCGCGTACTCGCTCACCGCACCACCACAACCCCGGTACGCCCGACCCAATTTCGCCAACTCCGTCGGCAGTTCTTCGAGTGCCTCGCGGTAACCAGTCGCGTAATCCCCCACCATCCGCAGATCACCGCTACCCGACGCGACCGACCTCAACCGACCGGTCGATTCCTCGGCGCGCTCGGCCTGCCGCAACAGCCGCCCACCCAGCGACTGGGTGCCATTCGGGTCACCCGGAGCCGGATCCGAACGATCAAGCACCGCCCAGTCAGTCATTCCTCCCACTCCCTTCCTGTCGCCGCCTTCGATCCGGTCGACGAGTGTTCGGTCATGACTCGGCGCATATCCCTCATGAAGCTTTCGCCGCCACTGCCCGCAACGGTTCTCGACGGCTTTCACCGGTGCTCGCACCGACGGAGGTCAGCGCTTCACGCTGGAGCAGAGTTACGTACTGCCGCTCGACGACAGGCGGTGGTCGTGGCAAGAAAGGCTGCCAATTTTGCCCGTGATCATGCGCGGCTGCTCGCAGAGCGCGTCGAGTTGGTCGCGCGTTTTGACCCGGTTAGGGGTCATCGTGCGCGACGAAATCGAGGAGAACGGGCACATCGGCGTTGACGCGCCGCCCAAGTACATGATCGCCGCCGAAGCAAACCCATCGGCAATCCAGTCACCCACGATCTTGGTTCACCGGCGACACGGAGCTGCCCCCGACCGGGACGTCCTGCTCAACCCTGCTTGGCAGCCAGAGCACGAAGGAAGCCCTCGGCTCAGCCGATCCCTGACGGCGTCTTGATCAGAGTGGCGTTAGTACTGTTCACACGCAGTATCAGATTCACTCTGATCAAGACGCCGTCAGCCCGCTGGCTTGGCATTGCGACGTGCTCCGACCGTTGCGACGTGCTCGGTCTTCGCTCCGTCATTGCTCCCGGTAGCCCGGTGCAATCATCACCGTCCGGGCGGTTTCGGCGCGTACGGGCGGGATAACGGGAGCAAAGTTGGAGCATCGTGGCCAGCACAGCCGTTGTGGGCCGCTGACGTGGCCCGGGCGGCTGACCTGTCACTTTGTGCGTGATCACGAGGGTTTGAGCTCAGCACGGCGCACCAGGGGGTGTGAGCTCAGCACAGCGGGCTAGGGGGCGAGAGGGGGCTAATCAACCTCGACACCGCAAAGATGATCATGCGGGCGCCCCGAGCAGTCGTTCCAGGAGTCGGGGGTCGGCAGGCCAGGCGTCAAGGAGGACCGGTCGGGGGATGCTCCGGCCTGCGTAGCGCAGCAGTAGAGCTACCGCCACGATGTCGTCAAGCGGGCCGATGACGGGAAGGAACTCCGGGACCAGGTCGATGGGCGACAGGACCCACAGGATGGCGACGAGCAAGGCGACCCTGGCTCGTCGCGGGACGGCGGGGTTTTGGCGTAGCCGCCGGGCGGCGGTGACGCACGCGGGTAAGAACTCCGCCAGATCGCGCAGGAGCCCCGGTGGAAGGCGCCGGGCCAACACGACCATGATCAGGCAGGCAAGTACCCACACCGCGACCGCTGCGGCCCCGATCAGCAGAACGTCGCGGATCACCGGCGGCCTTGGCGATCTGCCGAGGTGGAGTCGCTGGCCTCTGCCCGGATCCTCGTGCGGCTCACGCCGGCCTGCCCCCTTAGTCGGTATCGATCGGGACCTCACCGAAGACGGTGAAGCTGACCATCCAGTAGATGACGTACAGCGCCAGCAGCAGGAACCCGTGCCAGCGGCGCAACTGGCCGGTGAAGACAAAGTACGCCGCGAGCGCCGTCATCACGATCAAAACCGGGAGATGCCAGGACAGCACATGGTTGTCGACAGTGATGCTGGCGCCGGTGAGCAGAATGAGGCCGAGTTTGGCGGTGACGCCGAAGACGACGCTACCAATGACGTTGCCGATTCCCATTTCCGGTGCGCCCCTGCGGTTGGGTTCGACGGTCAGGAAGATGTCCTCGAGGGCCAGTGCGAGGGTGGCGATGGTGGCGCCGAAGAGGGTGCCTTGGATCGAGAAGTCGTCGAGGATGCCTTGGATCCCCTCGCTGGTGATCGCGGCGGCGCCGACGAGGCCGACGAGCGCGACCACCGCGAGCCCGAAGCCGGCCCAGTTGGGCAGCGGCTTCGTCTTGGCGAACGGGACGTGCACCGGGAAGGAGGGCTCGGCGATGGGTCGCTCCGGGCCGACGGCGACGGAGCCGGCAGGCGCCTCACCACTGGCTGCGATCCGCTCCAGGATCTCGGCATTCCGGAAGACCGGGGTGGTACTGCGGAGTTCATTGGCCGCGACGTAGCCGATGAACGCGACGAACAGCAGCAGGAGGACCACGCCATCGCTTGCGGTCAGCGGTGCGGTCAGCACGAGCGGGATCATCACCAGCGGTGACGCGGCGAAGAGCGCGACGTAGCTGCGGGGAATGCTCACCCTCGTCGGGCTGATGATCGCGGCGAGCGCGAGGACGATCCCGGTCATCGAGATCGCCGTTCCGAACACGGTGCCGAGGGCGACACCACCGAGGTCTTCGACGTTCAGCGCGATCCCGAGTGCGACGTCGTCAAACTCGATCCCAGTGAAGATGATCGCCAAGAGAAACACCGAGATGTGCAGGCCCCTGGCGGCGCCGGCGACGTAGCCGATCAGTTTCTCGGCGCAGTAGACAAGCAGGGCGGCGCCGACCGCGAAGACCAGTATCGATGTCATGCGGCAGATGCCTCCTGGCGGATGACGTTGCCCAATTCGATCTTGGGTTGCACAGCAAGCTGTTTGGTTGCTGGGCCCGGCGCTGTTAGGTCCGGTGTGGACGAGGAACGAGCTGCAGACTCGTCGGCTGATCCGCTGGGCCCACCGTGTTCGCCGCAGCTATCACATCCGCCACGACGGCGTGGTCCGGCGACAGGTGACAGACTGGGTCGGTGCGCGCGGCGTCACCGGTGAGCTGAAACGCCTGGCAGCGGCACCCACCGAAGTCCTGCTCGCGCCGCTCGCAGCTGCGGCAGGGTTCCGGCATCCAGTCCGTCCCGCGAAATGCCATCATCACCGGGGACTGTTCCCAGATCCGCTCCAGCGGGTCGACGCGCACATTGGCTCGCGGCAGCGGCAGGGACTGGGCAGCCGGACAGGGCAGGACGTCGCCGTTGGGTGTCACGGTCAGCTGCCGGGAGGCCCAGCCACCCATGCAGGGTTTCGGGTACCGGCTGTAGTAGTCGGGGATGACGTAGATGACGTCCATCCGGTCGCGCAGTCGCTCGCGGGCGGCGCGCACCACAACCTCGGCCGCCGCAAGCTGTGCCCGGCTCGGCAGCAACGCGTCCCGGTTACGCCAAGCCCAGCCGTAGTACTGGGTGTTGGCCAGCTCCACCCGGTCGGCGTCCACCTCCTCGGCCAGCGCGAGCACGTCCGCAACGCGGTCGATGTTCTGCCGGTGCAGCACGACATTCACGGTGAGCGGCCAGTCCAGCTCCTTGACCACGCGCATGGCTTCGATCTTGCGCCGGAACGATGGGGTCCCGGCGATCCGGTCGGACAGCGCCGGCTCGTCGGCCTGGATGCTGACCTGCACGTGGTCCAGACCGGCGGCCCGCAGCCGCTCGGCCATCGGCCGGGTGAGCCCGATCGCACTGGTCACGAGGTTGGTGTAGAGGCCGAGATCGTTTGCAGTTGAAACGATTTCGACCAGATCGCGGCGCAGCAACGGTTCCCCGCCGGACAGGTGGCACTGCAGAACCCCCAGGTCGCTGGCCTCGGTCAGCACCCGCCGCCACTCCTGGGTGGTGAGCTCATCGGTGTAGTCAGCCATGTTCAGCGGGTTGGAGCAGTACGCGCAGGCCAGCGGACAGCGGTATGTGAGTTCGGCAAGCAGTCCGAACGGGCTAGCCATCGGCGGGCCCCCACTCATCATTCGCAGCCAGTTCTACGCAGCGCCGGGCGACGAGCCCGGTCAGGAACCGCCGCACCTCGCCGTCGGGGACGGCCTGGTACCGCGCACCGAGCTCGGTCACGATCTCGGCGACGGTGTGCCGCCCGTCGCAGCGCTCCAGGATGTCCGCGCCGCTGCCGTTGAGCACCACCACCGTCTCGGGAAGCAGCAGGACAGGCCGTTGCCGGGTCCGGCAGAAGGTCAACCGGACATGGCGGGCCAGCCTGGGCAGGTCGGCGCTCTCCATCGCGGTCACTCCGGGTAGGCCGTGTCGATGGCGTCCATCAGGCTCCAGAGGACGTCGCACTTGAACGACAGCGCGTCGACCGCACGCGCCTGGGATTCCGCCGACAGGCAGTGCGCGGTGACCACTTCGAGGGCATGCTCGCAGTCTCGGGGGGCCTGTTCGAGGCGGGCGCGAAAGTAGGCAAGGCCCTCGGGCTCGATCCACCGGTACCACCGCTCGAACGCGGCCAGTCGCTCCGCCATCAGGTCGGGGGCGAACAGTTCGGTG
>JANNPJ010000567.1:0-1866 GCA_031400005.1 Kineosporiaceae bacterium | reverse complement strand
ACCCCGACTTCGAGTTCGCCGAGTGCCTGCGCAACATCCACCGTATCGCCGAGCTGCGCCTGGACGACACGTTCGGTCACCGACAGGCTGAGCGTGATCTCGGGCGCAAGCTCGACAAGGATGAGATTCGCCGGGTTCACGACGAGATCAGCGGCCAGGACTACGGCTTCCAACAAATCATCGACGAAATTCTCAGCATGTTCGGAGGAGGATGACCATGAGTTCTAGTTCCCTCAGCAGCACCGAGGTCTCGAACCGGCTGGCGGGCTTGGTCGGTCTGCGTGCCTGGGGTGCCGCTCTGGGAATCGGCAGTTTCCTCACGCTGGAGTTCGGTGACCCGCTGCCGACCCTGCCGTCGGCCCGAACCGCAAACCGTAAGTCGCCGCGGCAACACGGTGCCTGGCACCTCTGGCTCTACTGCTGCGCGTGGCGGATCGACGAGCCCGCCGGAATCGTTGCGGCCTCCGAGGATGCGAGGGATGGCCTACTAGCCGCGGTAGGCCGACTTGACGGTGCCACCGTCGTCGCCGTGAACATCGACAGTCAGGGCTGCGCGCTCCAGATCGAATTTGACGCCGGACTCACGCTCACCACCTTCGCGATCTTCTCCACCGAATACGAGCACTGGTTCGCTTACCTGCCTGACGGGATGGTGGTCACCGCAGGACCTGGCTTCAGCTTCAGTGTCGAAAAGTCCCGCGCAGATTGACGATCGTTGTCAGGCACAGCCAGGGGTAATATTGAGGGAGTATGGAGGCAGGGCCATTTGGCTGTTTCCAGGTGTACGGGAGCCGGGTGTCTTCATTCAATTGGTGGAGAGAACTGTGCTTCGCCTAAGTGAACAGTCGGCCGGGCCCTGCGTGTCAGGGCCTGCCATTTGCGGGCCAGGGCGTCGATCTGCTCCGGTCCGAGCCGGTCGCAGATGGCCTGCAGGCGGGGTAGATCCTGGAGGTCGTCGAGGGCGGCGAACCCGTTGTCCAGAGCGGTGAACCCGATCCCGGCTTTGGCCGCCTGGGCCTGGGCCCAGTGGTTGCCGTTGATGCAGAGTTTCCCGGTGTAGGGGAAGTAGGAGGAGAACTTCAGGAAGAACGGCCCGAAGTCCTCATCGACGCAGTAGAAGTACCACTGGTTGATCATCCCGGTGGTCTTCACGATCCACGGATAGCTGACACCGTCCCGGTCGCGGCGCTTCTCGGTCCGGAACACCCGATTCCTCTCCTGCGCGCGCCCGACGAACACGACACCTTCCGTGCGCCCGCACGCACGGAAGGCAGCCAGCTGCTCGGCCATCACATCGTCCTTGCGCTGGCCCTTCGCGAAATGCACCAACGGGACCTGCCCGGCAGCGATGAACCGGTGGATGTCCCTGAAGAACGTTTCACTCATCCTGGCCAGCGGCGCGGTCGAGGCCACCGGGCAACCGAGCTGATCATGCAGGAACCCGATCAGCCCCAGCTCATGCTGCAACCGGGGCTGATACAGGTTCAGATACATCCGGTCGATGCACTCCACCTCGAACACCACGTGCTCATTCAGGACATCTGCGGCACTACGCGGTAACGTCATCACAGGCTCCGGTCGGGCACAGGCCTTCGGGCCACCCGCCGCCAACGCGCGGCCCATCACGGGACACCCAGCGTGTCACCGTCCGCTCCGACCGGAGCCGCAAACCCCCACGACTCGTCGGGCTGGGGCGAAGCCCCGTTAGTACTACAGCGACAGATCGTTATTGATCATTCGTTGGCGGCTTGTCGCTGGTAGTGGCTGTTTTGGGCGGTGGCTTGGTGGATGCGGCGTCGGTCGGAGGCGTTCAGGACGTGCAGGACGCTGTGGATGGGTTTGAGGACTTCGGTCAGGATATGGCGG
>JANNPJ010000523.1:0-6420 GCA_031400005.1 Kineosporiaceae bacterium | reverse complement strand
CGCGCGAGGTGCTGCTGATCGGAATGGACACACCTCAGCTGACCCCGGAGCTGCTGACCCGGGACTGGAACGGCGCCGATGCCGCGCTCGGGCTCAGTGAGGACGGCGGGTTCTGGGCGATCGGCTTCACCCGCCCCTGCCTGGGTTGAGCGGCGAGAGGTCATGGCTGAGCTTGGCCGAGCGGGACGGGCGCAGCCCCGCGCCCTCGTCCGCCCATAGGTTCGACGCCTGCCACCACCGACCGCTAGGTCGAGTTCCGATAGCCGTGGATGGCCGCACGGCGGCGGCGGTGGCGCAGTCCTCGGCGCCGGAGGTGGCCCGCTGTCACACGTGCAGCTGGTAGAACCGAAAGTGATCTCTGTTGGTGAGGGCAGGGCTTCGATCTCGCTGAACCCTGCCTCGAGGGCGTAGCGGCGCAGCGTCTCCGGTCGCAGGGTGGTTCCGGTGCCGGTGCTGCCCTCGTGGGCCATGCCGTCGACCAGGCAGGTCGTGATCGAGAAGCCGTAGAGGATGCGCTCCCATGGCCCGGCCGGCGCGGTGAACCGGTCCTCGGTGAGCTCGTCCATGACGACGACGAACCGGTCGTCGGCCACCGCGCCGCGGACGCTCCTCAGGAGATCGTGACCGAGGACGAACTGCAGCACGTTCGTAACGAAGCGGCGCAGCTGGGCGGGCCGGCGGTGTTCAATCGCGCGGTGACGGAGCTCCGTGAGCTGGCCTCGCCCGCCATGGTCGGCAGCAGTGAGCGCCGTCCTCCGCAGCGACTTCAGCGGTGCCGAGCACAGGGATAAGCGGCGGCGCGGAGGCCGCCGCACGTCGCCGCGCGGTCATCATTTCCGTCCCGAGTGCCTGGGTAGGGATGCCGCCGAGACCGAGTAGCGAGCGTAAACCGCTGTCAGACTTCCGTCCGCGTCCGGGCACCGGCCATCAGGCCAGGGAGTGGCGCCCCGGACACTACAATCGATGGTTCGCGCGGTGTCGCGTTCGGCCCACCAGGAGTTTTGCAGTTCAGAGACCTAGTCCAGGTGCGTGGTGCGGGGGTGTCGGGAGCCGGTCGCGGCCGCCCGGGCCGGTGTGACCGGCGACGAACTGTTGTTCGTCTCCCGGCTGTTCGTGGCCCCCGACCGGCGAGGTGCCCGGCTGGGCGAGGCGCTGCTCACAGTCGCCATCGCTCATGCGCGTGAGCACGGGCTGCAATTGATGCTCGACGTCGTGGAGGACGGCGGGGCGGCCGTGGCGTTGTACGAGCCCTTCGGCTGGCGACTGGTCGATCGCCGGCTCGCGGACTGGACCACACCTTCCGGGGTCCGGCTTCCGCAGCGCGTCTATCGAGAATGCGGTTTGAGCAGACCGCACCGAGGCTGGTGACGGCGCGCTGGGCCAGGTGATGGTTGCTGCTGCGGGCTGCGATCCGGGTGATGCGCTGGATCTGTTGCGGTAGCCGGATTTCCGGATGTCCTCCGAATACCGTCGGCACAAGCACCTACGCCGACTCGCTCGGACTCTGAGGCGCGCGCGGCCCCAGCACCCAGACGTGCCAGGCCAGCAGGAGCGGGATCACGACGAGTTCGACGACCAGGGCGAGGCGGAACTCCAACGGCGGCCACCCCACCGCGAACGCCGAGATCAGGCGGGACACCCCACCCAGCACGGCGGCGCCGAGCACGACCCGGGTCACCACGGCCCGCCGGGCCGGCTGCCGTAGCGACCACCACAGGACGAGACCCACGACGAGCCAGACCGCGTTGAGGAACCGGTATTCGCTGTCGAAGTACCGCGAGGTCTCGTCCGGCCCCGGGCCGATCGACAGGCCGCCGACCACGCCGAGGAGCCCGGTCCCCACCGGCACCGCACCGATCACCGCGAGAGCGACCGCCAACGGCCGCGGGAGCCGGACCAAGGTCTCCTCCAGGAAGTGAGGTATGCACACGCCGTCCGGCGTGCGCACACCCTAGGGGACGTCGCACATGCCAGCACGGCGGGGCCGGGCTGTTCGTGCCCACTGACACTTTGCTGGCGCCGCCGACGTTGGCACTGACAAATCAGCCGAGCACGCCCTCAAAGTCAGTGGCCTGCTGCAGAGCGACTCCGGTCCCCACCGCGCCGCCGTTCACCCCGATGTCCGCTACAGCCTCGACCGGTCCCCGGACGCTCCCTGGTCCCGCACGGCCAGCCCGAGCTGACCAGGCCGAGAGGCGAGACCAAGGGCTTCGGCACCTAAACACCGACCGCGTCATCGGCCGGACAACAACTCTGCGCGTCGCCGGTGTGACACCCAGCGATAGATGTCACCGCCGCTGATCCGTTGCCTGGGGTTTTCTGGTGGGGTTCCCATCGATATCTGTCTCTGATTCCCAGAGTTTGTTGTCACCTGGGCGTTTTCCCAGCGTTGTTGTCACCGCCCCCCAGGAAGCACGGGGCCGCGCAATCGATCATGGTGACAACTATCGCTGGGCAAGTGACAACTATCGCTGGTGGTCACAGCCGGACATCAACCCTGAGCCGCCCGGACAACAACTCTGCGTTTCCCAGGACATCAACTCTGCGTTTCCCAGGACATCGACTCTGCGCTCAACACGACTCGCAGAGTCATCCGTAATTCGCAAGGTCCCTCGCAACCCTGCCCGTAATCCGCAAGGTTCGCCCGGAACGGACAGAAGCCGATCTTCGGAAAGCCGCATTCAAGACAAATCTTGCGACGGCACATATGGACGTGTCGATTCGTCGACACGTCCCAGGACCTTCACCAGCTGCGCCTGCCTCGCGCAGCCGCTCCATCCGGGGGAGTGCCGGTCGGCGATCGGGATCATCAGTACTCGCAAGACACGACAGCTCAGGGAGGGCCGTGTCCGGCCATCCGATCCATCCATCCGTTGCGCTCGGTTCAGGCGCCTCCAATCCTCACGCGTAACACAGTTCCGCCGGGCGGCATCCCGATCGCACTCCTGAAAGGAGTGGGCGACAGGGGAGGCGGTCTTGATCGCGACGGTGAAGGTGCTCGGATTGAGAGCCCTCAATTTCAGGGCAGTCGCCGGTGCCGCTCGCCGGATCGTCCGATACCTGGAAGGTTCCGGCGCGGAGCGGACACATTGTGTCGCTACTACGGCGGGCACGATCGAGTGGCCTAAGGGTGGGCCAGAGGCACGAGCGCTGCCCTGGTCGGTCTGAAAACGCTTGTCGGGCCCAAGTATTGCAGCGGCTCCTGGAGGGCCGCCACGCAGCGATAAGGGGGGTCGCCACATGCCGCCGCATGACAGTCTGTGCAGCTCAGACGATTCCGGCGGCATGTTGAGGGTCAACCCTGCCTACGGCCCCGAAGTCGTCCGGGCGCGCAGTGGGCACGCTGCGTGGGTCCTGCAACCTGGGCTTTTACAGGTGGCACGGAGGTTTTGGACCTCAACGCGGCCGTGAGCAAGATCGTCAGCTTGGATCGTCGCCTTCAGCGACCGCAGCCCGGCCTCGGAATTCCCGTGCTCCGGACCTGATGGAATAGAGGTGTCGGACCCGGCTCGTGGCCTCGGCTAGTGCTCTGACCACGTTTGTTCGCCGGGTTGGTGGTGTGCCGGTCATGGTGCTGGGCTGAGCCGACGGCGGTCCGGGATCGGGCTCTGTCAGCCGAGCTGTGCGGCGACGAGGGCGAGTGGTTCGCTGCTTCGTCGTGCGCGGGCCAGGATGACGGCTCCTTCAGCGGCGATCACCAGCAGGGCGGCGCGTTGTGCGGCCTCGGCCGGCGCTACTGCGACCTGTTCGAGCCGGGCGGCCAGCGCCTCGCCCGTGGCGTTGAAGGCGGCCTCGGCCCGGGCGAGGATCGCGGGGTCGTGTCCGCCGGTCGTGACCCCGGCCATCGCGCAGCCGGCGCGGAAGTCCGTGCCTTCGACCACTCTGCGCCAGATGTCGATGTAGCCGGAGACCACGTCCTGCGGGGTCCGCGCCTGGATCGCGTCGATCTGGTCCTGCATCCACTGCCGGGAGCGGTCGATGGCGAGTTCGATCAGCTCGACGCGGCCGCGGGGGAAGTGATGGTAGACGGAGCCGCGCGGTGCCCCGGTACGTGCGAGCACCTCGCGGGTCGACATGCCCTCAAGTCCTCGCTCGGCGATCAGCACCCATGCCGCCCTGATCATTGCTTCACGCACGCTCTCTGACATGCGGGCCATCCTTTCTCACCGTGGACAGGGCTGTGGACCGACATCTGACTATGCTATGTTGCATAGCATAGTCGAGGTGGTTGACCCCTGACCACACACCTCCGGAGGTATGCACCATGAGTTCAGACGCCCTCACTGTTGATGTGTACGTCGCGCCGATGCGCCCGTTCGCCGGTGCTCCCGCGCAGGGCCCGGGGGATGGCCCGATGTGGTCGCCCATGAGCAGCACGCTGATCGCCGGCGCTGAGGAAGCCGTCCTCGTCGACACGCTCGTCACCTTCGACCAGGTCGACGCGCTCGCCGAGTGGGTGCGCGGCTTCGAACAGGCCCTCGATGACGTTCACCCAGCCTCGCATCATGTCCCGCTCGACCCGGGGCAGGTCACCGCGGGCGCGGACGAACCGCTCGACCATGGTGCGGCCGTCGCTGAACCGGCGCTCAAGGAGGAAATGGTCGAAGAACCCGATCAGCTCGTGCTCCTCACCCGTCACTATCGGGCCGAACCAATCCTCGAGCGCTCCGCTCAGCGCGTTCGCGAACCGTTTACCCTGCGCGAAGCTCAGCAGTTCGCGTTTCAGGTCTCCGCTGCGTTCCACCCAACTGGTCTACCTGGGCCACCGATCAAACCCTCCCGTTCGCGACGACGTGTGCCAGACCAGCGTAAGGGTGCAGCGGGTGGAGCCTTCATGGACTGCTTTATTTGCCCTCGTTGAAGAGATCTTCCAGCATGGCGCGGGATCGGGGCGGCAGCGGCTCGGTGGGAAAGAAGCGTTCGCATAGGTCGAGTGCGGCGCTCAAGGCGCTGAGGTTGAGGATTTTCGCAAGGGTACGCAGGTCGTCTTCGTCGCGACCTCGCGCGGCGAATGCTTTCATGGCGAAGACGTGTTCTGGAGAGGCTGCCATGACGCGGATCCCGGGATGGTCAAAGACCTCTCGTCTGCCGGCGTCATTCCGCGTGGATACGTAGGCGCTTGCCTGTTCGTTGAGCCACCAAGGCGGAAGACCCATTGCTTGAGCGACGTTGCGCGCCTCCTCGAGGACCACACCGTGTGGGACGAAGGTGGCGTCAACATCACGGGTCACTCGGTTGGCATCGTAGGCGAGTGCCATGGCGGCGCCGCCAACGACAAAGAGGTCGGCAACCACCCCGCGATTGACAAGTCGGTCACCCAGGGCGGTGAACGCTCGCTCAAGATCGCTGCGGCCGAGGAGGCCGTCGTCACTCATGCGGCCTCGAGATCACGGGCCGAGAGGTAGATGCCGTGTTTACGGAAGGCGGCAGGTGCCCAAACCAGGGCTTCCATGCGCTTGGACGGTAGCGACGACGGGAACCAGGGGGTCGCGAGGACGCGGTCCCGTGACCATTCCGGTGGCGCGAGGTCGAGTCGGGCGGCGAGATGTTCGGCTATGGCGGCGAGCAATGCATCCCATCGCGTATCGCCAGTTGGTGCAGGTTCGTCCTGGAACAGGTGGGGTTGACGTTCGACCGGTTCCCAGCGGTATTCCTCGAGGTACTCCCAGACGTACTTCCACCTGACTCGCACATCGGCCTGAGCGGACAGATGGCTGGCCAGGCCGACCATCGTCATCGGCTGGTAGGCCATGATTACCCTTCCTGGCTATCGTGGAGATCCTCGGTACCCGCTGACCGGGTTCATCAGCAGGTTACCGGCAAGGGGGTGGGTGGCTCGGGTCAGGAACTCTGTCGACCCCGACGCAGCGTGAGGTTGATGCCAGGCAGGATGACGTTGGTGACACCGGCTGCCATGTTGAGATCGCGGTGTGGTGACGCCGTGGTCTGCGGGGTGGCAACGACGGCGGGCCTGGAGCTTGGGATCGTTGGAAGTTCACAGACTGTAGTCGAAATGAGAGATGTCGTCCTGCTGAGTGGATCTTGTGGTGCGCACAAGGTGCGCACACTCGGTTTGCAAGCGTCGTTAGATGTGTCTCTGCGGCCTTGATTAGATGTTGTTGCGTGTTGCCTGGATCGTCCGGTGGACGATGCTGGTTGGCCTGGACCTGCTGTGATGTCAAGGCATGCTTGATTCTTGCCTCATGGTTACGGCTGAGGAGAGCGGGCGAACCGCGGCCGTCGTTGGTTGCGCGCATGCTGGGGCGTCTGCTGCCTGGTTCGGCGGCGCCGACGGGAGCGGGATGTATCGACTTCAGGGCTCAGTGAAACCGAAGGTCCCGTGTTCGTTGCTAGACAGTACTTCTCGCCGGATACTCGGTTGAGCCGGAACTTCCGGCAAGAGGTTGCGAACCCTCATCG
>JANNPJ010000429.1:0-5999 GCA_031400005.1 Kineosporiaceae bacterium | reverse complement strand
AACCCACACCAACCTCTTCCGATATCGTAGTCGCCCACTCACCTAAAGTGAGGACAGGACCTTCAGCATCGGTGACAACCCGTCGCATCCATCAGGACCAGACGAGTGGTCTCGCTCCCACAGAGGAATCTGTGCTCACCCAGAGTGATGACTACCCAGGTCGATCACGCCGCGCGGGCGACAATCTGATCAGGGGACGCCAGGCATCCACGCCCACGACTACGCCGGTGAAACCCTGACAGCATCAGTCCTCGCTGGGCCACGGCGCGATTGCGGGCCGACCTGGATACCGCAGGGATTCGCACTTCGGCATCGGCTTGCCGAATGCACCGATTGTCAGATGCTCATACCGAATGTGAGGACGACGCGGGGCACGCGCTCACCGGTAAAGGCGTGACAGTCGCGGTGCTCGACACCGGGATCAACACGCCTGTGCCGGACCTCGACCCAGCTGGCCAATTCGGCACATGCCCCAAAACCTCGCCGCAATCATGCACGATTGCCTCTTACCCTTCGACGGAGCGGGAACCCGTGCATGATCGCGGCAGGTTTGAGGCGCCCCACTACAACGACCAAATTGACCACAGCGGCTCCCGTATTCACGCCCGATGGGGCCCGTCCTGGACCTCACGCAACTCCGCAGCTCATCCCGGTCCGAGCCCCTTTCCCGAACGCTAACTTCTGGTAGGTCCCCCGGGTTGGCCAACTTCTGGTGAGTCCCCGGGAGCGCTGCTTGATGCGATCGCGATAGGAAACCCTCTAAGGATTCCGCGATCTGCAGGGTCGGTGGCCAGGTGTTGAGACATGACGCTGCACCCTGAAACAGACCGCGATCAAATGCCGAATACCGTCCTCAAACCTGTTTGTGGAACTGCCTTCCTTGCCGTCCATCCGAGCGCCAATCCGGAGAGCGCCGGCAGGGCCGTTCCTGAAACTCATTTAATGAATGGGCCAGCGCACGTCCGGGCGGTGGTTTCGGCACCGGCTGTAGAGATCTTGTCAAGATCGGGGGTGCGGCTGTTGCTTTTTTGTCAACGCTGTTCCCGGCCGATCGACCGGCAGGTAGAACTGCAAGGGACAGTCCATCGAATTCGTTGAGGAGAAGCACCGTGCTTGATTTGGTCTACGTTGCGGTGACGGTAGGGGTTTTCGGCCTACTCACGCTGATCGTCAAGGGAATTGAGCGGCTGTGAACCCCGCGAACATCATTGGTCTGATTCTTGCCATCGGTCTGATCGGATTCCTGGTCGTGGCCCTGCTGTTCCCGGAGCGTTTCTGATGAGTTCTACGGTGGCCGCGGCCATCTTCGTCGCCTCACTCATCGCCGCTTTGGCCCTGGCGTACCGCCCGGCCGGCGACTACATGTACCGGGTGTTCACCCCGGCCAAGCACTCGCGGGTGGAGCGGGTCATCTACCGGGTGATCGGTGTCGAACCGGACAGCGAGCAACCTTGGTCGGTGTATGCCCGTAGTGTGCTGGCGTTCTCGGCTGTCTCGATCCTCTTTCTCTATGTCTTCCTGCGGATGCAGAGTCATCTGCTGCTCTCACTGGGGTTCGTCGACGTTCCACCGGCGTTGTCCTGGAACACCGCGGTCAGCTTCGTGACGAACACGAACTGGCAGGCGTACTCGGGTGAATCGACGATGGGGCACCTGGTGCAGATGGCCGGGCTGGCGGTGCAGAACTTCGCTTCGGCCGCTGTCGGCATCATCGTGGCGGTCGCGCTGGTACGCGGTTTCGCTCGCAAGCAGACCGAGCAACTCGGCAACTTCTGGGTCGACCTGACTCGGACCGTACTGCGAATCCTGCTGCCGGTAGCGGTGATTGGCGCGATCGTCTTCGTCGCAGCCGGCATGGTGCAGAACTTCTCCGCAGGCACCGACGTCACCACGCTGGCCGGTGCAACGCAGCACATCACCGGGGGGCCAGTGGCCAGCCAGGAGGTGATCAAGGAGTTCGGCACGAACGGCGGTGGGTTCTACAACGTCAACAGCGCACACCCCTTCGAGAACCCCACCACCTGGACGAGCTGGGTGCAGATCTTCCTGATGCTGGTGATCTCCTTCAGCCTGCCCCGCACGTTCGGGCGGATCATCGGCAGCAACCGTCAGGGGTACGCGATCGTCGCGGCGATGGCGATCCTGGCGGTCAGCAGCATCATCCTGATCAACGTCGCTCAGGGACTGCACGCCGGGACCGTCCCCCAAGCAGTCGGTGCCGCGACCGAGGGCACCGAGACCCGGTTCGGGGTGCTGCAGTCGGCGACCTTCGCCGGCGCCACGACGTTGACCTCGACCGGGGCGGTGAACTCGTTCCACGACTCCTACACCGCGCTCGGCGGTGGGGTGGCGATGGTGAACATGATGCTCGGCGAGGTCGCTCCCGGGGGCACCGGTTCAGGTCTGTACGGGATGCTGATCCTCGCCGTGGTCACGGTTTTCGTGGCTGGACTGATGGTCGGGCGAACGCCGGAGTACCTGGGCAAGAAGATCGGCGCCCGGGAGATGAAGTTCGCCTCGCTCTATTTCCTGACCACCCCCACGCTGGTTCTGGTCGGAACCGGGATCGCGATGGGCTCCTCCACCGCCCGGGACTCGATGCTCAACACCGGCGCCCATGGGCTCTCGGAGGTGCTGTACGCATTCACCTCCGCGTCGAACAACAACGGGTCCGCGTTCGCCGGGATCTCGGTCAACACTCCCTTCTACAACACCGCTTTGGGCCTGGTCATGCTGCTGGGCCGGCTGCTGCCGATGATCTTCGTTCTCGGCCTGGCCGGCTCGCTGTCCCGGCAGAAACCGGTGCCAGAGTCCACCGGCACCTTGAAGACCTACCAGCCGCTGTTCGTCGGGATGCTGGTCGGGGTCACCGTGATCATCGTCGCGCTCACCTACTTCCCCGCCCTTGCCCTCGGCCCGCTAGCAGAAGGCGTGCACTGATGACCACCACAACCACGCGGCGCCCTCCGGCCGGTGAACCAACCCAACCACCGCAGCCGACCAGGGTTTCCGGCGGCCTGCTGGATCCGAAGCAGCTACTGACGTCCTTCCCGGACGCCGTCCGCAAGCTGAATCCCACCACGCTGTGGCGCAATCCGGTGATGTTCATCGTCGAGATCGGTTCGGTGTTCACCACCGTGCTGGCGATCGGCGACCCGACGGTCTTCGCCTGGTTGATCACCCTCTGGCTGTGGCTAACGGTGATCTTCGCCAACCTGGCCGAAGCGGTCGCCGAGGGCCGGGGCAAGGCTCAGGCCGAGACGTTGCGCCAGGCCAAGCAGGACGCCATGGCCCGCCGGGTCACGAACTGGAAGCCCGGCGCGATGGCCCCCGCCCTGCGGGAGGAATCGGTCGCGGCGGCGCTCCTGCAGCAAGGTGATTTCGTGGTGGTCGAGGCCGGTGAGGTGATCCCGGGCGACGGTGACGTCGTGGAAGGCATCGCCAGCGTCGACGAGTCGGCGATCACCGGCGAATCGGCCCCAGTGATCCGGGAGTCCGGGGGGGACCGGTCAGCGGTCACCGGCGGTACCCGGGTGCTGTCCGACCGGATCATCGTCAAGATCACCCAGAAGCCGGGCGAGAGCTTCATCGACCGGATGATCGCCCTGGTGGAGGGCGCCAACCGGCAGAAGACGCCGAACGAGATCGCGTTGAACATCCTGCTCGCCTCGCTCACCGTCATCTTCCTGCTGGCGGTGGCCACGCTGCAGCCGCTGGCGATCTACGCCAAGTCGGTCCAGGCGTTCGCACCGGACAGCGCGGCCCTGGACGGCAACGGGGTGACCGGCATCGTCCTGGTATCGCTGCTGGTCTGCCTGATCCCGACCACGATCGGGGCGCTGCTCTCGGCGATCGGCATCGCCGGGATGGACCGACTGGTACAGCGCAACGTGCTGGCGATGTCCGGGCGGGCAGTCGAGGCCGCCGGAGATGTCAACACCCTGCTGCTGGACAAGACCGGCACCATCACCCTGGGCAACCGGCAGGCCGGCGAGTTCATCCCCGCCGACGGCGTCTCCCTCTCCGAACTGGCCGACGCCGCGCAGCTGTCCAGCCTGGCCGATGAGACGCCCGAAGGCCGCTCGATCGTGGTCTTCTCCAAAACCGAACACGGGCTACGAGAACGCCAGCCTGGTGAACTCCGGGACGCGGTCTGGGTGGCCTTCACCGCCCAGACCCGGATGTCCGGAGTAGACCTCAGCGGCGGCGACGCCGGCCATCCGGTCCGGGAACTGCGCAAGGGCGCGGCCTCGGCGGTCACCGAATGGGTTCGCGCCGGTGGTGGCGCCAGCTCCGCGCAGCTCGGAGAGATCGTTGACGGCGTCTCGGCCTCCGGCGGCACGCCTTTGGTGGTCGGCGAGCGGATCGGGTCCACGGCCCGGGTGCTCGGCGTCATCCACCTCAAGGACGTCGTCAAGGACGGCATGCGCGAGCGGTTAGACGAAATGCGCCGGATGGGCATCCGCACCATCATGATCACCGGTGATAACCCGCGCACCGCAAGGGCTATCGCCGAGGAAGCCGGTGTCGACGACTTCCTTGCCGAGGCCACTCCGGAGGACAAGCTGGCGCTGATCCGGCGCGAGCAGGAGGGCGGAAAGCTGGTCGCGATGACCGGCGACGGCACCAACGACGCCCCGGCGCTGGCCCAGGCGGATGTCGGGGTGGCGATGAACACCGGCACCTCGGCGGCCAAGGAAGCCGGGAACATGGTCGATCTGGATTCGGATCCGACCAAGCTCATCGAGATCGTTGAGATCGGCAAGCAACTCCTGATCACCCGGGGGGCACTGACGACGTTCTCGATCGCCAACGACATCGCCAAGTACTTCGCGATCATCCCGGCGATGTTCGCTGCGGTGTATCCCGGGCTGGACAGCCTGAACGTGATGCGGCTGGACAGCCCGACCTCAGCGATCCTGTCTGCGGTCATCTTCAACGCCCTGGTCATCGTGGTGCTGATTCCGCTGGCCCTGCGCGGCGTCCGGTACACCCCTTCCAGTGCCGCGGCGATGCTGCGGCGCAACCTCCTGGTCTACGGCCTCGGCGGGATCGTCGCCCCGTTCGTCGGGATCAAACTCATCGACCTCCTCATCCAGTTCATCCCCGGGATCTCCTGATGCGCTTACCTTCCTGGCTCGGCCAGCACCTCGCGGCCCTGCGTCTGCTCCTCGTCCTGACCGTGATCGTCGGCCTGGCCTACCCCTTGGCTATCACCGCTGTCGCTCAAGTACCCGGTCTGAAAGACCGCGCCGACGGCTCCCTGATCACGGTCGATGCCAAGGAAGTGGGATCGGCCCTGATCGGGCAGTCCTTCACCGACCAGGACGGCAACGCCCTGGTCCAGTACGTCCAGTCCCGGCCCTCCGCCGCTGGGGACGGCTACGATCCCGACTCGACCAGCGCGTCCAACTTGGGACCGGAAAGCGTCGTCGACACCCTCGGCGACCCGGCCCAGGCGAACAACCCCGACGGTGACGGCAGCAGCCCCAGCCTGCTCAGTCAGGTCTGCTCCCGCAGCGTCGCCATCGGCACGCTGGAAGGTGTCAGCGGAGCCCGGCCGTACTGCACTCCCGCAGGCGTGGGAGCCGTCCTGGCCGTGTTCCACCGCGACGGCCTCACCGGGCCGATCACCCGAGTGGTCAGCCTGAACGAACCAGTCCCTGCCACCCCGTTCACCCCGACCTACCAGGGGGTGAGGGTCGAAGCCGCGACGTTCGGCGAGGACTACAGCAAAGGCATTGTCACCCCGATCCGGGGCGACGCGCCAGCCACCTCACCGGTGCCCGCGGACGCGGTCACCGCCAGCGCCAGCGGCCTGGACAGCCAGATCAGCCCTGCCTACGCCCGGCTCCAGATCACCCGGGTGGCGAGAGCTCGCGGCATCGACGCCGCCCAGGTGAAGAAGCTGATCGATCAGGAGACGACCGGTCGCGCGCTGGGCTTCATCGGCGAACCCGGCGTCAACGTGCTCAAGCTCAACCTCGCGCTCGACCGGC
>JANNPJ010000253.1:0-13290 GCA_031400005.1 Kineosporiaceae bacterium | reverse complement strand
GCGGTCGTCGGGGTCAGCAGCAGGTCGAAGTCCCGGCCCCACTGCGCGACCACCCGGCGGGACTCGTACTGCAGCCTCGCAGCGACCCGCGCGTACTCGCCGGCGTGCACCTGTCTGGCCTGGTCGCGGCGGTAGCGGATGTACGGGTCGAGCAGCGACTCGTCGTCGACCTCGATGGCATAGACCGAGGCGCTGATCACGACCTGGGTGAAGCCGATGATCGACTCGACCGAGTAGAGTTGCGGCGTCACCGGGAACACGTCGTGACCGGCTGCGACGAGTGCTTCGGCGAGCCGATGTGCCGCCGCGACGCAGTCCGCGTCGACCGGCAGTCCGGTCGGCGCGTCGAGCATCAGCCCGATCCGGAGGGTTCCGGGGTCGGCGCCGACCTCGGCGCAGTATGCGCGGGCCGGGGGCGGGGCCGAATACCAGCCCAGCAGATCCTGTTTCGCCATGATGTCGAGCATCAGGGCGGTGTCCGCCACCCTGCGCGTGATGGCGCCCTCCGTGGTGGAGTGCTCCCAGCCACGCACCAGGGTGGGCACCCGACCGCGACTGGGCTTGAGACCGACCAGACCGGTGACCGACGCTGGAACCCGGATCGACCCGCCGCCGTCGGAGGCGTGCGCAGCCGGCGCGAACCCGGCGGCGACAGCGGCGGAAGCGCCACCGCTGGAGCCCCCGGAGGTGAACGACAGATTCCACGGGTTGCGGGTCTTGCCGTGCCGAGCGTTCTCGCTCACGGTCAGCGGACCGAACTCCGGTGAGTTGGTGCGCCCCAGGAGAATCGCACCGGCGTCCAGGAGAGCCTGAATGTCCGGATCAGTCTCCTGCGCCGGTGCGTCCGAGACGCCGAGCGACGACATGGTGTTTGGCTGCCCAGCGGCCGAGTGCAGATCCTTGATCGGGATCGGGATGCCATGCAGCGGGCCGAGTTCGTCGCCGCGCACCACCGCCGCCTCGGCGCGAACGGCCGCTGCCCGCGCCACCTCGGCGTCCAGCCAGACGATCGCGTTCACGGCTGGGTTGTACCGCTCGATCCGGTCGAGGTAGGTGTCCACGATCTCGACCGGGCTAACCTGCTTGTCGCGGACGAGGCTGGCGAGTTCGGTGACCGTGGTGTAAGGGTCGATCATGACGCGCTCCCGGCGGTGATGCGCAGGATCGGGTCGTCCAGGGCTCCGCCGAGCATCTGCACGCTGAACCCCTTGCGCACGGCGTAGATGAACGGGTCGTTGACCAGCGGGACGGCGTCGGCGTCACCGACCAGCGCCCGGATCGCGCTCTGGTATCCGGCGCAGCGGCCCGCCTCGTCGGTGGCGGCCCGGGCGGCCTGGAAACCCTTCAGTACGGCGGGGTTTTCGACGGCACCCAGGTTCGCGCCGCCTTTGTCAATCGTCGGGCCGAGGAAGTACGTCAAGGGACTGCCGAGCGAGCCGACGAAGTTGAGGTCGGCGAAGATCGTCATGTCCCAGGTGTCCGGCGCACCGAACACTCGGGCCACCCACGTCCCGACATCGACGTTGTCGAGCTTCACCTTGGCCCCGGCTGCGCCCAGCGTCTCCTGGACATATTGGTTACCCGCGCCGTTGGTGCCGATGACTCGTGGGGCGACTATGCGGATCTTCTTGCCCTTGAGCACCGCGGCGGCGGCCGGGTTCGGCGGGATCAGGAAGGAGCTGTCGTCGGTGGCGCACGGCGTCGCCTTCTGACTCATCCAGGTGCTGAGCTCTCCAGTGCCTTTGGAGGCCACCTTCTCGAAGGTGGCCCGGTCGATGGCCTGCGCGACCGCCTTGCGCGCTGCGGGATCGGCGAACATTGTGCCCGGCCGTTCGTTGAAGACGACGTAGAAGTCGGAGAAGCGGTTGACGCTCACGCTGTAATCGCCGGTCCGGAACCGGCCCATGGACTCGGCGTTGATCTTCGCCACGTCGAGTTGGCCGTCGAGGACGAGGTTTGATGTCGCCGTCGGATCGGCCGAGACGGTAAACACGATGGTCTTCGCGGGCTTGCCCGAGACGGCCGTCCGCCAAGTCGGCCAGGCCTTGTAGTCGTCCCGCAGGGTGTAGGTGTAGGAGACGCCCGGCCGCTGGCTGGTGAGCAGGTACGGGCCGGAGTTGGCACCTTTGACCGAGCCGGCGTTCAGCGCCTTCGGGTCGCCCAGCCCGGCCGGGCAGACGATGCCGGTGCTGGCGATCGAAAGCGCGGTCACCAGTTCGCTGTTCGGGTTGGGCAGCTCGATCTTCACGGTGTGGGCGCTGTCGTCCGCGGTGATCTTGGGTGTGTTGCCGGGGCCGAAGACGGTCACCGCCACCGGTGACGCCGTCGCGGCGGCGGCCAGGTAGTCCAGCGACTTCTTCACGATCGTCGGTGTGATTGCCGTGCCGTCGTCGCAGGTCGCGTCCTGCCGGAGGGTGAATGTCGCGGTCGTCGGCGTGCTCGTCCATTTCGTCGCCAGGCCGGGCACCAGGCCGCCTTCGTCCTTGCGCACCAACGTGTCAAAGCCGTACCGCGCAACCAGGTAGTCGGGTAAGGACGCCGTCTTCGCCGGGTCGAACCCGGCCGGGACATCGATCGTCGTCCGGATTGTGTCGGTGTCGCTCTGGGTGCCGCTCGCGGACGTTTGAGAGGACGTCGTCACGCAGCCGGCAAGAGACAGGACGGTGCCTGTGCAGATCGCCGTGAGGACGGCCGTGGAAGAAAGTGGGCGCACGGATACTCCTGGAAGAGGTGGGCTCGGCGACGGCGGCCCAGGTGGGACGGCAGGCCGGGTCGAGTGGGAGTCCCACTTGGCCCCGCTCACCTCGTTGGGTATCGGCGCCAATGTCGGCGACGCATACCGTCCGGACCGGTGAGATCTTCGTGACACCGGAAGCATCTCCCTTGTGAATGCTGTAGTCAATAGCATTCACTTGGAATATTCGACGGCTCTTCGCCGGGCCACCGGGCACCGATATGCCCAGACTGGGCACACTGGGGTCGAAGTACAGCCTCCGGCGGTGCCGGGTCGCCGCGTTGTCAACAGAAAGGGGCCGCCCGGGTGAGCGGGAAGAATGGCAAAAGTCGGCTGCAGCGCGGGACGCTCTCCCGCGAGGTCATCGTCGCGGCGGCGCTGCGCGTCTTGGACGTCGACGGTGCTGACAGCCTCACATTCAACCGGCTGGGGGCAGAGCTGTCGGCCTCCCCCACCGCGGTCTATCGGCACTTCGGCAGCCGAGACGACATCGTGATCGCCATCGCAGACGAACTCGACCGAATCAGCCTCGACGGGTACGCCCCGCATGAGGACTGGCGGGATTCCCTGCGCGACCTGGCGCTGCGCGCATGGCAGGCGGCGGTGGCGCATCCAGCGGCAGCCGCCCTGTGCATGGGGCGCGTGACTCGAGGCATTCACGAACTGCGGGCCGTCGACGCGGTCCTGGAGGCAATCCACCGCGCGGGCTGGCGCGGTGCCGAAGCCGTGCTGCAGTACCAGGCCTACAGTGTCTGGCTACTGTCGGTCGCCGCCCGTAACGCCGCCCGGATGATGCAGGAGGAGGCGGAGGGCAGCTCCGAGGGGTGGGTGCAGGTGTACCACCCGGTGGACCCCTCGGCGTATCCCTACGCCGAGGCTGCCAAGGAACACCTGCGACAGGTGGATCACACGGAGGTCTTCCACCGCCAGGTGGAGATCATCATCGCCGCGATGTCCGCCGAGACCCATCAGCTCACGGTGACAGGCCCGGAACCCTCAGATGCGCTTTCGTAGTCCTTCCAGGGAGCGCGGATCGATCGTCCAGACCGTGACGTCGGGCAGGCTGATCGCCACCCGGCCGGCGGCGTCAACCATCCGGTCAACGCTGAACGTCACCTCGTCGACGACCAGAGCGAGCCGGCGCGAATCCGGGTCGTCCAGCCAGTTGCGCAACGCGTCCCGGACGAAGACCCCGCTGCAATGCCCGTGGTGCCAGACCTCGACCCGGTTGCGCTGCATCTGCAGTTTCACCGATGCCGCCCGGCCGCTCATGGTGACGACCTCGATCAGGAAAACGTCGGCCTCGGCCGGCTGACGAGGATGGCCGACCGTCCCGGAGCCGCTGCCGGCCGGCCACGAGGCGTCGATCGTCTGGTCGTACCGCGCCCTCATGCTGCACCGCCGAACTGGACGCCGTTGCCACCAGGTGGTGCTTTCCCTTCCTCATTGCGGAGGGAGTGCTCACTGTGTCGGGAAGGGAAGGTCACCATGGACCATCATCCTTTCCCGATGCCCCTCAGAGCGGACCGGGAGGAATACCCGAAACCCCCGGGGAATCCGCGTGCACAGCCCGCCCTCCGGCAACACCGTGATGGCCGAACTTCGCGGTGGGTGCCCCGGGAGACCGGTGAACTGGCGCGAATGTCGATGGCGGAGGTATTCGAGATCCGTGACGGCAAGATCGCCGAGCGCCACGCCTGGGTGATCCCGCTGTCCGAGAACGAGCACCGCTGACCTCAGCAGTCGGTAGCCGGGTCGGCGCTCCCCCGGCTCCCCGAAAGCGCCCGTCCCGCGCAGGCGCAGGGGAATATCCCCTGCGCCTGCGGTTGGGGAACACCCGGTGCCGTGCTAATGGTGGGTGCGCTCACATATGGTCGTGCAAGCCTCCGGCGACCATGGTCTGAAACTTCCACCCGTTGGCGGTGCGCATCAGCAGGTCTCCGTAGCGCATCTGCGTCGCATGTCCGCCCACGGTGAAAGACGCGTCGGTGACGACGAAGCACAGCCCTCGGGACAGAAACACGGGGTGACGGGTTGAGACCATCTCCATGTCGCCAGCACCGCCAATGACCTCGCGCATCTGCGCGATGAACTTCTCCCGGTCACACGCTCCGGCTAGGCCATAGCCACGTGCATCGTCCGTGACCTCATTGATGGGAAAGGAGGCCATGTCGGCCATGCCCTCGAGGTCGCCAGCCCCGACTAACTCGTCGTACCGGGCGAACCAGTCCAGCACCTCCTGCAGCTCTTCCTGCGTCGCCATCGCTCCTGCTGCTGCCGCGTCTGTGCCTGTCATTTGCCGCCTCCATTTGCCGTTGGAGTAACAGCGTACACTGTACGGAGTTTTGTCGCTGGTGGATGGTTCGAACTGACGGAGACTGGATCATTCGCAAACCCGAAACGAGGTGGTCATCCCTGGCATATCCGCGCGGCGGTCGCTTGCTTCTCTTGACTCTTCGTACTCTCGGACTTAAGTTACATACAACTGATATACCAATCCCTCATTTGCTGCCTGGCAGAGGAGATCCGCATGGCTGCGCTGGCCGATTCGCATGTGGCCGATCCACCCCTGGACGCACCCAACCTGACGGGTGCCCGGTGAGCCCGCGCGCTCCCGGCGCCGACCTGCCCGAGCACCCCGACTTCCTCTGGCGCAACCCGGAGCCCGCGAAGTCGTACGACGTCGTGATCGTCGGCGGTGGCGGTCACGGCCTGGCGACCGCGCACTACCTGGCCAAGAACCACGGGATCACGAACGTCGCTGTGCTGGAGAAGGGCTGGCTGGCCGGCGGGAACATGGCCCGCAACACTACGCTGATCCGCTCGAACTACCTGTGGGACGAGAGCACGGCGATCTACGAGCACGCGCTCAAGCTCTGGGAGGGTCTCGAGGACGACCTCGGGTACCCGATTCTGTTCAGCCAGCGCGGGGTGCTGAACCTGGCCCACACCCTGCAGGACGTCCGCGACAGCGTGCGGCGGGTGGAGGCCAACAAGCTCAACGGGATCGACGCCGAATGGGTCGGCCCGGACGAGGTACGCAAGCTCTGCCCGATCGTCAACACGTCCGACGACATCCGCTACCCCGTGCTCGGTGCCACGTATCAGCCCCGCGCGGGCATCGCCAAGCACGACTACGTCGCCTGGGGTTTCGCCCGCCGGGCCGACGAGGCCGGGGTGCACCTGATCCAGGACTGCGAGGTCACCGGGTTCACCACCGGCGGCGACCGGGTCACCGGCGTCCGGACCAGCCGCGGGGACATCGCCGCCGGCCAGGTCCTGCTGTGCGCCGCCGGGCACACCACCACGCTGACCGACATGCTCGGTTTCCGGGTGCCGGTGCAGAGCTATCCCCTGCAGGCCTTGGTCTCCGAACTGCTGGAGCCGGTGCACCCGACGATCGTGATGTCCAACGCGGTGCACGTCTACGTCTCCCAGGCGCACAAGGGGGAGCTCGTGATGGGGGCCGGCGTCGACTCCTACCAGGGCTACGGGCAGCGCGGCGCGTTCCACATCATTGAGCGCCAAATGGCCGCTGCGGTAGAGCTTTTCCCGGTGCTCGCCCGTGCTCATCTGCTGCGCAGCTGGGCCGGGGTGGTGGACGTCAGCCCGGACGCGTCGCCGATCATCGGCCGCACCCCGTACGCCAACCTGTACCTGAATTGCGGTTGGGGCACTGGTGGTTTCAAGGCTACCCCGGGGATCGGCTGGTGCCTGGCCGACACGATCGCCAACGGCGAGCCGCACCGCTACGTGGCACCGTTCGCCCTCGACCGCTTCGTCACCGGTGCGCTCGTTGACGAGCACGGCGCCGCCGCCGTGGCCCACTGACGCAGGGAGCTTGCCGTGCAACTCATCGAATGCCCGTACTGCGGCCCCCGCGAGGAGGTCGAGTTCCACTATGGCGGCCAGGCCCACGTGCCCTACCCGGAGGATCCTGCTGCGCTCTCCGACGAGGAGTGGGCGCACTACGTGTTCTTCCGCGACAACACCAAAGGCCGGTTCGCCGAGCGGTGGAACCACCGCGTCGGGTGCCGCCGCTGGTTCAACGCCGTCCGGGACACCGCCACCTACCGTTTCGAGCGCATCGACCGACCCGAACCGAAACCGGTGACCCCATGACCGACCCCATGACGGACACCGTGACAGAGCCCGGGCCCGGCCCTTTCCGCACCGCCGCGGGCGGGCGAATCGACCGCGACACCACCCTCGAATTCACTTTCAACGGGCAGGCTTTCACCGGTCACCCAGGCGATACGCTCGCTTCGGCGCTGCTCGCGGTCGGCCATCACCAGATCACCACCAGCGTGAAACTCGGCCGCCCTCGCGGCATCACGGCGGCCTGGGCGGAAGACTCGGGCGGCCTGGTCCAGATCGAGGAGCCCTTCCCCGAGCCGATGCTGCTGGCCACCACCATCGAGCTCTACGACGGCCTGACCGCCCGCGGCCTGCCCGGTCAAGGCCGACTCGCCGAGATCCCGGACTCGGCCCGCTACGACGCCGTCCATCATCACGCCGACGTCCTCGTCGTGGGTGCCGGTCCCGCCGGTCTGGCCGCCGCTCTCACCGCCGCCCGTGCCGGGGCCCGGGTCGCCCTCGTCGACGAGCAGGCTGAGGCCGGTGGCTCGCTCCTGTCCGGAGCCGACGTTCTCGACGGCGTCCCGGCGATGGAATGGGTCGCGACCGCGGTTGCCGAACTGGCCGAGTACCCCGACGTACTGCACCTGCAACGGACGACGGCCTTCGGCAGCTACGACGACGGTTTCGTCCTGGCCCTCGAGCGGCGCACCGACCACCTCGGATTTGCCGCGCCGAAGCATCTTTCGCGCCAGCGGGTGTGGCGCTTGCGGGCCCGTTCGGTGGTGGCCGCGACGGGCGCCCACGAGCGCCCGATCGTCTTCGCCGACAATGACCGACCCGGCATCATGCTGGCCGGTGCTGCCCGGTCGTTCCTGAACCGCTACGGCGTGCTCCCCGGTCGCGAGGCCGTCGTCTTCACCACGAACGACAGCGCCTACGACGCCGCGCTCGACCTGCATCGCGCCGGCGTGCGGGTGAAGGCCGTGGTCGACGCCCGGCCCTCGGTGTCCTCAGGTCGCCTCGAGGCGTGCGAGCGCGAAGGGATTCCGGTCAGGCGCGGGGCCGTGGTCACCGGCACCCAAGGCGTCGAGCGAGTCACGCACGCGCTCGTCGCCTCCTTCTCGGCCGGAGAGGTCGGGTCGGACCTGGAACAGGCCATCGAGTGTGACCTGCTGCTGGTCAGCGGCGGCTGGAACCCCGCGGTTCACCTGTTCAGCCAGGCCCGTGGACGGCTGCGCTACGACGAGGCGCTCGGGGCGTTCCTGCCAGGCGAGTCGCTTGCGGGTCTGGCCCTGTCCGGTGCCGCGGCCGGGGTGTTCGACCTGGCCGGATGCCTGGGCGACGGGCAACGGGTGGGGCGCGAGGCCCTGCTGACCTTGGGGCTCGAGCCGGCCCGCGAGGACACGCCGCCCGCCGCCACCGAATCGCACGAATCGCGCGAATCGCGTGCGGGGCACCCACCGCTGGTGCTCTGGCGGGTGCCGGACACCTCCGGCGCGGAGGGGAACACCCAGTTCGTCGACTTGCAGCGGGACGCGACGGTCGCCGACATCGCCCGCGCGGTGAACGCGGGTCTGCGCTCCATCGAGCACATCAAGCGCTACACGACGATCGGGACCGCGCACGACCAGGGCAAGACCTCAGGGATCCTTACCTCGGGGATCACCGCCGAGCTTCTCGGCGTCCCGGTGCAGCAGACCGGGACCACCACCTTCCGGCCGCCGTACACCCCGGTGGCCTTCGCCGCGCTGGCCGGTAGGGACCGCGGTCGACTTTTCGACCCGGAACGGTTCACCGCGCTGCAGGAGTGGCACACCGAGGCCGGGGCCGTCTTCGAGGACGTCGGCCAGTGGAAGCGCCCGCGCTACTACCCGCAGCCCGGTGAGGACATGGAGGACGCGGTGCTGCGGGAGTGCGCCGCCGCGCGCACCGGGGTCGGCATCCTCGATGGCTCGACGCTCGGCAAGATCGATGTCCAGGGCCCCGACGCCGCAGTTCTGCTCGACCTGCTCTACACGAACCTGATCAGCAGCCTCAAGGTGGGTTCGGTGCGGTACGGCGTGATGTGCGGCGTCGACGGCATGGTGATTGACGATGGCACCGTACTGCGGCTGGCCGAGGACCGCTTCCTGGTGCTCACCACCACCGGCGGGGCGGCGGCGATCCTCGACTGGATGGAGGAGTGGTTGCAGACCGAGTGGCCGCAGTTACGCGTGCACTGCACGTCGGTCACCGAGCAGTGGGCCACCTTCCCGGTCGTCGGACCTCGTTCCCGCGAGGTGATCGGCATCCTCTTTCCCGACGTGGACGTCTCCAAGGAGGCGTTTGGGTTCATGACCTGGCGGGACACCAGCCTGGACGGGGTGCCGATCCGACTGGCCCGGATCAGCTTCTCCGGCGAGCTTGCCTACGAGGTGTATGTCAGCCCCTGGTACGCGGTTTCGGTCTGGGAGCGACTGCTGGAAACGGGCCGCCGATACGGCATCACGCCGTACGGGACGGAGACCATGCACGTGCTCCGGGCCGAGAAGGGTTACCCGATCATCGGTCAGGACACCGACGGCACCGTCACGCCGCAGGATCTGGGCATGGCCTGGGTGGTCTCGAAGAAGAAGCCCGACTTCATCGGCAAGCGTTCCTTCACCCGCGTGGCCAACCAGGATCCGATGCGCAAGCAGCTGGTCGGGCTGCTGCCCGTGGACCGGCAGACCGTGCTGCCGGAGGGTTCGCAGATCGTCGAGTTCTGCGTGGACGGCCTGCTGCCCGCTCCCCCGGTGCCGATGCTCGGCCACGTCACGTCCAGCTACCGCAGCGCCGAACTCGAGCGGCCTTTCGCGCTCGCCCTGGTCAAGGGCGGCCGCGCGCGGATCGGCGATACCGTCCACATTCCCGTCAGCGGCACCCTGGTCGCCGTCGAGGTCACCGGCTCGGTGCTGGTCGACCCGGAAGGAGCCCGCCGCGATGGCTGATCTGCTGTCCCGCACGCACCCACTTCAAGCCTGGACCGAGGCGTTCGCCGGCCTGCCTGCCTCGATTGGCATTGCCGTCGAACCGTTCGTCTCGATGGTCGATCTGCGGCTCGGGGTCGAGGCTTTGGACCGGGTCGGGATTGCCCTGCCCACCACGCCCAACACCTGGGTGGCAGTGGACGACGGGCGCGCGGTCTGGCTCGGGCCGGATGAGTGGCTGCTGACCAGTACCACCGAGACGCCAGAAGCCTTCGAGGCGCGCCTGCGTGCCGCCACCGTCCCCTCGGGCGGCTCCGCAACGAACGTCTCCGCCCAGCGGATCACGCTGCGGCTGAACGGTTCCCGGGTCCGCGACGTACTCGCCAAGGGTTGCTCGATCGACCTGCACCCGCGGGTTTTCGGCCGGGGCGCGAGTGCGCAGACCACGCTCGGCCAGGCCGGTGTCGTGCTGCTGGCTCTCGGGGAGGCCGGTGACGACTATCTCGTCCTGGTCCGGTCGTCGTTCGCCGGGTATCTGGCCTCTTGGCTTGTCGATGCCAGTCTGGAGTTCTCCTGACCCGCCCGGTTTCTCAGCGCACCGGGCGCAGCGCAGCGCTCTCAGATCGCCGCGCGGATCGCTCGCTCGAAGCCGAGCACGTGCTCGCGGGCGAGGTCGTCGGCACGCTCGGCCTCGCCGGCCGCGATCGCCCGCAGCAGCGCCACGTGCTCGGTGACGACGTGCATGTCCATCCCGGACAACCGGTCGAGGAACATGCAGTGGATGCGCGTGGCCAGGTTGCCGTAGCGGATCAGGACATCTTCGAGGGGCGGGTTGGTCGCGGCCCGATAGATGGTCCGGTGCACGATCAGATCCCAGCGCATCACCTCTGTCCGGTCGGCCTGGACGACGTCCAGTTCCTCGACCCGGGAGGCGAGGTCGTCCAGTTCGGTGCGCGTCGGGCGCGGGGCACGCTCGGCGGCTCGCCGCGCGGCCAGCGGCTCGAGCTGAACCCGGATCTCCGAGATGTGGGCCAGATCCGCGATGTCCATGCCGGTAGCAAAGGTGCCTCGGCGGGGGAAGGACACGACCAGTCGGTCGCCCTCGAGACGTTTCAGCGCCTCGCGAACCGGAGTGCGGCCCATTCCCAGGGATTTCGCCAGGCGATCGTCGTCCATCGGCTCCCCGGGCTGAATCTGGAGCATGATCAGCTGGTCGCGGATAGCGAGATAGGCCCGGTCTGCCAGAGAGGTCGGCACCGAGTGCAACTCGATCGGGTCAGCAGTCATGAAAATTAATATATCAGCCAAACATCAAGAGCCGATAGCGGGAGGAAACGGATGACCATCAGCGCCTTCGACCTGTTCAAGGTGGGGATCGGTCCGTCCAGCTCGCACACCGTGGGCCCGATGCGAGCCGCCTGCTCGTTCGCTTCCCGGTTGCTGGAGACAGAACTGCTCACCCGCGTCGCTCGAGTCCGCTGCGAGCTGTTCGGCTCGCTCGGCGCGACCGGGCACGGGCACGGCAGCGTCAAAGCCGTCGTCCTCGGGCTGGAGGGCGAGCGGCCCGAACTCATTGATCCGAAAGCGGCAGACCCGCGGGTCGATGCCATCCGGGTCGCCGGAAAACTCACGCTGGCCGGCGAGCACCCGATCGAGTTCTCGATGGACGACGACGTCGTACTGCACCGCCGCAAGCGCCTCGACTTCCACACCAACGGCATGATCTTCCGTGCCCTGGACGCCGATGGCCTGGAGCTCGACCGACGCGAGTACTACTCGGTGGGCGGCGGATTCGTGCTTGGTCAGGACGAAACTGGGCACCAGGCGATCGTTGAGGACAGCACTCCGGTCCGCTACCCGTTCCATAGCGGCGACGAGTTGCTGGCGCACGCTAAGGAGTCGGGTCTGCGGATCAGCGACATCATGCTGGCCAATGAGCTCTCCTGGCGTAGCGAGGCGGAGGTCCGCAGTGGCCTGCTGCACATCTGGGCGGTGATGCAGGAATGTGTCGAGCGCGGAATCAGGACTCCGGGCGTGCTTCCCGGCGGTCTGAAGGTTCGGCGGCGGGCAGCCGCCCTTCGATCGCAACTGGAGGCTCAACCCGACGACGTCGATCCGCTGCGGGCGATGGACTGGGTGACCCTCTACGCATTGGCCGTGAACGAGGAGAACGCCGCCGGCGGCCGCGTGGTCACGGCACCGACCAACGGCGCCGCCGGGATCGTGCCGGCCGTGCTGCACTACTACCGAGATTTTCTCGACTCCTATGGTGAGGACGGCGTGGTCCGATTCCTGCTGACCGCCGCCGCGATCGGACTGCTGTTCAAGGAGAATGCCTCCATCTCGGGCGCCGAGGTCGGTTGCCAGGGCGAGGTCGGATCAGCCTGCTCGATGGCCGCCGCCGGCCTCGCCGAGGTGATCGGCGGCACCCCCGAACAGGTCGAGAACGCCGCTGAGATCGGGATCGAGCACAACCTTGGCCTCACCTGCGACCCGGTCGGCGGACTCGTGCAGATCCCATGCATCGAGCGCAACGCCATCGGGTCGGTCAAGGCCATCGCCGCTGCCCGGATGGCCGTGCGCGGCGACGGCCGCCACCACGTGTCCCTCGACAAGGCCATCAAGACCATGCGGGAGACCGGCGCCGACATGAAGGACAAGTACAAGGAGACCTCTCGTGGCGGGCTCGCCCTGAACATCGTCGAGTGTTGACCCGTCGGCTGCCGCTCCCCGGCCGGCCACTCACGACCCGGATCCGCTTCCTGAATCGGAGTGCGCGCAGTTCGCGGTCGATGTCGGCAGGCTGATGCTCGGGAACGCGGCGCAGCGCGGTGTAGACGTAGCGGTCGACAAGGCTGGTCATTTCTCGCTCCCAGGGGTGGTGGTTTCGGCGCCGAGGTCGGCGATCGCGCGGTCGAGCCGCGCCCACTCCGAGCGCAGGGTCTCGGTGATCGCGTCGCCCTGCTCGGTGGTCTTGTAGAACTTGCGCGGTCGGGGTTCGCTGGTGTTCCAGGAACTGGTCAGCAGGCCTTGCGTCTCGAGCCGGCGCAGCAGCGGGTAGAGCGTGTTTGCCTCCACCTCGAAGCCGGCCGCGCTCAACGTCGCGAGTAGCGAGTAGCCGTATCCCGGCGTGCGCAGGACAGTGAGGCTCGCAACCACGACCGTGCCGCGCCGCAGCTCCTGCAGATGACTTGCAAGCGTCGCGTCCATTGTCATGCCCATCACTATAGTGTGTCTCACACACTATGACAATCAGATACACCGATGTGCGAGGTCGTTGATCTCTGCGCGCCGACATCGCCGGCGACCGAATCCCCTACCACGATGGACTCGCGTTTGAGGCCACGGCCGCGATCGCCTGCGGTCCGTTGGCCGCGAGTGCGCAGCTAGGTATGAATCGGGCTTCCGATCGTCATTCTCCAGCCCAGGTGAACTCGTGCCCAGCTTCGTTGCGATGGTGTCCGGTTCTGGAAATACCTCATGAGCAACGAGTTTCGATCGCCGATGCAGAGATGCTCATGCGCAACC
>JANNPJ010000267.1:0-4722 GCA_031400005.1 Kineosporiaceae bacterium | reverse complement strand
AGAGCCGCCCGCAGATCAGCGGGACGGAAACCAGGGGTGGTGACACGAGCTCGACGGCGACTCGGTGTTGCTGTCTACCGTCGAGCCCGCGTGCTCACCACACCCCCATCACGGAATGGGCAGGATCAGAACGGGGATTCGCCGGGTTCCGGCCATCCCTCGGGCAGTCCGAGATCGTCTCGGTACCAGGTCACTTCCAAGCCACCGGAGTAGCGATGGGTACCGCAGGAGAAGGAGATCCGCGTGTACGGCTTCCCGTCCTCGTGTTTGCGGTCCACCACGTCCTCTGGAACCTGGGAGATCCCCAGCCGCCACAGCAGGCTCTCGACTTCCGCCGGGAACCAGTTGTGCAGACTGACTTCCACACCACCGCTGCCATGAACGGAAATGAGCACCGAATCGAGGTGCCATTCCGTTGCCAACACCGTGAACACCAAACGCTGCGAGGTCATCGGCCCCGCCACCCGTGACGACGGCACGAACCGGCCACCATCAACGTCGACCCCGGAGAAATCCGAGGTGTCGGACTTGACGTCCTGATCAGTCATTGAAACCACATCCTTTTGGACTCACGATTACCCGATCACCGGAAAACACGGAGCAACGAGCGGAGATCAGACCGCTTGCTTGGACGTCACAGGGCTGAATCCCTTCGCCCGAAACGCCGTACCGTTCTTCCCGTTCTGAGCCCATGGAATGGCTTCCAGCTCAACTGGAACGACCTGCTGCCCGACAGTCACCTTGGGCGGAACCCCCGCCGTAGTGACCACGAGCATCTCGCCGCCAGCCTCATCGAGTGCCATCACCTGGACCGTCCACAACGGCTCACGCGAGTTCCTGTCGAACTTCTGCGTACCATTCATGTCGGTCTTCTCCGCCGCAGCACGTGTCACCGTGAACGTGATCCGCGAGATATCAATCAGCAGCTTCACAACCACCACATCCTTCGAGTCCAGAACCAACACGCACCCTGCGTGCAAGATCTAGGAAACGGTGGGAAGCGACCCCGGCATCAGCCGACAGGGGGGAACAGGGGGGAACACGCCGCGTGTTCACCCTCCCTTTTCGCACCAATGGCAGGCATCATGGAATAGCGCGAAAGGGGACGAAGTGACGGGGACGCCGAAGACGGCACTGCAAGCGGCACGGTTGGCTCTGGGCTGGTCTCAGCCGCGTCTGATGCTGGCGATGAGAAGCGCAGCACCAGGCATCGGTTTCCACCTGCCGAAAGACGAATCTCTCAAGCCTCAACTAACGCGCTGGGAGAACAATCGTCAGATGCCAGGTCCTGAATACCGCCAGCTCTTTCGGTTGATCTACGGGATGACCGATTCAGAGCTTGGATTTCCGGAAGTTCGAGGCCCTACGCTTCCAGCCGTCCCGAAAGCTGCTCTCTCGCGTGACGGTCTGGAGTACTACCTGGATCTTTCATGGTTCTGTGAGGGTTTGTGAGCGTTTAGATTGGGGGTTGGAAGCTGCTTGTGGTGGCTGGTTGGGCATGCTGGAGGTCCCGAGGGTGCTCGGGTGGGCGCCGGGTTCCACGGGTTGGCCGGTGGTGGGGGTTGTCGGGGTGGGTGGGGGTGATTCAGGCGAGGTGGAGGGCGTGGATGCGGTGGTAGGCGGTGGCGAGGTCTTGGGCCCAGGGCCAGCCGGGTGGGATTTTGAGGATGCGTTGGCGGGCGTGGGTGATGAGGCGGGCGGGGGCGCCGAGGAGGCGGTAGCGAAGGGTTTTGGGTTCGGCGGTGGCGTGGTTGGGGTCGAGGCCGATGTGGCGTAGCCAGGCGTTCAGCGTGGTCGCGAGGGCGGCTAGTTGCAGCCAGGCGCTGTTGCGGTCCCAGTCCGATGAGGGAAGGTTTTCTGCTCCACAGGTTTTCAGTTCTTTCATCTTGTCTTCGATGTGGGCTTGGGTGCGGTGGCGGGCGTCGAGGAACTGGATTTGCCCGGTCGGGGTGTTCGTGACGAACGCTGCGTAGACCCAGTTCGGGTCCTGTCCGGGTTTCGCCGGGCGCCCGGTGGGCCGTCGGGTACGGCGGGCGATCACCCGCAGGTCGGGTGGCCACCGGTTCAAGCGGTCCCCGCTCGGGCCGTGGCGCAAGATCCCGGTCAGTTCGGCGACCGTGGCGTGCGGGTCGGGGAGGCCGTCGGTGCTCAGGGCGGGTCCCCAGATGGTTTCGGGGAGTTCACCGATCCCGGTCAGGGTGCGTTCATCGACGGGCCAGCCGATCGAGTACTCGATCCGGCGTCCTCGCCGGCCGTGGGCGGGCGCGGTGTTCAGGGTGGTGAGGTGGTCGATGACGTCGTGGGAGGCGCCGGCCCCGTCGATGGTGATCAGGAGATCGGTGCGCCAGATGGTGGGGATCTGCGCGATCGCCGCGGTCAGGACTAGGAGGTGGTCGGCGGCGGTGAAGGATCCGGCGTTGCCGGGGCGCAGCATGATCGCGAGGTTGTCCCCGACGTTGGTACACCAGGCGCCCAGAGGATGAAATCCGTAGCCGCCCTTATAGTTTCCCGCGCATCCAGCCTTGGAACTCGCCGCTTCGATCAACGTGGCGTCCAACCGTAGCACCAGGATCGGGGTGTCGGGGTGCCCGCCGGTGCCGGGACGGATCAAGTCGGTTCCGGCGACTTTCACCGCCGGTAGCTGCCCGTGCCGGGCCACGATCTGCGCCCAGGCTTTCACCCGGGCCCGTGAAAGTACCCGCGCCAAGCGCAGTCCCGGAAGCCCGTCGGTGTTCAGCCGGGCGGCCAGCTCGTTCAGGACCCGCAGCATCGTGGTGTCGGAGGCGCCGCCGTCGGGTCCGAAGATCTCGACCTGGGAGGTCATCGCCTCGATATCGCTCAAGCATTTCGCTCCGGCCGTCAGCGCGCAGACCGCATCGACCAGCACCCGTCCCCGGTCCCGGATCGGGGTGAACCCGGCCCGGGCCACCGCCGATCCCAGACCCGCGGTGAGCCCGACCCGATCAGCCAGCAGACGCGGCAGGACGATCCCGGCATGCGCGATCGTCCCGGGCCCACCGACCTGCACCGACAAGCCCTGCGACCAACTCTCAGCACCGTCCACGCTGGACGTGCCCACACCGATAGCCTTCACCTGGAGGGTGTTTCCTTACTGGAGCTGATGTAGATCTCGACAATCCGCATCGTCCCAGCTCAGGGACACCCTCCACCTCCACGACACCCCGAAATGCCCTAAAACTCCCCGCCTACATCAACGCAGGTGAATACCCCAGGTAGGCTGCAGCTCTGTGGTCATGGCTTTCCTAGCGACGATGAGGCTGCGGTAGCAGGCAAGAAGTGGCGCGATTGGCTGACGGCAGCCTTCGCGCGCAACGACGTTGGTGCCGACTTCGGAGACCGAGCGCCGCAAGGCGGATTCTCGCCCGCGGGACTCGAATGGACGGGGAGCACCCCGGAGCAGCCTGTGCTCCAAGACGTCCATGGGCTGATGACGTTTCCGTCAGAGCCAGCACCTCGATTCGCCATGATTGGACCGGCCAGCGTCCGCGCAGGGCGAGCGCATACCTCCCTTGCCGAAGCATTGCAGGACGCCAAGGATGCCGATCTCAGCCTGTCGGACGTCGAGCGGTTGGCATACGATTTGTATGCAGCCTCCTTTAGCGAGACTAATGCCGATGCTCGCTTCATCATGCTGATGATGGCGCTGGAGACGCTCATTGACCAGAAGCCACGATCCGCAGGGGTTATAGAGCTGGTGAACTCGTTCATTTCGCAGGCTAGCGGTAGTGGTATAGAGAAGAAGGAAATGGACTCGCTCAGCGGCTCATTGCAGTCGCTCCGAAACGAATCGATTGGCCAAGCAGGCCGGAGACTTGCCGAGCAACTCGGCGATAAACCATATGACGGTCAAGATCTCGTGAAGTTCTTCTCGACGTGTTATGCGATGCGCAGCAATCTCGTCCACGGAAGCAAGTCCAGGCCCAGTCGCGACGAGGTGAGTCGCGGAGGGGCGAGCCTGCAGGTGTTCATTTCTGATCTACTTGCTCAGTGCGGCACGGCACGCAGTCAGGATTGATCCCAAGGTCGCCGCATGACTACCCCCGCTTCAAGTAGCCGAGCCCGCACGGTCATGTCGGCTACCCCGTAGCGCGCCCCGAGCCGAGCCAGCGACCATCCTCGTCGGTAAAGCTCGACGGCCTCAGTGATCTGTGCTTGATCCAGCCCGCGCTGTCGCGGTGGAACGCCCGCTCGCTCCAGGATGGCATGAACCGTAGAGCGTCGAATTTCGAATTGGACCGCAAGATCCTTGGTTCGAGCGCCTGCTGCATAGGCCTCAGCCAAGGTGGCTTGGTCTTCCACCGACAGGCGTCGTTGCTGCTGATGGCGGCTACGAAGCTGGATCGGGGGTTCGCAGTCGGCCGAGTCTGCTTCACCTGGAAGTTCTGCAACTTCGCTGGAAGATGTCTGTCCCAGACGTTGAAACAGCGTTCCTACCTCGGAAGATCGCCTCGAGAGAACAGCCGTTAGGACCACCGGGGTATAGCTCAACTTGGTAGGGCACCTGCTTTGGGAGCAGGAGATTGCAGGTTCAAATCCTGCTACCCCGACGCAGGCCAGTCAGATGCTGCGCGCCTGACTGGCCGCCACCCGGAGCGCAGTAACGCGCGCTTCGTGCACCGCGCTCCACCCTGTCCGGCAGCCGGCGCGAAAGCACCCGCTGATCCCGCGTAGCTCAATGGCAGAGCGTCCGATTGTTAATCG
>JANNPJ010000247.1:0-1704 GCA_031400005.1 Kineosporiaceae bacterium | reverse complement strand
GATACGGATACAGGCAGCGCGGCACTACCTTGCTGTACCCGGTTTTGGAGGGTGTGCTGACGTAACGGTCACTGATGTACGCCCCGCTGGACAGCTTGTTCCACACCTTGGTACCGGACACCACACCCCCCGGCGCCTGGCAGACCACGTTCAGCGCGACACCTTTCTGGAGCACACCGGCGGACGCCGCAGACGCATTCGGTGCCTTCCGAAGGGTGGTCCGGCCGTTTGTTTTGTACGAACGGGCCACCGTCGCGACCGGGGCATCGAGCAGATTGCTGTCGATCCGCAACTTCACCCCACCGTAGGTCTCGTAATGATCACCCAGGTACTGCTTGGCCCGCTGATGGATGCTCCACGAGGCGGCCGGAACCCCGGCAAACCCGGCCAGCGACTTCACCCCGTCCCACTCGGCCAACCAGATCGCGTCCGGACGGGCATACACCGTCGACTCATGAGCCGCACTCAGATCCGCGATCACCGAGGCCGCCTTGCCGTACACCCCGGCCAGATACCCCCGCCGATGCAGTTCCTTGGTGAACGCGGACAGGTACGTCAGCACCGCCGCGCCGCAGCCGGGCACGCCCGTGCGGTAACCCTCCATATCCGTATACGCGATGCTGCCCGACCGCAGCCCAAGCGCCTTCAGCGAGGCCGCCGCGTCCACCGCCGACGCGGTCCCCTGCGCCTGAGCATCAGCCGGGATGATCGAATCGAACGTGGTCCGGGTGGCGCACGGAGCCTGAAAACCCACATAGATCGGTATCAGCTTCCACCCCTTGGCGGTGACGCTCTTGACCCAGGCAGCCGTGAGATTAGGTTGCGCACACCCCCGATTCGGGCCCCCGATATACACTCCGATCCCCCGGTACGGCGACGCCGACCACGCGGTCATCTGCCGCAACGACGGAGCCGTACACGTATCGAACGCCGCACCCTTGAACCACGTCGCCGAAGCCGCAGCCGGAAAATTCGTCGTGACGCCCGGTTCAGCGGCCGCAGTCGAGGGCACCACCAGCGCGGCGACCACCCCGACCGTGGCCAGCATCAACCCGGCACTGGCAACGCGACGAAACAAGGAATGCCTCCTGTAACGGTTCGGCGGGAACCGGGATGAATCTGTCCGAGGATTAAACCACCCCCCACCGACCCAGAAGGACCGCGAAGCCGTGGAGCTTTTCCGGAGTGGTCCGGTCAGGTCGATTCCGGTCAGGTCGATTCCAGTCAGGTCGATTCCAGTCAGGGTTTCTCGAACCCGGCGGCGGTCAGGGCCTGGGCGCCGTCGGCGGACAGCACATAGGTGACGTACGCCTGGGCCAGGGCCGTGTTCTTGGACGCTGTCAGGGTGCTGATCGGGTAGCTGGTCGAGGCATTCACGTCGGCCGGGATCTGGATGCCCTTGACCTTGTCCCCGGCCGCCAAAACGTCGCTCACGTAGACCACCCCGGCGTCGACCTCGCCGAGTTGCACCTTGGTCAGGGTGGCCTTGACGTCGACCTCTTCGGTCACCGGTTTTACCGTCACGTTGGCGTTGGCGAAGACGGCGCGAGCGCCCACCCCACAGGGCACCTCGGCGGCACACAAGGCAACCTTCACATCTGCCTTGGCCAGGTCCGCGACGGAGGTGATGTTGGCCGGGTTGTCCGGCGGGACAGCGATCTCCATCACGTTCTTCGCGAACGTGGTCGGGGTGTTCGCCGCCTT
>JANNPJ010000232.1:0-2699 GCA_031400005.1 Kineosporiaceae bacterium | reverse complement strand
CGCCACGGTGCCCTGGGGGCTGCCCGCCGTCGAGCGGCACCTGTTCGGCAAGCGGCCATCGGCCCAGCTGTGGGCCGAGGCCGCTGCGCGGGCCGCGGACGGCGCACAACCGTTGGCACACAACAAGTTCAAGGTCGAGTTGCTGAAACGGACCGTGGACCGTCAGCTGCGCGTGGTGGGAGGTACCCGGTGACTCGCCAACCCCAGACGGCCGTCGGAACCCCGCACTCCCGAGTGGACGGGCGGCTGAAGGTGACCGGTCGCGCTCCCTACGCCGCGGACCACGGCCCGGATGACGGGGTGGACAACATCCGGTACGCGGTCATGGTGGACAGCAGCGTCGGCCGCGGCCGGATCACCGGCATCCACACGCGGACCGCGCTCGCGCAGCCCGGCGTGCTGGCAGTGATCCACCACGGCAACTCGCCCCGATTGCCCTATGTAGACAATCCGGGGTCGAACAACCCGGCCGGCACCAGGCTTCGGGTGTTCCAGGACGACCGGGTGCTGTTCTTCGGGCAGCCGGTCGCCGTCGTGGTGGCCAAAACCCTGGAAGCCGCGCAACACGCCGCGAGCCTGGTCACGCTCACCTACGCCGCCGAGCCACCCTCGACCGACCTCACCCGGGCCCCGGCCGAGGAATTCAGCCGCTACGCCCGCGGAGACGCCGACACCGCGCAGGCGCAGGCGCCGGTCCGGCTCGACCTGAACTACCGGCTGGCCCGCAACCACCACAACCCGATGGAACCGCACGCCACCATCGCTCGCTGGGATGGTGACAAGCTCACTTTATGGGACAAGACCCAGTGGGTGGTGGGCGGCACCCAGCAGGAAATCGCCGCCGTGTTCGGCATTCCGCAGCCGTCCGTGCGGGTCATCTCGCCGTTCGTCGGCGGCGCGTTCGGCAACGGGCTGCGCGCCTGGCCGCACACCACGATCGCGGCGCTGGCCGCCCGGGTGATCGGTCTGCCGGTCAAGCTCGTCATGTCCCGGCGTCAGCTGTACTTCGGGACCGGCTTCCGGCCCGAGTACATCTACGCGTTGAAAGTGGGCAGTGACCGGCGCGGCCGACTGTCAGCGATGGTCCATGACATCACAGCGGAGACCTCCAGCTACGAGACGTTCTTCGAGGCGGTGCTGGCCCCGGGGCAAGTGCTCTACAGCATGCCCCACCTGCGGCAGATCTATTCGACGGTGTCGCTGGACGTGAACACACCGATCTGGATGCGTGGTCCCGGCTACGCCACCGGCACCCAAGTCATCGAGTGCGCGATGGACGAACTCGCCCACAAGCTCGGTCTCGACCCGATCGAGCTGCGCCTACGCAACGAACCCGGCCAGGACCCCTCAACCGGACTACCGTTCTCCACCCGCCGGCTGCGTGAGTGCTACGCGGTCGGGGCCCGCGAGTTCGGCTGGCACCGCCGCAACCCCAAGCCCGGTGTCACGCGGGACGGTGACTGGCTGGTCGGCACCGGCATGGCGGCCGCGGTCTACGACACTGGAGGGTTCCCCGCCCAGGCACATGTCCGCCTGAACGCCGACGGCACCGCCCTGGTGCAGGCCGCGACCAGCGACATGGGCCCCGGCACTTACACTTCCATGCCCCAGGTCGCTGCCGACGCCCTCGGCTTGACCATGACCACGGTGACGTTCCGGCTCGGCGACTCGATCATGCCGCCGACCGGGCCGCACGGCGGCTCGACGACCATGGCCAGCGTCGGCACCGCGATCCAGCTCGGCTCCGACCAGGTGCGCCGCCAGGCCATCACGCTGGCGGTCAGCGACTCCCGCTCACCCCTGCACAGGGTCAACCCCGACGACGTCATCGTCCGTAAGGGACGGATGCACGCGAAGCACGACCCCAGCCGCGGGGAGACCTACCATCAGCTGCTGACCCGCAACCAGCGACCCCACCTCGAAGCGACCGGGGCCTACACCGGGGCGGAGCATGACCAGTTCTCCATGTCCGCCTACGGCGCGGTGTTCGCCGAGGTCGCCGTCGATGCCCGCCTCGGCATCGTGCGTCTGCGCCGCATGCTCGGCGTCTACGACGCGGGCAAGATCATCAACCCTAAACTCGCCGACAGCCAGGCCATCGGCGGCATGGTCGGCGGTATCGGAGCCGCCCTGCTCGAACACACTGTCACCGACCCCCGCGACGGCCGCATCACCAACGCCAACCTCGCCGACTACCTCGTCCCCGTCAACGCCGACATCCTCGACCTCCAAGCGATCTACCTCAACGGCAACGACCCCGAAACCAACCCTCTCGGTGTCAAAGGCCTTGGCGAGATCACGCTGGTCGGTGTGGCACCCGCCATCGCCAACGCCGTCTTCCACGCCACCGGCCGCCGAATCCGCGACTTCCCTATCACCGCCGAAGCATTGCTCTGACAACCAGAAGACCAACCAGTTCGGTTGGGCGCTCGCTTGCACCATCACCGCCGCCGGCAACACCTTGTCCGATGCACGATGACTGGGCTAGGGGGTGCCCAGGAGAGCCTCCCACCCCGGCTGCCGAACAGCTCATGCTGGGATCGGCGCCGGAATGGCCGGGCCCTCATGCGCATCAGCAAGGAGAAGAAATGATCACCGTCAACGCCTACGCGGCACCCTCGGCTACCGATCCGCTCGTTCCGACGACGATCCAGCGTCGTGACCTCGGACCGCACGACGTCCTGATTGACATCGCCTAC
>JANNPJ010000231.1:0-2268 GCA_031400005.1 Kineosporiaceae bacterium | reverse complement strand
GATGTTGTCCACCCCGTCATCCGGGCCGTGGTCCGCGGCGTAGGGGGCGCGCCCGGTGACCTTCAGCCGCCCATCCACTCGGGACTGCGGGGTTCCGACGGCGATCTGGGGTTGGCGGGTCACCGGGTACCTCCCACCACGCGCAGCTGACGTTCCACGGTCCGTTTCAGCAACTCGACCTTGAACTCGTTGTGTGCCAACGGCTGTGCGCCGTCCGCGGCCCGCTCGGCGGCCTCGGCCCACAGCCGGGCTGATGGCCGCTTGCCGAACAGGTGCCGCTCGACGGCGGGCAGCCCCCAGGGCACGGTGGCGACACCGCCGACGGCGACCTTCGCCGCCCGGATCACCCCGCCACGGATGTGGAGCACGACCGCCGCGGAGGTAAGGGCGAACTCGTAGCTCTGCCGGTCCCGCACCTTCAGATAGCCCGAGCGCAGCGGGCGCGCGTGGGCCGGGATTTCCACTGCGGTGATCAGCTCACCGGGCCGGAGCGCCTGCTCCCGCTCCGGCGTGTTGCCTGGCTGGAGCAGGAAGTCCGCGAAAGCGACCCGTCGCTGGCCGTTGGGGCCGAGTAGGTGCACGGACGCCTCCAGCGCGGTGAACGCGACCGCGACATCTGAGGGATGGGTGGCGACGCAGTGCTGCGAGGTGCCGAGGATCGCGTGGGTCCGGTTGATCCCCTCCCGGGCCGCGCAACCAGCACCGGGTTGGCGCTTGTTGCAGGCGGCGGACACATCCCGGAAGTACGCGCATCGGGTGCGCTGCATGATGTTGCCGCCGATCGTCGCCATGTTCCGCAATTGCGCCGACGCGCTCAGCTCCAACGCCTCGGAGACGACCGGGTAGGCCTCCCGCACCGTGCGGTCGGCGGCGGCCTCCGACATCCGCACCAGCGCGCCGATCCGCACCCCGCCCTGCGGTGTGGTCGTGATCTCGCGTAGCGGGAGGGCGCTGATGTCGACCACCGCACCGGGACGTTCGACGGTCTCACGCATCAGGTCGACCAGCGTCGTACCGCCCGCGATGTAACGCCCACCCCGCCGCCCGGCGGCAACCGCCTCCCGCACGTCGGCGACTTTCGTGTAGGAAAAGGGAAACATGACCGCCTCACCCTGCCTTCGCGGCCTGCTGGACCGCCCGGACGATCTTCACGTAACAGCCGCAGCGGCAGATGTTGCCGCTCATCCACTCCCGGATCTCTCCCGGTGAACCGGCGTGTCCTTCGCGGATGCAGCCGACACCGGACATGATCTGACCCGGCGTGCAGAAGCCGCACTGGAACGCGTCCTGCTCGATGAACGCGTCCTGTAAGGGATGCAGGTCCTCACCGTTGGCGAGTCCCTCAATGGTGGTGACCTCCGCCCCGTCCAGACGGACCGCCAGCGTCAGGCATCCGTTGACGCGCTGCCCGTCCACCAGCACCGTGCACGCGCCGCAGGCGCCGGCGTCGCATCCCTTCTTCGTTCCGGGCAACTCGAGGTGCTCGCGCACCAGATCCAGCAACGACGTCCGGTTGTCCACCGTGGTCGTCACCCGCCGGCCGTTCACGCTCAGCGAGACACGACTGCTCGTACCTCCGCCGGCCGGCTGTGCGACAGCGGTCGCCTCGGCGTCCAGAAGCGACGGTCCCGCGACCACACCGGCCGCTGCGACCGCGCTGCCCGCGATGAACGTACGACGACGTAACGCCGGTGCGGACTCGGCCGGCAAGGATGCGGGCTCTGGTGGATCGGGAACGGGGGAAACACCGGGTTCGGCGGACATGCACCCTCCTGACAAAGTTGGGGTGGGTGGCGTGGTGGTACTGGTCATCCGGATGCTCGGCCATCCACCCCCGAATACAACCTCTGGCGGGACACCCTGTGGGAGGCACTGACAGACCCCCCCACTCTCCAGAAACGGCTCTGGCTTTCGAGGCGGCCCGCACTGCGCCTCAGCGGCTACCCGGCTGCCGATCCATCCCGGTGGCTCCGAACAACCGACCCCGGACGACTTACGAATCGGACACATGCTGCCCGATCCGATTTCTTCGACATCCGATGCACGATGGCTGGGCTAGGGGTGCCCAGGAGAGCCTCCCACCCCGGCTGCCGAACAGCTCATGCTGGGATCGGCGCCGGAATGGCCGGCCCTCATGCGCATCAGCAAGGAGAAGAAATGATCACCGTCAACGCCTACGCGGCACCCTCGGCTACCGATCCGCTCGTTCCGACGACGATCCAGCGTCGTGACCTCGGACCGCACGACGTCCTGATTGACATCGCCTAC
>JANNPJ010000174.1:0-2000 GCA_031400005.1 Kineosporiaceae bacterium | reverse complement strand
CCGACCTTCTCGCCCTTCGCGGTGAGGTGTTCGACGGTGCTGCGGACGGTGTGTGCGCCGGAGCCCATGATCACGAGGACGCGTTCGGCCTCGGGATCGCCGTAGTAGTCGACGAGGTTGTAGCTGCGCCCGGTCAGACCGGCGAAGGCGTCCATCGCCGCGTCCACGATTCCGGGTACTGCGTTGTAGTACGGGTTCACCGACTCGCGGCCCTGGAAGTAGGTGTCGGGATTCTGCGCGGTGCCGCGGATGTAGGGGTGCTCGGGCGACAGGGCCCTTCCCCGGTGCGCGCGCACCAGGTCCTCGGGCACCAGGGCCAGCAACTCGGCGTCGGTGAGCAGCTCGACGCTGTTCTCCTCGTGGCTGGTGCGGAAGCCGTCGAAGAAGTGCACGAACGGCACCCGGGAGTTCATCGTGGCCAGCTGGGAGATGGCCGCCATGTCGTGGGCCTCCTGGACGCTGGAGGAGTTAAGCATCGCGAAGCCGGTCTGGCGCACGGCCATCACGTCCTGGTGGTCGCCGTAGATGCTCAGGCCCTGGGCGGCCAGCGAGCGCGCGGCGACGTTCAGCACCATCGACGTGAGCTCGCCGGCGATCTTGTACATGTTCGGGATCATCAGCAGCAGGCCCTGCGATGCGGTGAAGGTGGTGCTCAGGGCGCCACCCTGGAGCGCCCCGTGGAGCGCGCCGGCCGCACCGCCCTCCGACTGCATCTCGATGACCGTGGGCACGGTGCCGTAGACGTTCGGCCGGCCCTTCGCCGACCACTCGTCGGCAAGTTCCGCCATCGTCGAGGACGGCGTGATCGGGTAGATGCTGCACAGCTCGTTGAGCCGGTACGACGCCGAGGCGGCTGCCTCGTTGCCGTCGATGATGATGCGGCTCATCGCTTCTCCTGAATCATGTCGATGGCGTGCACGGGGCACTGGTCGAAGCAGGTGGCGCACCCGGTGCACTTCTCGTAGTCGAATCGGTAGCGCAGTCCGATGCCGAGCTTGATCACGGCATCCTCAGGGCAGGCGCCCAGGCAGCCGTCGCACTCGAAGCAGTTGCCGCAGGAAAGGCACCGGGCGGCCTCGACATGGGCCTGGTCGTCGGTCAGTCCGCCGACGATCTCATCGAAGTCGGTGATGCGCTCCTCGGGCTCCAGCTCCGGTTGGGTGCTGCGACGGGCATCGCCGAAGTACCACAGGTGCAGCTTGTCGAAGTCGGCCAGGTCATGCTTGGGGCGCGGGACGGTCTCGCGGCCGGCCAGCCAGGCGTCGATCTGGGTCGCCGCGCGCTTTCCGTGGCCGACGCCGATGGTCACCGTGCGCTCGGACGGGACGGCGTCGCCGCCGGCGAAGATGCCGGGAACGTCCGTCATCAGGGTCCGCGGATCGACCTGCACGACATCGTGCTCGAAGTGCATCCCGGGAATCCGGCGCAGGAAGTTGGAGTCTGCTTCCTGCCCGAGGGCAAGGATCACGGTGTCGGCCTGGAGGGTCTCGAACTTTCCGGTGCCGCGTGCCTTGCCGGTCTCGTCGAGCTCCATAATCTCGACGGTGAGGTCGCCCTCGTCCAGCGAGCTGATGGTGCGCAGCCAGTTCATCTTCACGCCCTCGCGCAGTGCTTCCTCGCGCTCTTCTGCGTGGGCCGGCATCTGCTCCTCGGTGCGGCGGTAGACGATGATCGACTCCTCCGCGCCGAGTCGGCGGGCCACTCGTGCGGCGTCCATCGCGGTGTTGCCGCCGCCGTAGATGGCCACCTTTCGCCCGATCATGGGACGCCCGCCGGAGGCCACGTCACGCAGGAAGCTGACCGCGTCGACGATCTTGGAGGCGTCCCGGTTGGGGATGTCGACCCGCTTGGACAGGTGGGCTCCGATGGCGACGAAGGTGGCTTCGAAGCCGCCCTCTGCCTGTTCGGCCATCAGGTCCTTGACGGTGTAGTTGCCGCAGGCAGCGACCCCCACACGATGACGCCCTGAATCGACAGGGGTTGGTCCGAAAAGGTCGGTG
>JANNPJ010000130.1:0-13003 GCA_031400005.1 Kineosporiaceae bacterium | reverse complement strand
CGTTCCGCTGCCGTTGTCGTTGATCCCCGGCCCGGCCGGCACCGAGTCGAGGTGGGCGCCAACAACCAGCACCTTGTTCGCGTCACCGCCCTTGGTCTCCGCAATCACGTTCGAGGTAGCAGCCTTGGCGACATACTCGGTGCTGGTCACCACGCGCACGGTGACCGGTCCGGCTTGAGCGGCCGCGTAGAGCGCGGCACCGTCGGCGAAGCTGAGCCCGACTACCGGGATCGTGACGATGCTGCCAAGCGTGCCGGTGACCAGTACGTTGCGTTCCGGCTGCCCCGGCGTGCCTTCGTTGAAGAAGATCACGGCGTCGTACCCGGCGGCCACCGCGTTCTTCGCCTTGACCTCGAAGGTACAGGTACCGCGCTGGATCAGCGCGACCTGCCGTGCGGTCGCCGACGCGGGTGTGAAGTCGGCGGCCTCGCAACCGGACGTCGAACTGGGGGCGGCAGTGGGCGGGATGACGACGTCCTTCGTCGGCACCACCGTCCCGGTCACGTCACCGCTGCCGGAGTAGTCGAAAGTGGCCGTCTCGTAGTCGGTTGCGGTCGGTGTCAGCTGCGACAGCTTGGGTTCTGCCAGTTCGCGGAAGAACGGAAAGGTGAACGGCTGCTCCTTGACGGTGTACCCGGCGGCCTTCATCGTCGTCTTGACGTAATTCGCAGATGCCGCGTAGCCCGGTGTGCCGGAGGCGCGGGTGCCATCATTCTGGTTGGCGATCCGCTGCAAGGCCCGCTCATGGCCGAGGATTCCACCGACGGTGACAGCGTCGCGAAGTTTTGCGGTGTCGACCTTGTCCACCGCGGAAGCCGGCTGCGCCCAAACAGCGACGAGGGCGGCGGCCAGCGAGACACTGAATACGGAAAGTCTTCGCATAATCACTCCTGGAATCGGAACAATTTGCGCTTGACGGTAGCTAAATCTGGACACAACGGTCAATATGAATCCCTCTTGAGCTTCGCCAGAGGCTTGTCGAGGATGGTGTGAGGTGCTTCGAAACCCGAAGGGGATGAGATGGCAGCGGCGTCCCCACCCGAGGCGAAGCGCATCCTCGCCCTGCTCACCATTTTTTCGATCATCAACTTCGGCGACAAGGCGGTGCTCGGCCTCGCCGGACCGGCGATCATCAGTGACCTGGGCCTGACAAACACCCAGTTCGGGTTGATCAGCAGCGCGTTCTACCTGCTCTTCAGCCTCTGCACGCTACTGGTTGGGCTGTACGGCGGGAGCCTTCCGGCCGGCTGGCTGCTCGCCGGAATGGCCCTGGTCTGGTCCGCCGCCCAATTACCGATCCTCATCCCGGCGGCCGGCTTCGTCACCCTCATCGTCACTCGGGTGATGCTCGGCGCAGGCGAGGGCCCAAGCCTGCCGATGGCCAATCATGTTGCCTTCACCTGGTTTCCACCGGAACGACGGACCACGACCGCCGGCGTGATCACCCTCGGCGGCGCGTTCGGGGTGATCCTCGGTGGTCCCCTGCTGGCTGCGGTGATCACCTTTGCCGGTTGGCGATGGGCCTTCGGCCTGCTCGGTACGCTCGGCCTGATCTGGACCCTGGTCTGGTTGCGATTCGGCGGCGAAGGGCCGTATGCCGCCCGCGAATCGGCCGCTGTGCCAGCCCCTCCCGCGAGCGGGATCTCGGTCCCGGATCCGGAGTCCGTCCCGATCCACCGGATCATGCTGAGCCCAACCTGGATCGCGGCCACCTTCGCCGGATTCACCGGTCAATGGTGTCTCGGCCTCGGCCTGTCCTGGTTGCCGACCTTCCTGGAGGACGAGGCTGGTTACTCCTCGGCCTCGGTCGGCTTCCTTATCGGCCTACCCAGCCTGGTGGCGGTGATCTCCGTTCCGACCGTGATGTACCTCGCCCACCGGCGCCGACGGGCGGGCTTCAGCAGCCACTCGACCTATGCGATGCTCGGATTCGGGGCAGCTGTGGTCCCCGCCACCGCACTCTTCACGATCACCCTCGGCCAGGAGGGGTACCTGCTGCTGATCAGCGTCGCCATTGCCTTCGGCGCCGGGATCGCGCTGGTGCCGCTGGTGGCCTCGGCGGTGGCCGATCTGGTGCCGGTCGAACGGCGGCCGGTTGCCCTCTGCCTCGGCAGCGCGATCTCCTCGCTCGGGGCGGTGGCCTCCCCGTGGGCCACCGGCCGGCTGCTCGACCTGGCCGGCAATGAGTCGATCGGCTTCGACATCACCTTTCGGTTGGCCGCATGCCTCGCCCTGCTGGGCGGGATCGCCCTGTTGTTCCTGAACCCCGAGGCGGATGGCACCCGACTGGTCCGGCGTGCGTCCGAAAAGACGATTCTTGACGGTACCTAGCTCGGACGGCGGGACCCGCCGGTCCAGCAATCCGGCTGTCCGATCCGCTTTCCAATCCGGCTGTCTACGAACTTCGTTCACTGTGGGTTGCCAATCGACCACGCAGGGTGCCCGCGAACGACTCAGCGATCCGCAACCTCCCGCGTAGCGCGTCGCAGCGCGCGTCGGCCGCCACCCGGTACATCGCCAGCCGTTCGATCAGATGGCCATGTGCGCCTGTCTCCGTGCTGTCGTCCAGACGGTCCAGGACGCCGAGCAGATCGCGCATCTCGTCCAGGCTGAACCCGAGTGGCTTCATGTCCTTGATCAGCTGCAATCGGGTGACATCTGCCTCGGTGTACAGCCGAAACCCGCCCGGGGTCCGGGCGGAGGGAGCGATCAGGCCGACCTCTTCGTAGTATCGAATGGTTCGCAATGACAGGCCGATGCGTTCTGCGACCTCGCCGATGTGCATCGTCGGCTCCGCCATCACACTCCTCCGCGGCCCAGTCGTCTTCCAGGCCCTACGGCTCTGGTGCGCAGCAGACCGACAGCTGCGGCCCGCGACACATTAGTTTACGCAACTGTGCCTCGGCCGTGGTCCAAAATGCACCTGGCCGTCCTGAAAGAACGCCGAGGTCTGCTCGCTGGATGCCTCGCCCAGAGTTGGTGAGCCAACGTGGGCTAGATAGTTGCCGTGCGCTGAGGCAGTTAGAGCGGCTTGGCGAAGTTCTGGGTCCAGTAGCCTGCGTAGTCGGCGTTCACCCCCGGCGCATATCCGACACCGAGCTCGGTGTACGTGCAGTTCAGGATGTTGGCCTTGTGCCCAGGGCTGTTCATCCATTGATCCATCGCACCGGCTGCGGTGGTGCGACCGGCGGCGATGTTCTCGGCGGCAGCACGGAACGCGTAACCAGCCGCCTTGATTCGGTCGAACGGCGTGCGCCCGTCCTGACTGTTGTGGCTGAAGTAGTTGGCCGTTGCCATGTCCGCGCTGTGCGCCTGAGCAGCGCTGTTCAGCTTGCTGTTCAGGGCGAGTGGCCCGCAGCCGACCTTCGCCCGCTCGGCGTTGGTCAGGGTGAGCACCTCGGCGGCGAAGCCGGCCTCGGTCGGCGCCGCCGCACTGGCACCGCTACCGCTGGGCTCGCTAGCAGGCTGGCTGGCGGCCGGCGCTGGAGTCACCGCTGCGGCGGGCTTCTTCGTGCTCTTCTTGACTGCCTTGGGCTTCTCGGCCGCCTTGGCCTTGGCGTTCTTGATCCGCACGCTGCTCGTGCTGGCCAGCGCCATGGCACCCTTCGTGACCCCCCGGCTCGAGATCGGCGAGACCGCCACCGTCCCCGTCACCGCTGTCGGAGCCGGCGCGGGAGCGGTGGTCGAGACGGCGGCTGACGTCGTCGCGGCCGGCCCGGACGCCAGCACCTCCGACGTCGAACCCAGCAGCGAGCGGCCGAAGACCAGACCGACAACGGTGAGAACGGCGAGTGGTACGAGGTACCAGAAGGCGCGGCGCGACCTGAAGCCAGACGTTCGGTGTATCGACATAGCTCCCCGAGAATGGATCATTTCGATGCAGGGCCAAACGAACGTAGCAGCCGGTACGGAACGTTGCACGTCACTGTGTCAGCACTGACCTGCGCTTTCTCGCCACAGCAAAGGCTTTACACAGACTTGGGCGGGAATTATCCGACCGGAGAGAACCGCTCCGGGTTGGGCTCGCGCAGCGCCGCCAGCACCGGCCCGTACATCCCGGTCTTGATCGCTCCAAGCACCGGGGCGGCCTTCGCTGCCAGGGCGGCGGCTCGCTCCATCGCCTCCTTCAGTACCTCGCCGTCCCCGGCCGTGGCGTCGACGATCGCACTCGCCAACGCCTCCGCGCCGCCGTAGCGGCGTCCCGTCGTCATCACCTCATGTGCCACCTGGGGCTGCAGCCGAGAACAGATCAACGCCGACATCCCGGGCGTGAAGGGGATGTGGATGTCGACCTCGGGCATGCAGAAGAAGCCGCGGTCCGCGCGCATCACCCGGAAGTCATGGGCCAGCGCCAGCATCGCCCCGGCTGCGAAAGTGTGTCCCTGCAGCGCGGCCACGGTGGGCACCGGCAGCTCCAGCATCCGGGCCAGCAGTTCGTGCACGTTTGTCGCGTACTCGGCGAACTTGTCGGTGTTGCCGGAGACCCACTCCAGGTCCAGCCCGATGGACCAGAACTTGCCGGTCGCGGTGGTGACCAGGGCGCGCGGGCCCTCGGTGGCGACCACCTCGTCCAGCGCCGCGTTCACCTGCGCCATCCAGTCCGGGTGGAAACGGTTCTCGGAGTCGCCAAGGTCCAGCACGAAGACGTCTCCGGTCCGGGTCAGACTGGGCATGTTCTCGGTCTCCTCTGAGGTGCTATCGATGAGTTGGACGAACGGCGAAGAGTGCTGTCGGACGGGTCTCAGCGACCGGTGAACGTGGGATCCCGGCGCTCGCCGAAAGCTGCCATCGCCTCAGCCAGATCCACCGACGGCAGGAAGGCCGCGTTCCAGGCGGCGACCATCTTCAGCCCGGCGGCCACCCGGGCGGAGCGCTCGACGTCCAGCACCTGCTTGATCCCGTGGACCACCAGCGGCGGGTTGCCCGCCACCTGGGTGGCGAATTCCCGGGCCGCGGCCAACGCCCCGGCCGGGTCCTCGAACACATCGTTGACCAGACCGATCCGGTTCGCCCGAGCGGCGTCAATGTCCTTGCCACTGAGCACGAGTTCGCGCAGGTGGCCATCACTGATGATCCCCGGCAGCCGTTGCAGGCTGCCCATGTCGGCGACCATCGCGACCTTGACCTCACGGACGCTGAACTTTGCCTCGGTGCTGGCGTATCGCACGTCGCAGGCTGCGATCAGGTCCACCCCACCACCGATGCACCAGCCACTGATCGCGGCAACCACCGGTTTGCGACACTCGGCAACCGCATCAAGCGCCGATTGCATGGTCCGGACCTGGTCGTGCAGCCTGGTTCGCGGCCGGGCCAGACCGCCGTCCTCGGACAGCATGCTGCCCCACAGGGAGGCATAGGCACCGAGGTCCAAACCGAAGCAGAAGTTCGCCCCGGACCCGGTGATCACTACCGCTCGGACCGAGTCGTCCGCGTCCAGCGCAGCGAACAGCACCGGCACCTCGGCCCAGAAATCCGGGCCCATCGCATTGCCCTTACCCGGACCGAGCAGGGTCACCTCGACGACTCCGCCGCTGCGCCGGTGGACGTCGAGAGCGACCAGCGGACTGGCCGTCGGGTAAGGGGAATGTTCCGTACTGGTAGCCATACCGGTGATCCTAGGAGGTGCGGCGGGGTCGCAAATCGCCCCATGCCGTGACTCCCCCCACCCTGGCCGGGGAATTACGCCGCGGGTGGCAACAACCGATGAGCACCTGCCGCCGGGACTGCGCTGAAGAACGCGGCCGGCTGGAACCCGCGCTCGGCATAGGCCCGATCCACTGCGGCCCGCACCTCGTCCACGGCGTCCGTGTCCACCAGCGCGATCGCACTACCGCCGAACCCGCCACCGGTCATCCGGGCGCCGTACGCCCCGGCTGCCTCGGCTGCCTCCGCCGCGGCGTCCAACTCCGGGGTGGAGACCTCGAAATCGTCGCGCAACGAGTGGTGCCCGGCGGTCAGGATCGGGCCGACCTGGCGTGGGTCGGCCCCCGATTCAAGCACCTCGACGACGGCCCGGACCCTGGCATTCTCGGTAACAACGTGCCGGACCCGACGGGCGATCACCGCACTTTCGGCACCTCCAGCCTGGTCGAGCCGGGTCAGCGCGATCGCCAGGTCGGCGTCGTCGACGTCCCGCAATTCGGATACCCCGAGCAACCGGGCGCCGTCCTCGACCGCCTTCCGGCGAGACCCATAACCGCCGTCGTTCAGCTCATGCGCGGTCCGGGTGTCGATCACCAGCAGCGTCAGGCCGGCCTTGTCCAGCGCGAACGGCACGTGCTCGATCTGCATCGAGCGAGTGTCGAGGTAGAACAGGTGACCCTGGCGAGCCATCATCGACACGGCCTGATCCATCACCCCGGTCGGAGCACCGACGAACTCGTTCTCGCAACGCCGGGCGACAGCGGCCAGCTCCAAGCCGCTCAGCGGGAGGTCAAACAGGTCACGCAGCGCCGAGGCCACCGAGCACCCGATGGCGGCGGAGGAGGACAGCCCAGCCCCGATCGGCACCGTCGAATCGAGGACGACGTCCGCCCCACCGATGTGGTAACCGGCTTCGCGCAGTGCCCAGACGATGCCCACCGCGTAGGCGGCCCAGCCCTGCACCTGTCCGGGAACAGCGGTCACCGCGGCGGTCACCGCGCCTGCCGGCCCATCCGGTTGCTGGCGCGAACACACCGAGAACGTGCCGTCGTCCCGGGTCGCCGCCGCCACCGTGCAGACCTGCGGCAAAGCCATCGGGAGCACCAGCCCACCGCTGTAGTCGGTGTGCTCACCGATCAGGTTCACCCGCCCCGGAGCCACCCAGACACCCTCCGGCTCACGGTGATAGATCGCGCTGAAGGCCTGAGCGGCCGAGGGTGACTCCTGGTGCAGACCCATCAGATCCCTTTCCACATGCAACGAAGCTTGACGCCACGCCGAGAGAAACGGCAGCGGGTCACCCTACAAGCTAGCTACTCACCGGGCAGACTGCAGGGCATGGATGTCAGCATGGGTGCCACTGAACACGGAGACCGGGATCCGGTAGCGGATCTCCGCCGAATCGCCTTCCTGCTGGAGCGCTCCTTGGCGTCCAGCTATCGGGTCAAGGCGTTCCGCGCGGCCGCCGCCGCACTGTTGCAATTCAGCCCGGATGAGGTCCGCAAGGCCGCGGCCGACGGGGAGCTGCGGGCCATCAAGGGGATCGGCGACCGCACGGCTGCGGTCGTGGAGGAGTCGCTGAGCGGGCAGGTTCCGGCGTACTTGGCCGACCTCGAGGCGGAGGCCCAGATTCGGCTCGCGACCGGTGGTGAGCGGCTGCGGGCGGCGTTGCGCGGTGACTGCCACAGTCACTCAGACTGGTCGGACGGCGGTTCCCCGCCTGCCGAAATGGCTTGGACTGCAAAGGAACTCGGGCACGACTATCTGGTGCTGACCGATCACTCGCCGCGACTGAAGGTGGCGAATGGGTTGTCCGCCGCGCGGTTGCACCGCCAGCTCGACGTGATCGCCGTGATCAATCAGCAGCTTGCGCCGTTTCGGATGCTCACCGGGATCGAGGTGGACATCCTGGATGATGGCACTCTGGACCAGGATCCGGAGCTGTTGGCCCGGCTGGATGTCGTGGTGGCCAGCGTGCACTCGAAGCTGGCGATGCCGGCCGACCAGATGACACAGCGGATGCTGGCCGCGATCGCGAACCCGAACACCGACATTCTCGGCCATTGCACCGGCCGGATGGTCAAGGGACGCGAGGGCCGCAATCCGAAGGGCAGACCGGAGTCCCAGTTCGATGCCGCCGCGGTCTTCGCCGCCTGCCAGGAACACGGCACCGCCGTGGAGATCAACAGTCGACCGGAGCGCCTGGATCCGCCCCGGCGGCTGCTTCGGCAAGCGGTCGAGGCCGGTTGTGTCTTCTCGATCGACACCGATGGGCATGCACCCGGCCAGCTGGACTGGCAGATCATCGGCTGCGCACGAGCCGAGGAATGCGAGGTACCGGCCGAGCGAGTGATCAACACCTGGCCCCTGGATGACCTCCTCGCCTGGACCAAACCCCTCTAAGCCGCGGTCCCGCGGTGACGCGACTCGTCCAATGCCTGCAACGCATCGACGCGGGCAATCTCCAGCTCAGCCCACTCCTCGATCAAATCCTCCATAGACATACCCCGTGCCTCAGCGATCCGCCGGACCCGCCAATCGACCTGACCATCCCAGGACATGTTCAGAGTGCGGCGCATGATGATCTTTTCCCCAGGCTCCAACCGCGGCACATCCTCAACCACCTCGTCCGTGAAGACCAGGTCATCGAGGAACGTCATCGGATCGAAGTTGTCAGGCAGATCTCCTGTCATCGTGTTGCCTCCCACTTCTCGAACTCCGCCAGCTCAGCTGGCCTCAATTCCCGAACCGCCACAATCTGCCGGTCCAGTCCGCCCAGCGATCGCGAAGCCACCATCAGCGGCCGGCCCGCCCTCGTCCGGCCCCACACAGTGAGGACCGGCAGCCCGGTAAAGTCTTTGACCCCCAGGCGCGGCCAGCGCCGTTCGGCGTGCACAACCTGCATCAACTCATACGGTTCGATTTCGACCAGCGAATCCATCGCGCCGGGCAACCATTCCCACACCATGACATCGCAAACCATCCGTTCCGTACAGAGCTAGCTTGCGATTCGGAGCATCCGCTCCCCAAAGTTCGCCAAGGTGGTGGCTGGCCAGCCACGGCCAGGGCATCACTACCTCCTCGAAGGTCAGACTCACCTGGGCTAAGACGCCCTCCTGGTCGAGATGAGCCACAGCGCACCTCAATTCGTCGAGAGCGGTCGCGAAGTGCCTGCCGGTTTCGACCTGCTGGCTGGGTACAAACCGGCAACCACTTCGCGGCGGGAAGCGAGCAGCAGCGGGAGGCCCCCGCGGGGGCGGAGCGTGACCTGGGCCTCCACCGTTGGCGCAGATGCACCGACAGGGTGCTGGACGGCCAGGTCCCGGAGCAAGGCGGCGAGCACGAGGGTGGCCTCGACCAGGGCGAAGTCCCGGCCGATGCACAGCCGCGGGCCCGCACCGAACGGCAGATATCCCTCCCGGCGCCGGCTCTGTGCACCGATGAACCGGGTCGGATCGAAGCGCAGCGGGTCGGTCCAGGCTTGTTCCCTGCGGTGCAACAGCCAGGGGCTGATCAGCAGCAGCGTGCCCGCCGGGATGGTGACGCCGTCGATCTGGTCCTCGCCTACCGCCCGCCGGGTGATCACCCACGCCGGAGGGTAGAGCCGCAACGATTCGTCGACCACGGCTCGGGTATACGCCAGGGCAGGCAGATCGGACCAGCGCGGAGCCCTGCTCGGACCGCCCGCACCGGCCGGATCGCCCGCATCGGGGCGGGCAGCCAGCACCTCATCGAGTTCGGCGTGCAACCGCTTCTGCACCAGCGGGTCCCCGGCCAGCAAGTGCAAGGTCCAGGTCAGCGACGAGGCGACGGTCTCGTGCCCGGCGATCACCAGGGTGATCAGCTCGTCCCGGATCTCCCGGTCGCTCAACTCACCCGAGGCCCGCAGCAGGATCGCCAGCAGGTCGTCGTCCGCAGGCCCGATTCCTCGCCGGCGCCGACGCTCCACGACCTGGGCACAAACCTCGTCCAGAGTCGCCACCGAGCGACGCAACCGAGCGCGGGACGGCGAGGGCAGCCGGGCCAGCGGTCCGTTCCCGAGCGGGGACCGAGCCCGGGCCAGGACAACCGCCAGCGCCTCCTCGACCGCGCTCACAACCCGGGCCCCGAGGCCGGCGAGGTCGTCGTCGAACAGCGTGCGACCGACCACCTCCACCATCATTCGCAGGATCGCCGCGTCGGCGTCCACAATCGATCCGGCCGGGACGTCGTCCCAGATCCGGCGCAGACCGTCGGCCGCGGTCACGGCAGCCTCAGCAACCTGGTCCAGCCCGCCGTGGTGGAACGCGGGCTGCATGATCCGCCGGTGCCGCCGCCACGGCTCGCCGTCCGCAGACAGCAGCCCGGCCCCGGCGACCAGCGACAGTGCGCCGTACTGCACGGTCTGCTTGGTGTAGTTCGGATGGTTCTCCTGGAGCACCCGCCGAGCCCCGGACGGCGTGTTCACCAGCAAAACCGGCGTGCGCGGCATCGGCAGCGCGACCAGATCGCCATGGACCCGAACCACCTGTTCCAGCCAGCCGAGCGGACGACGGAGCATGGCCGGGACACCGCGGATCATGTCCAGCGGTAGTGGCCCGTCGACGTCCAGGCAGGTGTAGCGCGCGTTGCGGCGAGCTGTCACAGGTACAGACCGGTGCGGTCGTCCTCGATCCGCGGCGCCGCAACCGCGTGAATATCGCGTTCGCGCAACAGCACGTACTGCTGACCGTGCAACTCCACCTCGGCCAGGTCCTCCGGGTCGTACAGCACCCGGTCACCGATCTGCACCTGCCGGACGTGCTGGCCGATGGCGACAACCGCCGACCACGCCAGTCTGCGACCGACCGAGGCGGTCGCCGGGATCACGATCCCGGCGGTGGAGCGCCGTTCGCCGGCTGCCTGGTCCAGAGAAACCAGGAGCCGATCGTTCAGCATCCGGATCGGCAACCGGTCTACGTCGGTCTGAGGGTTCACCCTTGTTCCGGTCCTATCCGCGCCGACGCAGCAGGATCAGCACGCCACCGACGACGACTATCGCACCGGCGACCGCCGCCAGCCGTTCGGTCCGCAGCTGTCCGTCGGGTCCGTGCGTGAGCGTGCGAATCCGGCGTTCGACCTCGGCCGCACCACGGCGAGCGATCTCCTTGGGCTTGGCCCGGGTGGTCAGCTCGTCAATGGTGGCGGCGAGGTGGTCACGGCGCTCCTGGATCGCCTTCTCCAGGGCAGCCGGGGACTGCGGCATCCCCTCTGCCTTGCCTGCTGCACCGTTTACCTGGGCACTCATCGGCCACCTCTCGTCGTCGTAACACACCGTATTGCAGGATTGTCGTCGTCGCAGGACACCCTTCGCCACGATCGTGGATGTGCCAGTGCTCCTTCTCGACGCCAGTACGGATGGCGACGCCACCCCGGTAATGACCGATGAGGTGCGCGGAGGGCAGGACGGCGGCGCAAATTAGTTCCGAATCTACCCGAGCCTACGCGACGATGATCACTATGCTGCGCCTACCCGACGCTTGGACGTGGGACTTCTGGTTCGCCGACACCGGCACCGAGTACCACCTCTTCTTCCTGTATGCCTCCCGGGCCTTGCACGATCCCGAGCGCCGGCACCTGCGCGCCTCAATCGGCCATGCCGTGTCGACAGATCTGGTTCAGTGGACCCGGCTAGCCGACGCCCTGGTTCGCGGTGACGCACCTGCCTTCGATGACATCGCCACCTGGACCGGTTCGGTGCTCCGCGGCCCGGACGACGTCTGGCGAATGTTCTACACCGGGACGACAATTCGCGACGGCGCACTGATCCAGAGCATCGGGGTGGCCACCTCGACCGATCTGGTCACGTGGCATAAGCACCCGGACAACCCGGTGCTCGTCGCCGATCCCCGCTGGTACGAGCGCTATGGCGACGCCACGTGGCTCGACGATGCCTGGCGGGATCCGTGGGTGTTCGCCGATCCCGACGGCGCGGGGTGGCACATGTTGATCACCGCTCGGACCAATCATGGCCCGGTCGCCGAGCGCGGCGTGGTCGGCCACGCCCGCTCCGAGGACCTGCTGCACTGGAAAGCACAACCGCCGCTCAGCCAGCCCGGCTCCGGGTTCGGCCAGCTCGAAGTTCTCCAGGTCGAGGTCGTCGACGGTCGTGCGGTCCTGCTTTTCTCTTGCCTGCGGGACCAACTCAGTGGCGCGCGGCTGAACTCAGATTCTCCCGGGGGAATCTGGGCAGTGACTGCGGACGACGTCCGCGGCCCGTTCGACGTCTCCCAGGCGGTGGCGCTGACCGATGACCGCCTGTATGCCGGTCGCCTGGTCAGAGATCGCGAAGGTCAATGGCGGCTGCTCGGCTTCCGCAACCGCGGCGAGGATGGTGGCTTCATCGGTGAGCTGAGCGATCCGATGCCAGTTCCATCCCTCGTCGTCAAGTGACGACGTGGAAGAGTTGGCCGAGCGAACCTCCCAGCACGAGGCCGGCGAGGATGGCGCCGACGCGGCGGGAAACGACAGACTTCGACCTCTGATAGCCGGCTCAGGAGTGTGAGTGGGGAAGAATTGACCCATGTGCGATGGGCAGGATCTTCCCCGCTCATCCCGGACGACGCCCCACCGATCACAGGGGGAAAAGAGCCCGTTCAGTCGGTGCCGGATTGAGGGACACGGCTTAGAATCGGGATATGCCTGGGCCTTCGCCTGACGAGCTTACGGTCGCTGCCGTACTTCGGCAGTTCTTCGCCGCGGTCTCGTTTCGAGCTGGTGGCACCCCTGAATACGAGCGGTTGTACGACCTGTTCACCGCCGAGGGCAGGCTGATCAGGAGCACCACTGATGTCCCTCAGGACTTGAGTATCAATCAGTTCGTCCTGGATCGGCGGCGGCTGTACACCAATGGCGAGCTGACCGCCTTTAAGGAAGCCGAGCTCACCTCCCACACCGACATCTTCGGGCGAGTTGCACACCGCCTCAGCGCCTACGAGAAGCAGGGCGTCCTGAACGGGGTTGAGTTCACCGGGAGAGGAGTGATCTCGACCCAGTTCATCCATCACCCGACCGGTTGGAAGATCAGCTCGATGGCCTGGGACGACGAACGACCGGGCCTGATCATTCCCGGTTGAGCCCGGGTCAGACGCCTAGCGTCTTGCGGAGCGAGGCGACGTGGCCGGTGGCCTTGACGTTGTACTTGGCCAGCTCGACATTCCCCGCACCGTCCACGACGACGGTGGAGCGAATCACGCCGGTCACGGTCTTGCCGTAGTTGTTCTTCTCACCCCAGGCGCCGTATTCCTCGAGCACTGCGTGGCCCGGGTCGGACAGCAGCGGAAAGGTGAGGCTGTCACGTTGGACGAACTTCGCGAGTTTGTCCGGAGAGTCCGGAGAGATG
>JANNPJ010000225.1:0-6164 GCA_031400005.1 Kineosporiaceae bacterium | reverse complement strand
CATGCTCACCCGGGCTCAACGACTCGGAGGCACCTCCACCCTGCTGCCAGGCGATCACGGCGGAGCCACACTCACCTGGTCGATACCACTGGGCTGCTAATCCTCATCGCCTCAACGGCGACTCCGAAGGTGGGACGACAGCGCCGACTTCCGGTTCCGCCCTCACTCAGCCGGGTCGCACCCATGGCAGCGGAATCGACACGATTGGGCCGTCACGAACCGACTGGGTCTTATTGTCCTTCGGCTCCGGTCTTCCACATCCGAGATCCAATAGCCAAAGCGACCCCACCAGCGACCGATAGGGGGACCTTGGCCCCTACCTCGGTGCCCGCCGCTCGACGCATTCTGGGTGAGCGGTGAGGGACCTACTCAGGCCCACGTTCCTCAACCTCGCCCAGAAGGTTTCCTCATGACCAAGCCCAATAGAAGTCTTGACGTCGAGCGCAGCCCCGATCTCACTCCTAGCGTTTCAGGGCCGAGTGCGCGACCTCGACCCCGAGCGCGGGCGCGGGCGGTGTTTGCGCTGGTGTGGAGCGACCAACGCTTGGCTTTCGCAGTGATGGCGGCCCTGGTCTGCGGCTGGGGTTTGCTCGCGGGGTGGTGGACACCGCGTGGGCCGGTCACCACCAGTCAGGCCCTGTCCGCGGTGGCTATCAGTGCGGCGGTCGGTCTGGCCGCAGGCTTCGTGCTGAGGTCACGGTGGGCAGTCCTGCTTGCCCCCGCGGGTTTTGTCGTGGTGTTCGAACTGGCGCGGATACGGACCGGTGGCCCAACCGTCGACGGGCCGCACGTCAGCACCTACGGGGTCATGGCGTTGGTGATCGGCCGCGGGTTCCACGGCTTACTGGTCATCGTTCCGATGATGCTGGCAGCCAGCGCGGGTGCCAGCATCGCCCGACTGCTGAGCGTCACATCAGCACGGGGCGCCAAGGCGCGCACAGCTCGCCGAAGACTGGTTCGCCGGCCTTCAGGCCCCCAGCAAGCACCGCACCCTCTCCGCCACCTCCGGGCACCGACCCCTGTGGGAACAACCGACGGCATTCCATGACTTCATGACCGGCACCGTCCTGGCCCAGACCACACCCCCACCGTGAGTCGGCCACCACGCTCACGTGCCGCTGCCCACTGGTCCGGAGGAACTCCGGCACTCCCGAGGAATGGATAGTGATGGACGACGTCAAAACGGCCGTTCGGGCCGCTGGGATAGACCCCCTGACCGACGCCGTCATCGGCGTGGAGGGACTCGTCAAGCGCTTCGGTGACTTCGCGGCCGTGGATGGGCTGTCCTTCCAGGTGGGCCCCGGTCAGGTGCATGGTTTCCTGGGGCCCAATGGGGCCGGGAAATCGACGACCATCCGGGTCCTGCTGGGATTCCTGCGCGCCACCAGCGGACAGGTCAGGGTGCATGGTCTGGACCCGGCCACCCATGCTGCCGCCGTCACCCGGCTGACCTCCTACGTCCCTGGTGACGTGGCCCTGTGGGGCAACCTCACCGGACAGGAGGTCCTCGATACCCTTGCCGGGCTGCGCGGCGCCTACGATCCGGCCACCGAAAAGCGCTTGGTGGAGGCCTTCGCCCTGGACCCGGGAAAGAAGATCCGGGTCTACTCCAAAGGTAACCGCCAGAAGGTCATGCTGATCGCGGCTTTCGCCGCCCGCACCGGACTCCTCGTCCTCGACGAGCCCACCTCGGGCCTGGATCCGCTGATGGAGCAACTGTTCGAGAACTGCGTGCGCGAGGCGGCCGAGCAGGGCCGCGCCGTGCTGCTGTCCAGTCACCTCCTGGTCCAGGTCGAGCACCTCTGCGAGACCGTGACGATCATCAAGGACGGGCGCCTGGTCGAATCCGCGCGCCTGGATCAGATGCAGCATCTGGCTGCCTCGACCATCACCGCGCAGATACCGGCCGGTCAACTGCCGATGGTCCGGGGACAGCTCAACGGCCTAAGTATCCCTGACCTGGCTACCGGGCTGGGCGCTGGCGGCCGGCTCAGTCTCGCTGTCCCCCGCATCCATGTGAATGCCGTAATGCGGATCCTTGCCGATGCCGGCGTCCTCGACCTGACGTGCGCCCCGGCCACCCTGGAGGACTTGTTCCTGAGGCACTACGCGGTGGCCGCCCGATGAGGTTGCTGCGTTTCACCGCCCGCACCAACCGCCTCACCATCATTACCGGGACGGCCCTGACCTTCCTGCTCGCGCTGGCGACCGGTAGCGCGTACCAGTCCAGCTACCCCAACGCCCAAGCCCGTCACACCGCCGCCGACCTCGCACGACGCGACGCGACAACAACGGCGATGTACGGCGATCTCGCCCAGCCGGGCACCGCGACGCAGCTGTTCACCTGGGAGATGGGCACCTTCCTGACCCTCCTGGCGGCGATCATGGGTGTCCTCCTGGCCATCGCCGCCACGCGCTCTCCCGAGGACGCCGGATCCACCGAAATCCTGCGCTCCAGCGGCATCTCTCCTGATGCACCACTGCGCAGCGCCCTCGCTTTGCTCACGCTGACCGCAGCACTTCTCACCGCTGCCTCGGCGGTGGCCATCGGCCTGGGCACCCGCGGATCCGAAGGCGCCGACCGGACCGGTGCCTGGGTCCTGGGCAGCACCATCGGGCTCTCCTTTCTACTCCTGGCCATGCTCACATGCGTAGTAGCCCAAGCGCTGCCGTCAGCACCGGCCACCCGCGAGGTCGCCTTCGCCTTGCTGGGTCTCAGTTTCGTGCTCCGCGCACTGGCCGACGCCAAGGACGCTGCCTGGCTGAATTACCTTACCCCGTTTGGGCTTCGGGCCACCGCCGCACCGTATGCAGGCAATCACTGGGCGCCGTTGGCCGCCGTTCTCGCGGTCGCCGCCGCCCTCGCCGCACTTGCCCTCGCGCTGAGCCGACGACGCGATCTCGGCGCGGGGCTGCTGCACGCCCCGGACCGAACCAGCCGCCGATTGCCCATCCATGGCATCCTCGGTCTGCAACGGCGGTTGCGCGGACGGTCCATCCTGATCTGGGCCACCGCCGTGACCGTGGGAGGCGCAATCTTCACGGCCATGGGGTCCAGCGCGGTGACGTCCACCCAGAACGGCACCATGGACGGTGGCTTCCTGGGTTCTCAGCTTGACACCGGCGACCCCGCCGCCGCTTACCTCACCTACATCGGCACTATCGTCGCCATCATCGTCGGCATCTACGCCGTACTCACCGTGCTCAGCCTCTCCGCCGAGGAAAGCTCCGGGCGACTGGCCCATATCCTGGCGACCGGGGTGGGACGGACCAAGCCCCTCGCGGCAGTGATCACGACCGCCGCACTGGGTTGCCTGCTCATCCTCGGCCTGACCGCGACAGCGTCCAGTCTGGTAGCACCGCAGATCCTCGACGGCGACCGGGTCGCCGGGCAGGCCTCCCTCCAGATCTTCGGCCAATGGCCGTCCTTGCTGGCGCTGAGCGGCCTGACCGGGCTGGCCGCCGCGGCCGGCACCCGATGGCGCTACCTCGGCTGGATCCCCCTCGCCTACAGCACCTTCGTAGCGCTGCTCGGCAACCTGCTGAAGCTCCCCCAGACACTCATCGACCTCGGCCTCTTCGGGCACGTTCCCGAACTCGGCAGCCACTCCCCACCGTGGGCCCTCGGCCTGCTGATCCTCCTCGCGCTGAGCTGCTCAGCGGTCAGTCTGCGCTGGTTCGCCAGCCGCGACCTCGCCAACAGCTGAGCGCCCCCAGCAGACCAACGGCGCGATGGTGATCGACGCGACAAAGTGCTCATCGGGTGGCCGGCCTTGACCAGCACCAGAGCGAGGAGGACGAGGGCGGGAGCCGCTGGTTGGGCTCCCTCCGTTGACCCAGGCTGCTTTCGACTCGGTCGCGTAACCGAGACCGAATCCTTTGTCGATGAACGCCCAGAGGAAGATCCAGCCGGGCCTCGCGGTCTGTTTGCCTGGGCTGACTGGCCGCTCGATCCTCGTCCGCACGCCGATCCGTCGCCGAGGATCGAAGACCCTGGGCGTAAGTCCCGGTAGAGCGGTCCGAAGGTCTCTACCTGATCTGCGTTCCGGAGCTCAAACTGAAGATCTGGACGGCTCGGTAGGGCGTAACTCCTCAACGCTTGAGGCGAAACTCGGAATTGGGTGACGCCGGTGCCGACTGTTGTTTCATTGCAGGGTGTTTCGCCTTCTGATGAGGAAAATGATTGGCATGGCTCTGAAGCGAAACCGCCCCCCTCAGTTAAGAATCTGGGTGATGCTGCTGGCGATCACCGAGGCTGCCGGAATGACGACCGCAGCCGCCGCGGCTCATGTCGGCCAAGCGGTCCTCCCCGATCCACAGGGTGCGGGGCAGGTGGCCGGGGCGGTCGGACTGGCTACCGCCGGTGGCATCGTCGAAGGTGTGGCCGTCGGCCTGGCCACCGGATATCTCGTGAACAGGCTCGTAGGTCAGCTGTCTGTGCGGACCTGGATTGGTGTCACCACCGCGGTCGCCGGGCTGGGATGGGCCGCGGGCACGGTGCCGTCCGCGCTGCCCACCCCCGACGCGAGCCAGCCGCCCGCGTTGGTGATTCTCGCCGGGGCGCTGGGGATGGGTGCGGTGCTCGGAGGGCTTCTCGGTAGCGCTCAGGCCCTCGTCCTGCGCGGGCGGGTTGCCCATCCCGGACGATGGATCGGGGCTAACGTCCTGGCCTGGTCACCCACGATGACGATTATCTTCGCCGGAGCCACGGCGCCCGATGAGAGTTGGCCGGTCGTCGCCGTCCTGGCCCTCGCCGTGGTGACAGGTCTGGTAGCTGGAGCGACGTTGGGCCTCATCCTCGGCTGGTCCGCATCGAGTCTGACAGGGTCTTCCACCGTCGGCCGGTTCCTACTCGCAGTGATGACAACGAGGTGGCGCCGCCACATCGTCCCGGCCGGAATGATCGGGCTGAAGGTGCGCGGCAACGTGACCGGAGAATGGCATTCCTTGGTGGTGATGGGGGCACAGAACGGCGGCAGCACCGTCGTGTTCCCCGGGAACCCGTCCCGCAAACGGTGGTGGCGTAATCTCGCTCAGTCAGCCCGCGTTCAGTTCCTTCGCGCCGGTGATTGGCGGCCGGCGGACGCCTGGGTCCTCAGGCCGCAGGACCACGAATATCCGACGTCTCTCGATGCCTACCGACGTCGATACCCGCGCGTCCAGATCCCGGTTGCGGCACCCTTGGTCCTGATCGTCCCCAGGCCGGGCGAAGCCGCGACATCCGAGGCTCAGTCCGTCGTCAATCGGGAAGTCGTCACCTGAGACAGCCTACCGGGATCTCATCGGCGAACAGGCACTCGGTCAGCCAGGACCTTGGACCCTGTCCATGGCTACGGTCGGCAAACGACGATATCGGGAATACCCACAGCGTGACGGCATTGGCCCGGATCCGGGCCGGTCCCTCGAGGGTGAAAACCGAGGCGCGGCCCGAGGAGGTCGGTGTTGCTGGCCGAGTGAGGCTGATTGCAGGGCGCCAGTCGAGACGAAGACTGCTCATCGACGCGTCCATGGCCGCGCTAACGAGAGTCGAATCGTGAATTGCCCATGCGGCAACCGCCTTGTGGATCTTGATCGTGGAGGTAACCGACATGAACGTGAACCGGACCGCTCGGCAGAACCATCGTTTCGATCGTTGGATGTATCGCGGCGCCCGGCCGAACCGGGTGGCGCGCACGTTGAACTCGTTCTCGGCGAAGCTGGCATCGGCCGGAATCGGGCCGAGCCGAATGGTGACGCTGCGGGTTCCCGGTCGATGCACCGGCCAGAGCGTGGCCGTCCCGCTGGTCGAGGCTCGCTACCACGGTGAACGCTACCTGGTGTCGATGCTGGGTCAGCGGACGAACTGGGTGCGCAATGTCCAGGCCGCGAACGGTGATGTGATCCTGGAGCACGGTCGTCGCGAACAGGTGCACCTCGTCGAGGTTGAACCAGCCGGGCGGGCTCCGATCCTGCGCCGCTATCTGGAAGTCGCCCCCGGGGCCCGAGCGCACATCCCGGTGGACCACAAGGCACCAGAGGAGGAGTTCGCCGAGATCTCGACCCAGTACCCGGTTTTCCGGATCACCCCGGCCGGATCAGCGGCAAAGAAGGGCCCGTGAGCTCCCCCATCTAACCTCGTTTGTTCATCAACCGTCCGAATTGGGGGTCGGCACAGGTGTTAGCGC